>JAGQSZ010000060.1 GCA_020439285.1 Microthrixaceae bacterium
GACGATCTGGTTCCACTACTCACCGAGTTGTCCAACGATCCAGAGTCTGTGTCCGCGATGATCAAGAACGTCGAACACGCCGCTTCTGCCCACACTTGGGAAGCACGAGCCTCGCAAGTTGCGAGGGATCTAGCGGACAGCGCTCAATGACAGGCAAGCCGACTACCAGGGTTCCACGGACGGTGACGGCATGTCTTACCTTTGCTGTTCTCCGTCATTTGTGGGCGGCTGCATCGTCCATCGGCAGCGTTGGCGTCATAGGTCCCATTGATTGGGTTGTCTTGGCGGCCGCTGAGGTGCTCCTTCTCAGTGTGGCTCTTCACGCTCCCAGCATGTTTCAGGTCCGTCGGCTACGGCTGGTGGGCGTTGCAACGGCCGCCAACTCCTTATTGATCCTTGCCCCTTTACCGGACGTCATTCCCACATACAACGAACTCGTTCCACGAGCCATGATCTTCTCGCTAGCCGCGGCCGTTGCAGCGATGGCATTGGTGTTCCTCACATTGTCGAAATGGTCCACCAGGGATCTGAGCGTGCGGATACCGCAGGTGGGAAGAAGTGAACGCCTACTCCCCACAGCAATAGTCGTACTCACAATTGTTGTCCTGCCGTTGTGGTTTGTCTCTTCGGGACTGCCACCTCTTTTCAACTTGCTTACCGGAACTTCGAGCAACGACCTAGCAGCCGACAGACAAGCAGCCTTCAGCCAATTGGGGTCAGCTCCGTTGAGGTTGGTTCTTGGCATCCTCCGGAACCTTCTGATCATGTTTGCAGGAGGATGGTTTGCAGCTTCGGCAGTTTCAGTCCCGCGTGATGAATGGCGACGAAGAAGCACGTCCGAGATTGGAGCGA
Organism: Microthrixaceae bacterium; assembly: GCA_020439285.1. Classification (GTDB taxonomy): domain Bacteria; phylum Actinomycetota; class Acidimicrobiia; order Acidimicrobiales; family Microtrichaceae; genus JAGQSZ01. Next base: position 853 of record JAGQSZ010000060.1, read on the forward strand.
TGCTCGTTGCAGGTCTGGGCGTGTTCTTCGCTCTGCTAACCACCGAAAGAGCAGTCGTCGGTGAGCTGCTGGTGGTGTGCGGGATTGCCGTACTCCTTGCCAAAGGGCAGGAACTCTCGGCGAAGGTGGTCGGCGCCCTCGTTGCAGTCGCAGCAGCATTCCCTGTTGCGGTAGGGATCCTCAGTGGAGCAGGAAGCCTGATCGAAGTTCTCATCGGACTGCGACGCAGGATATTTCACCTTCCCGCAGAGGTGATGACCCGGTATTTCATTGAATTCCCGCGGTATCACGAGCACCTTCATGGAGCATCGATCCCGAAACTCTCGTACTTGACCGGGGGTGAGACGTTCGACCTGTCTCAGTACATCTACCTTCGGTACTACCAGCGCAGCGGCAACATCGTCGGCAACGCGAACGGCTCTTTCCTGGGAGTTGGTTGGGCAAACTTCGGGTTTCTGGGCGTCGTTCTGTGGGCGCTCGCTGCCGCTGTCACCCTGGTCGTCCTAGACCGGGCGATCGACCAGCTACCACTTGCGAGTCGGTCGGCGCTGAGGGGACTCGGCGTGATTATGGCTGTCCTGACGACATCCAGCGACATTTTCAGAAATATCCTCAGCTTCCTTCCAGGATTTCTGGATCTCGTGATAGTTGTGTGGCTGATCGCACGGCTAAACGAACGCCGCGCGTTCGGCCATGAACCGGCGCCGCCGCTAACTTCCAACCCCGAACAGGATTTGCGAGTTCGGCTTAGAGCACCATCCGATTGAGAGAAGCATGGAATCCACGGTTTTCGTTTACGACAGCGTCACGGGCGGTGCCCTACGTATGGCCAGGCGACATTGGTACCTGATCGTGGGCGCTGCCGTAGCTTTGGCTGTCGCCGTGATGGTGCTGTCGAGTGGCGCGACCACGTACGTTTCGGAAGGAACGGTGGAGCTGACATTGGCCAACGTAACCAATGCCAGCGTCAAACCAGACTCCTCGACACCGGTACTCGACCCTATTTCCCTGGCCCGTCGAGTCGCGTCCGCGTCAGACAACTTGGACCTCCCCAGCGACACCGACGTGACGGTCACCGGTGACCAGACGGCAGGTGCACTAACAATTACGACTTCCGGAAGTTCTGAAGCCAAAGCTGAAGAAGCCTTCGCAGCGGTGGCTGCTGAAGCTAAGAAGGTCGCGATTCACGAGGCCGCTCAGGGAGTTCAAACTCGCATTAGCGGGCTTGAACAATTACGCACCGCAAACGAGGAGCGACTGGCCCAGATCAACGAACAGATTCAGTCCGCTTCAGACTCCGGTGTGCAAGTTGGGCCGCTTAGCCCTCTCACACTCCAGCTTCAGGCGGCCATGAGCGATGACGCCACCACTCGCTCAGATCTGGCCCAAGCAAATGCCCAGCTCAAGAGTCTTGAAACTGGCTTGGTAACAGTGTCGACTCCAACTACAACTCCGGCTGAGTCGAGCGTTGCACTCCCGATTGCCGGTTTCCTGGGGGGCGCACTAGTGGCGTTCGGCGTTCTCATGATCGTTCAAGCGGTCGATGGCCGAATCAGACGACGAATCCAGATCGAACGTGACGTGCCACAGGTTCACGTGCTCGGCGTCGTGGAGAAGAAGAACCCGGCGGCCCAAGTAACGATCATCAGCCGAACCCTAGGCCGGTTCACAAACGACAGCGACGCGAATCAAGTCCTTCTCGTTGATCTTGCCGGGTCTGGCGCATCTCAACTCGCCGAGATGCTTCCGACCATCACCGGGAAAGAGATCTTGGTAGTGGACCGAGAAGCGGCCTACAGCCGATATGGCGAGCCCGAGACCGCATTCGTGTTTGTGATCCCGTTTGGTGCGGTCACCCAGGTCCTGCTCCAAGCAACCGTTGCCGACGCACGTTCTTCCGGAGCGACGAAACTGGCAACCGTGCTGACCGATGTTCCTCACAGCGACCATGCATGGTCCGCCGTTTCGATCTACTGAACGTGATGCCCGATGCCTGATAATCGCGATGAACTGAGCAGGATCTATCAGGGCTACGCCGAGAAGAACCAGGCCACGGGCCGCTGGTCCCGTTCCAATCCCGGCAACGAGTTCATTCTCAATGAACGAGAACGACTACTCGTAGACCTGCTGGCTGCCAACGGCGTGACCGGTGGCGCGGCGTTGGCAGCTCTCGACGTGGGGTGCGGATCGTCGACGCTGCTTCCCCCGACACTGCACCTAGGTGCGCGTTTCGGGGTCGACATTCTCTTTGAGCGACTCATCCCCGCGGTTGAGACCGGCTCGCTCGCCGGTGTTGCGTGCGCTGATGGGGCGATGTTGCCTTTCCCGGATTCCAGCTTCGAGTTGGTGGTGCTGTCGACGGTGCTGTCGTCGGTTCCCGATGCAGATGTTCGAGCGAGAATCGGGTCAGACGTGACCAGGGTCCTTCGAGACGGAGGGCATGTGCTCTGGTATGACATGCGAGTTCCCAACCCAGCGAACCGAAACATCACTGGGATCAACCGCCGCGAGATCGCACGGATCTTTCCGGACCTCGACCTCGACACGCAGTCAGCGACTCTCGTTCCTCAACTCGCGAGACGCCTCGGTGACCGACCCCGGCTCTACTCGACACTCAGCTCTCTGCGGTTCACGCGTTCGCATCTAGTCGGCGTGTTCACCAAGCCTGATCACACAAGGGTGCCGTAGAGGTCAATCAGTCGGCGTGTGACGCTGACGACACCGTGGTTCTCGACAGTCCATTCCCTTGCGACCACACCCAACCGTTGAAGCTCTTCGTCATTGTCGAGCAGGTCCAAGATCCATTCGGCCACACGGTCGGGATCGGCATCTGTGATGACCGGCGGCTGAGCCATGGGATCGATCGAATCATCCAAAGGCATGACGACCGGCTTACCCATGGCCATCGCCTGAAGCTCAGACGTTCCGGCGACTCCTAGTTTTCGTTGACCAATCACAATTCGATGATCGCTGATCAAACCAGGCAACTCGGAAGCATCCATGAATCCAATCATCTCTACTCCCGCCGCCCGAAAGTCGTCCGCGTAGGACCCGTGATCAATGGCAGTGATGCTCAGCTCGGGACGGGCACGCTTCAACTGAGTGACGATCCGGAGAATCTCAGGTGCGCCCTTGATATCGGTGAGCGCTGCGAACACCAGGACGTCACGGCTAGACACAGAGCCACTCGCGTCGGGCGCGAACCTCTCGGTATCCACCGGGTTGGGCAGGTAGCACGCTCCATCTGGTAGCCGACTGATCAGGTCCGGAGTTGCTGCGATGATCAGATCCGCTCCTGCAAACACCCTGTTGAGGATCCGCTGTTGCAGGCTCCCCGGGGAACGCACATCGGTCCCGTGACAGTGGACAACTAGCGGGTGACACCCCAGGAACCAGAGTCCCGACGTCGCATAGTGAACGTGCGCTATTGCACCAGTGTGTTTGAGCTCAGACCTGATTCGTTTGGCGGAGGCGATCCTGGGCGCACTCGTCAGAGCCTTTGCCACCAGATTGGAGTCCGGAGCGGGAGCCGGCAACTGCCGCTGAACGGCGCGGAATCCCACGCTGTTGAGACCGTCGACGAGCGTCCGAGCGACTCCGGCGACCTCACCGAGATGGATGGCTCTGATTTCGGTCGATGACCCCGGTGATGCCAACCGGGGCTCAGCGTCACTCGGCACCGCGTCACTCGGCGGCTTCGGCCAAAGCCTCGGCGAGCGCCGGATGGACAAACAGACTCTCCGCAATGTCGTTGACCCGCAGGCTCGCGGTGACAGCTAATGCGATCACCGAGATCAACTCTGCTGCGTGCTGTCCGACTATCGACCCGCCCAGGACCACTCCGGTCGCCGGGTCAGAGATGATCTTGACGAATCCACGAGGGTCATCGTTGATCAACGCTTTGGCGAGCGACACGAATGGGACCTTCGTGACTCGAACCTTGCGCCCCTCGGCGAACGCGTCGGCCTCGGCCAGGCCCACGTCTGCGATCTCGGGCTCGGTGAAGATCGCCGAGGCGGCCTTCTCGTAGTCGATGTGGCGATGGTCGACCTTGTGCAGGCCCATTACGTGTTCGGCGATCTTGCGGCCCTGCATAGATGCCACAGACGCGAGAGGCAGCTTTCCGGATACGTCACCCGCAACATAGATGTGAGGCACGTTGGTCCGCAGGTGATGGTCAAGCGATTTCACCCACGACCCGTTCATCTCGACACCAACCTTGTCGAGCCCGACACCCTCGACGTTGGGGATCGAACCGATTGCCAACAGAGCGTGGCTCCCCCGCGCGACCCGCCCGTCATCGCAGCGGACAGCGATCCCGCCGTCCTCGGTGTGGTCGAGCCCAACGGCACGGGCGCCCTTGAATAGAGAGACTCCCCGACGCAGAAAATCGTTCTCCAACTCGGCTGCGACCTCGGGGTCCTTAGAGGGCAGAACCTGCTGACGGGAAACGATCAGCGTGACCTTCGACCCGAAGCTTGAGAACATATGGACGAATTCGACACCTGTGACGCCCGAGCCGATGACGATCAGATGCTCTGGAAGCTCCTTCGGCGGATAGGCATCTCGCGTGGTCAGAACTCGGTCCCCGTCAGGCGCGGCCCAGTCAGGAATACGAGGGCGGCTGCCGGTGGAAACCATGATCGCGTCAGCTTCAAATGTGAGGTCGCCCTCGGCTGTAGTGGCGAGCACGGTCTGCTGATCAAAGATCCGTCCGGTGCCCTTGACCATGTTCACGCCCTGGCTCTCGAGCAGTCTCCGGTTGCCGGCCTGCAGGGCGTCCACGATCCCCTCGATCCGACCGCGTAGTGCAACCAAATCGAGTTGGGCCGCTCCAGCATTGAGTCCCATGTCGGTGGTGTGACGCAACTGCATCAGTTGCCCGCCCGTTGCAATCATCGCCTTGGACGGAATGCAGTCCCACAGATTCGCTGCGCCACCGATTATGTCGCGCTCGATGAGAGTCACCTCAGCCCCCAGGCGAGCGGCCGTGGTTGCCGCCTGGGTCCCAGCAGGTCCCCCTCCAATAATGACGAAACGAAGTGCCATCGCATCAGGCTAATACCCGGGTGCACGAACCCCCGGGTGGCAACTACCCTGATTGCTCGCGCTCGGCACCGGTGCTGGCGTCGAATCCGTCGTAAATCGACCACGCCCGGAGGTTCCTGCATGATCCCGATCACCGTCGTCCGCGTTGGCGACCGAGAGCGTGAACTCGTCAATCAGGTTCTCGACTCGGGGTCACTAGCCCAAGGCAAGATGGTGGAGCAGTTCGAGTCACTGGTCGCTCACATGGCTGGGACCCGACACGCCGTGGCGGTCAGCAACGGGACACTCTCCCTCGTCGCCGCTCTCCAAGCTCTGGAAGTAGGGCCCGGCGACGAACTCGTCACCAGTCCGTTTACTTTCGTTGCTTCGGTGAACGCCGCGCTGCACGTTGGCGCAACAGTGCGTTTCGCCGATATCGAGCCGGATTACTTCACGCTCGATCCAACAAAGCTGGATTCAGCGATCACCGATCGAACCAAGGTCGTGATGCCGGTCCACTTGTATGGCCAAATGTCCGATCTGGACGCGATCAGCACGGTGATCGGCGACCGCGATATCAAGATTCTCGAGGACGCCGCCCAGGCTCACGGTGCAGCGACAGCTACTCGCCGTGCGGGCTCGATCCTGGGATCGTTCTCCTTCTACGCGACGAAGAACATCTCCACTGGTGAGGGCGGAGCAGTTACCACTGACGACGACGATTTGGCGGACCGGCTCAGAATGCTCCGCAATCAGGGGATGCGTGCCCGCTACCAGTACGAGATGGTTGGCTACAACTACCGCATGACCGATCTGCAGGCTGCACTCGGAATTCCTCAGATGGAACGACTCGATGAGATCAACGCCGCTCGCAGGGCAAATGCCGAGCGCTTGACCGAGGCCTTCGCCGATGTTGATGGACTGACTCCCCCGCCGGTCGCTGATGGGTACACCCACGTGTACCACCAGTACACCGTGCGCATCGGTGAGGGCGCTGCCGTCACCCGCGACCAGGCCATCGAGCAATTGACCGAAAAGGGCATCGGCTGCGGCGTCTACTACCCCAAGGCCGCATACGACTACGACTGCTATCGCAATCATCCGGGCGTCATCATCGAGCAATGTCCCGAAGCTGAAAGAGCCGCTACGGAGGCACTCTCGCTGCCCGTTCATCCACACCTGACCGATTCAGACCTGGATCAGATCATCGATTCGGTCATCTCTGTCGTGCGGGGATGACTTCCGGCGACAACCCCGCACCGGGTCCAGAACCGACGGGCGAGGAACTCGCTCGCCGCTATCGGACCCTGCTGCAGGAGAACTTCATCCTGCGCGAGAAGGTTCGGAACCTCGAAGAGGACATCGAGGCGCTTCACTGGGACTTGAAGAAGCATCGGATGACCACACCTTGGCGCGAGTTACCGTCCCTGGGTCGGCGAGTAAAGGGACTAGTTGCTGGTCGCGCGACCGAGTCCAAATCCGGCTGACTCAGCCGATGTCGCGGTCCTCGATCATCTTTTGTAGGTGTGGCGGCAAGTCGGAGTTGTTCCAACTGTTGATTGTTTGATCCGCATGAGCGCGGTAGTAGCGCTCCTCCTCTGTCGGGTCATCGGGATCTTCGTACCAGGCCAAGTGCCGGGCGACATATGGAAACCCTGTCCGAAGCGCAACCGAACCCCGAACAGGTTGACCTCTGCGATAAAGCGCGAACGTAGTGTCGATATCTGCTTCATAGACGCCCGGCTCACGTTCGTGTTTCCAGAACTGGCTCTCCCAGGTTTCCACCTGTCGGCTTCGGGGCAGCTCAGCAGGCAAGTCATCGATACGGAGCCCGAAACCGACTCGACCCACGTCCGGATACCGTTCCAACAAACTCGAGAACCGGACGAGGAAATCATCGGGACACGAGTCATCAGGCACGACATCGGGATCGGTGACCACGTAGTGCCGGTCGTATCCGAACTCGGCCACCAGCCCTGAGATCCACGCTGCGCGTGCGCCCAGATTTGCGCCCAGTCGAATCACCCTGTGTGGAGACCGATCCAAGTAGCTAACTAGGGGCGCATAGGTCGAATCGTTGTCCACCAACACAATCTCGCAACCACCGGTCGACTCAAGCTTTGCGACGAGTTCCTCGAGAGGCTCGAGCCGGTCTCGAACCGTGATCAACACGGGGGTAACGCCCGTAGCAACTCCGTGATTGCGTTGCGTCCGGGCATGTCGGGTCAATTCGGCGACCCTCTGTCGCCTGATTCGATTCCATGACACAGCGCCCATCGCTCCATTCTGTCCGATCCGACAGAGCAATCCGCGGGAATCGTGGCGCGGGTCATCTGGTTAGTACGATCCGATCCGTGGAAATCGCAGTTGTCGCACTCGGGAAGATCGGCCTTCCCCTCGCCGTCCAGTTCGCCGAATCGGGCCACAATGTCCATGGTGCTGACATCAGCCAACGCACTGTTGACCTGATCAACTCCGCTCAGGTGCCCTTCCCCGGCGAAGCCGACCTCGACACAAAACTTGCAGAGCAGGTGGCCGCAGGCAGATTGGACGCCTCCACGGACGTGACCACTCAGGTCGCTCGATCCGAAGTTGTCGTGGTGGTCGTACCGCTGATCGTCGATGATCAGGCACGACCGGACTTCACGGCAATGGATGCAGCCACTGACGCGATCGGCAAGGGGCTGACCGCAGGAACCTTGGTTTCGTATGAGACAACGCTTCCAGTCGGCACCACCAGGGACCGGTTCGCTCCACGACTCGCCGAGCTTTCGGGGCTCACCTTGGGTGAGGACCTGTTCGTGTGCTTCAGCCCAGAGCGCGTCTACTCCGGGCGTATCTTTGCTGACCTCCGGAAGTATCCGAAGGTGGTCGGCGGTTTGGACGCTGCGTCGACCAAACGGGCTATCGACTTCTACGAAGCGGTCCTGCAGTTCAACGAACGTGACGACTTGGCACGCCCCAACGGCGTATGGGACGTCGGCACCGCTGAGGCAGCAGAACTGGTCAAACTCGCAGAGACCACATACCGGGATGTGAACATCGGCCTGGCCAATGAGTTCGCAGTGTTCGCCCGATCGCGGGGGATCGACATCTTCTCGGTAATTGACGCCGCAAACAGCCAGCCGTTCTCTCACATTCACCAGCCGGGCATCTCGGTGGGCGGCCACTGCATCCCGGTCTATCCCCGCCTGTATCTGTCGAATGATCCGTCTGCTGTGGTTCCGGCTGCCTCTCGCGAGGCGAACGAGAAGATGCCCGCGTATTTCGCTGGGCTTCTCACCGGAGCGCTCGACAAGCCGATCTCGCAAAGCCGAGTGTTGGTGCTTGGACTCGCCTACAGGGGCGCAGTCAAGGAGTGGGCATTCTCTGGCACCTTCCCATTGGTCGAAGAACTCCGACGACTTGGCGCGACCGTCTTCGTCAACGATCCGCTCTACGATGCAGACGAATTAAGGGCCTTTGATTTCGAGCCTTCTGACACGTCCGGGCAATTCGATGCTGTCGTGTTGCACACCGATCATCCGGAGTACCTCGAGTTGGTCCCGGCTTCCTTCGAGGGACTTCAGGTGATGGTCGATGGCCGCGGAGTACTCGATCCATCAGTGTGGACCGATGCTGGAGTTCGATACCTGAGCTTGCTACCCGAATAGTCCGAGGCGGTCACCAGCTGGTTCCGCTGTGTGCCTAGTTCACTTGACGATCTCGTAGTATCGCTCGGAGCTGGAGTTCGCCTGATACTGGGAATCGAGTGCGTTTGAGACAACGATCCGTGCCTTCTTGCCAACTGCAGAGGCCGGTAGGGAGTAGCGGAATGGGACTCCCTCAACCACGGTGTCCTGACCCGGCTCATTCCACCATGTTGCAGAACCGATGAATCTGTAAGCCCGACCTTCTATCAACACGTCCATGTAGAACTTTGTCCCCACAAAGGCCTTGGCGACGGAAGTGGACCCACTCGGATGCGAGGGCACGATGAACATGACCCCCTCACGTCGCAGAGTCGCTGAGCGAGGCAGCGAGTAGTGCAGCGGCGACTCCTCGCTTATCTGGGCATAGCGGTGAGGCAGGCTCGAAGCTCGAGTGATGCTGGTTGCCTTGGCGTAGACCATCAGCCGAAGGGAATCAGCCTGCTCCGGACTATCAACAACGTCGAACGGGAACTTCGCCACGCCGTTCTGTGGCTTCACGCATGCGGTATTGCTCTCGTGGACTGTGAACGACGGAGTCCACGCCCCCAAGTCCTTGGTCATGCAGATCTCGGGAAGGGCCGAAGCGGGCACGTACGAAGATGACACCTTGACGCTGAATTCACCATTGTGAGGAACTATCGGAGCAGGGTTGAAGGTAAGCACTGGCACCGGCAGGTCAATCACCTGATATGTACGCGGAGTAGTGCTTGACGCTAGATAGTTCTCGTCGTCATCGACGAAGAAGGTCATCGTCACGCTCTGGCCGATCAGGCCATCGTCACTGGTGAACGAGTAGTCGAGCTTGCCGCCAATCACGTCAACAACGTCACGGTCAACCCAGCTTCCGGTTGGGGTCGTGACCGAAACGCCGAAATGGACGGTGCCATCCAGCGGCTGACCATTGATGGTCAAGTAGAGGGGGAAGACGGCGTTGTAGGGCCAACTGTTCCCAGGCGGGACAGTGATGATCGGACGGACTTTCTGCTCGGCCTGTGCCTGTGCAATTGCTTTCGCAGCTTCTGAGGGCAGCGCTCCGTCTGAACCGGCGAGAGCCTGCGCCGGGAAAGCCAGCGACAAAGCAACAGCCAGCCCACTTGCCACTATTCCGTGGACCACTGACACACCAAGAGGTCGACGCAAGGCTCGAAACAATTTGATTCCCTCCCGGTCCGCTGTTGGCCACCTGAACCAAGGTCACTCTATGGCATTCTTGGGCAACCCTTCGTCGGGGTTCACTTGACCAATGTGTAGGTTCTCGCCGAGCTACTGCCAGCAAGAAATTGCGCGGACATCGGATTGGAGATCGTCATCCGTGCCGACTTCCCAACCATGGCCTCTGGCAGCGCATAGTCGAAGTGAACTCCTGGTCCTGACACCCCGCTGCGCCCATATTCGAATTTCCCTGGGAATACGAAGGACCGCCCATCGGCCACGACATTCAAGTAGAACTTCTGATCGCCGGGAAGCATCTCGCTGGTCGCTACCACCAGTAGACCCTTGCGTTTCATAGTCGTTCCAGATGGCAAGGAATATGCGAGCACACGCCCTGCGGAGATAGCCGTCTTTCTAACAGGGGCCCCGGCACCCTTGACGAAGTCGCTGGCGTATATCGCTGTGGAAATAGAAAGTGCCGATCCCGCTGCGGCATCCAATCGGTACGGAATTGTGGAAACTCCGTTCGTGACCCCACTGAACTTCTCGGCCAAGGTCACCCTGCCGTCACCGGATCGGATGATCATATGAACCGGAAGGTGGTTGACGAATGGAAAGTCCGACACCTTGACCCCAACGACGAACTCTCCAGTTGCTGCGACAAACGGTCCAGGTTCGAATGTCATAGACGGAGTTGGCAGGTCGGTCATCCGATAGATCCGAGGGCTGGCACTCGATGGCAGGAAGGTGTCGTCGTCAACCACCGAAAACGTGATTCTGACGTCAGAGCCGAGAGTCGACTCTCCCAAGCAGTAGCCGTAGTACGCGACACCGTTTCGAACTTCGATAACAGTCGTGTCGACAAACGACCTGGTGGGCGTCACAACCGAGGCCGCCAACTCGATAGTCGCATTGATCGGCAACCCGTCGACTGTCAATTTCAGTGGGATGAACCCGTTATATGGCGTGGAACCAGTTCTTTGAACAGTGACTATCGGACGCACCGGGCCGTCCCAATGGTCGACCACCCCGCCGCGTGGTGGCCCGGGAACTCCTGATGCTGCAGCTATCGCCTCGTCAGTAGAACCGGCGAAGAATCCGGTAGTGGGGCTAGACAACGCGCAGCCAATCGGGCTCCTGGGTACCTCGGCAGACGCTGCTTGGGAAGAGAAGACAAGAGAACCGATACCGAAGGCAATGGCAAGCCCTGCCCGCGCACAACGACTTTGTGACTTCATTTGATCTCCGTGATTGATCGGGTCATTTCACTACTTCATAAATACGAGGCGAACTACTACCTGCGGCAAAGGTCATTGACATCTTGTGCGACACCGTGACCTTTGCCTTCTTCCCGACCAAATCGTCGGGAATGCTGTAGTCGAAGTAAACCCCGCCCTCGGTCACTGCAGGACGTCCGGGTATCGGGCGAACGTCGTAGACGCCCGGAAACTGGAAGGTCTGACCGTCGACGACGATTGTCAGAAGGAATCGGACCATTGGGAAGTCGAACATGGACACGCTGGTTGCTGCTCGTAGCGTGCCGGCCCTTCGTAGTGATGTGCCACTTGGCAACGTATAGGTCGCAACCGCCTCATTGCTGAACGTGATCGAACGGACGCCCATGTCCGCCGCCTTGGTGTACCCCGAGTCGTCAACCCATGCCCACATCTTGTGGGTCGAACCCTTGTAGGACCTGAACGAGTAGGGATACAGGATCTGCCCACCTTGTGGCTTCAGGTTTCGACGGAGATGCTCGTCCGGGTTGGAGAAGTTCGGACCGGGCTCAACGTTGATGTGCGCGTTGAGGTTCTCCACAAACGGGTAGCCAGTCACTTGAACACCAACGACAAGAACGCCTTCCGCTCTTTGCACCGAATCAGAGATCAGAGTGATCACCGGAGTCGGCCTATCAACGACGGTATAGATACGAGGAGATGTGCTTGACGGCAAGTGGGCCTCGTCTTCCTCGATGAAGAACGTGAGCTTTATCTGCTTACCAAGTAACGCAGGATCGAAGTCGTGGTCGAAGTAGATGATGTTGTGTTCACTGTTTATCCAGACCGGCTCAACGTCAATCCAGGTCTGATCAGGTGTGGTCACAGCCACGCCTAGGTTCAATTGGCTGCCAACTACCGCTCCGTCAATCGTTAGGGTCTTGACCCCCTTGTACGGAAGCTTGCTTCCAGCCTCAACCGATATCACCGGGCGAACCTTGGCAGCATCTGACAGCATGCTCCACGGTCGCAATGCCAGCCCTTGATTTAGCCATGAGCCGGTGGACTCTGTCAGGGCATCTTCTGAGTTCTCCACTCGTTTCAGAGTTGACGCTGGCGAGGTCGATCCCGGCACTCCACATGAACTGTTATCTGATGGTTCGAAGAGTTCATCCGCAGACTGCATGAAACGAGTCGTTGACTCTGGCCCGCGTTCTGCGCAGCGTTTGTCAGTGTTGGTCCTACTAGACATCGCTTCGACGCCCACTGATCTGGATCCCAATGTAGCTGCCTGAGCGAATGGCCCTGTGAACAGACCTGCTATGACGAGAAGGCTGAGTGCCAATACCGATCGTCTCAACGAGTGGACGATGACCATCCTGAGCCTCCTTCATACCGCCACCGGGGCGCCGCACCATACTCGCCATCGAGCAAGGCCATGTATCTATACGCCAGATCTACCGCGCCAGAGCGAATCCTCCGTTGAGACAAATGTCATGACTTGAAGACTGCCCGACTTCTCCTCGACTGCAGCAGATCCCTGCCGCTCTGTTTTTGGGCGCGTGGGTGTGGTCCCGCGGGGTGGTTCCGTG
>JAGQSZ010000061.1 GCA_020439285.1 Microthrixaceae bacterium
GTTGTTCTTCCATGACGCGGCTCTGCGCATTGGTCCGGTAGAAGATCGCCATGTCGGACCAACGCTTGTCGCCACCTTCGTGCAGGCGAGCGAGTTCACGGCACACCCACTGCGCCTCGTCATCACCGTCCTCAGCGAAGAACTTGGTGATCGGATCACCCTTGCCGGAATCGGTCCAAAGGTCCTTGGGTTTGCGGCTCGAGTTGTGGGAAATGACCGCGTTGGCGGCGTCGAGAATCGTCTGGGTCGAGCGGTAGTTCTGTTCGAGCACAACGACCGTCGCGTCAGGGAACGCGTTTTCGAAGTCCAAGATGTTGCGCATATCAGCGCCGCGAAACGCGTAGATCGACTGATCGGTGTCACCGACTACACACACGTTGCGGTGCTTCTCTGCGAGCAACATCACCAGGTCGTTCTGCACGACGTTGGTGTCCTGATACTCATCGACCAACACGTGGGTGAACCGATCCTGGTAGTGCTCCAACACTCCGTTGTCGACCCGAAATAGTTCGACGGTGAGCGCCAAGAGGTCGTCGAAGTCCATGGCCCCGGCCGCTTTGAGCCTGCGCTGGTATTCGTCATAGACCTCAGCGATTCGTCTTTCGTGGATGACGCTTGCTCGCTCGGCGTAGTCGAAGGCATCGATCCCGTCGTTCTTGGCCGCCGAAATGGCAGCGTGAACAGAACGTGGAACGAACTGCTTGGGGTTGATGTTCAGGTCCCTGATTACGTATCCGGTGAGTCGCACGGCGTCGGCCTGGTCATAGATGGTGAAAGCCGTCGGGTAACCGATCGAATCCGCGTGACGGCGCAGGATTCGCACACAGGCCGAGTGGAACGTCGAGATCCACATCTTGTTGGCGACAGGACCAACTAGCCGAGCGACGCGTTCCTTCATCTCGTTCGCGGCCTTGTTGGTGAACGTGATCGCCAAGATGTTGTACGGCGAGACGGACCGGGCGTCGATCAGGTGAGCTATACGGTGCGTCAGCACCCGGGTCTTGCCTGATCCGGCACCCGCCACCACCAAAAGGGGACCACCAGGATGCACGACCGCCTCGGCCTGGGCGGGATTGAGGCCCGAAAGAAAGTCGTCGGATGGCATGGGACAAGGCTAGTTGCCACTCCCGACATTGATCCCGTGCGCCGCCGCGCGTCTCGACTAGAAACACCGACCTTTGCTGGATCGCTCCGCGTTTTCCACAAGATCATTGGCCCACGCAACTGCTTCCGCGAGAGAAAGCACTTCGAGCCCGTCAGCGGCATCGGCATATCTCTCGTCCCAACCAGGCCATGGACGAACGATCGGCGGCCATTGCGACAGTGAACCCTGGATCATCGCCCAGTGCGGAGAGGGCAGGTCACCCGACTGCGATCATGATCGCTCCTCATTCATTCATACAGTCGCGCTATCGGGGTGTCGAATAGGTGCGTCGTTCAACGTGCGGACGTCCCGTCGCGTCTGTTCTACGTGCCGGGCCCGCCCAAGGCTCCCTCGTCACCTTCATAGGCGTTGAGGACGTTGGCGATCTGTGCCGCCTACATCGAGGTGATCACGCCTTCGTAGCCCACCTTGCTGCTGGGGCTGATCATGATCGGCGTCACGCTCATGGCTACAGAGATTGGTCCAATCAGGCAGCGGTGTCCTTGCCGAGGTGGATGGGAACACGCCGGTCTTCGTCATCGAACACAGCGACGAGTTCCAAGCGTGCTCCAAGTGCGTCAAGGTACTGGCGCAAGGTCGAGATGCGGACGTCCTCAGAGTTCTCAAGCTTGGAGATCGCTCCCTGGGTGACATCCAAACGTCCGGCCAACTCGGCCTGGCTCACTGCTTCGCCGTGGCGAAGCTCATAGAGACGTATCTCCGCGAGCGTCTCAGCACGCGCTGCTGCAAGACGCTCCACCGCATCCGGGCGTGCCTCAACCTCCTTGCGTAGGTCAGAGAACTTGGTTCGTGCCATCAGATCAGCCCCTCTCGTTTCAGTTCATTGAGGTATTCGTCATAGAGGTCATCAGCCATCGGTATCGCCCACTCGTACCAGGCGCTCCACTCGCCGCTCTTGTCGCCACCGAAAAGCAGGATGACCTGCCGGCGTGGATCGAACATAAACAGCACCCGCAGGGCACCGCCTTTCGCTGCTCTGAGTTCCTTCATGTTGTGGTGACGTGAGGCCTGGATGCGATCCACCACCGGTCGCCCGAGGTCTGGGCCCCGCTCGGCCAGCAGACCGACGCGGTCGGTGACCGACTCCTGCTGATCGGACGTCAGCCCACGCCACCACTCCACGAACTCGTCGGTGACCTCGATCTCCCACATCAACACACTATGAGCCATACCTCATTATGAGTCAAGGCTCATGATGAGGAGACGGGGCCGTGGGCCAGCCCCCGAGACGTCTCGACCGATCCGGCCCATAAACGCTCCGACCATCAAGGAAGGGCTCAGAATCCTCCGCTGGTGCATGGCCTCTTCTTCTTCCAACCTGAGCAACTCGCGTTGCTCAGCCGATCGTGTCTCGGCTTCCATCAGGACTGCGGACAGGCAGTCCTCCAGGTCATGCTTCTTGCCGTCACTCCACGACGATTACCGGCTCGACCGAGTCGACGGAGGTACAAGCGCGATCCGCAACCGATGGAGCCCCGAACAACCACCTATAAGCGCAACCCCTTAGCCAGATTCAACATGGTGAATGTCACTTCGGTCGCTCCAGACGACACACTGCGCCGCTGCACTTCGAGACCACCGCTGAAATCACGAAACCCGACCGCTGCTTGGATGCCCGCAGTACGGTGGCGCCGATGGACTCGCCACAACTTCCGACCGAATACCGCACGATCGCGACCGGGTTGCAGTTCCCCGAAGGGCCGGTGCCACTCGATGACGGTTCGGTTCTCGTGGTCGAGATTCAACGCGGCACGCTCACACGCGTCACGCCCGACGGTGAACTGGCAGTGGTCGCGAACTGTGGTGGTGGCCCCAACGGATGTGCCATAGGTCCCGACGGGAAGGCATACATCGCCAATAACGGCGGGTCCTTCAGTTGGATCGACCTCGGAGGATTGACGCTTCCCGGACCGCTCCCGACGACTTGGGCCGGCGGCTCGATCCAGCGTGTCGACTTGGAGACCGGCGAGGTGGAAACGCTGTATGTCGAATGCGACGGTCAACAACTACGCGCCCCAAATGATCTGGTCTTCGATGGCAACGGAGGGTTCTGGTTCACCGATCACGGAGTGCGCCAGGAACGGTCGAGTGACCGCACCGCTGTGTATTACGCGAAGGCCGACGGGTCAGAGATCCGCGAGGTGATCTTCCCTCTGGATGCACCGAATGGAATCGGCCTGTCACCCAGTGGAGACAAGGTGTACGTAGCTGAGACCTACACCGGCCGGGTCTGGTCATGGAATGTTCCCGAACCCGGCGTGGCTGTCGGCTCGGGACTGCTCGAACCCCACGGGGACCTGCTCGCAGGTCTACCAGGACTGCAGTACCTGGACTCGCTCGCGGTCGACCCGGAAGGAAACGTGTGCGTCGGCACTCTGGTCAACGGCGGGATCACCGTGATCTCCCCCGATGGCAGTTCCGTTGAGCACATCGCGGTCGATGACGTGTTGGTGACAAATATCGCGTTCGCTCCAAGCGACGGATCCGGTAACTCGACCGCGTATCTGACCTCATCTGGCACGGGCAGATTGCTCGCCATGGACTGGTTCTGTTGACAACTTCGCGGTCGTAGCGGGTAGGAACCATTTAGCCCTCGATTCGAACCCGAGGGACGCAAAGGAGATTGCAATGACCGATTCTCATCATCGGGAACGTTTCGACATCTACAAGGTCTTTCCGGCTGGCTACAAGGCGATGTTGGCTCTTGAAGAGGCGTGTCAGGCGGGCCCGATTGATCCGTTCCTCTTTGAACTAGTCAAGATGCGGGCTTCACAGATCAACGGATGCGCGTTCTGTCTTGACATGCACTACAAGGACGCTCGTGCGATGGGTGAGACCGAGGAGCGTCTCTACATGTTGAACGCTTGGCAGGAGTCGACTCTTTACACCAGAGAGGAACGCGCCGCTCTGGCATTGACCGAAGCGGTAACTGTGATTTCAGAGAACCATGTCCCAGCCGAGGTCGAAGACGAGGCCCGAGCCTGTTTCGACGACGAGACCTACGCCAACTTGTTGTTCAGCATCGTGGTAATCAACTCGTGGAACCGCCTGTCGATTTCAACCCACGCCCCTGCGGGTTTCTACAAGTCGGACAGGTCGCCCCTCCGCTGACCTAGACAGTCATCTGGTGTGCCCCTGTGTCACATCGCTGGTGGAAGCGGCACCAGGGCCAACGAGTTGAAGGACTGCGGATCCAAGTGCTCGAGTGATTCAGTGGTGTAGAGCCAGGGTTGACCATCGATCACCAGAACTCGCTGCACCGACGGATCACCGCTCGAGTCGCAATCGTCGGTGACAGGTTCGTCCCATTTGCACTTGGGGCCGAGGTCCGCGTCCCGAGGTGTGACGATCGTCGGTGAGATCGAATCGGCTCCGATGTTCAACAGGGCCGCCGTTGGCGGGGGTGTGGCTAGCGAACCAGTCGAATGGTTGTAGATACCGAAGGCTGCGATTGAATGCTGCGGCCACCAGGTGAACCCGTGGTGGTCATATCCGACCGAGGTACTCGCCGACTCCTTGACCCACGTTGCGGATATCGCCGGCGCCCCGTTCAGATCCACCAATAAAACTTGGATTGCTGATCGGACGTCTTTGCCGTGTGTGATGTAGGTCGAGCCGATGACCAGCACACGGTTGTCGGGCAGAGGATGGATGTACTCCCCCACACCACCGGTTCCGACCGAGCCAAGATCCTTGAGATTTGCGGGGTCGGAAAGGTCCACTGCTGACAGGACTGTGGCAAGCGGGCCAGACGAGACAAGCAGTCGATCACCGATGAACCTGACTCCACCGATCGACTCTCCCGAACCTGATGGTTCCAAGGAGCCAACTTCAACGAGCTTGGACAGATCGCTGGTATCCGAAAGCGTACGAACCGTGACCTTTGCCTTGTCGCGATCCTTCCACGGAACCTGATCGACGGTGACCACTCCGATGGTGCGATCATCGAGCACCGATAGCGAGAACTCGTCACGAACAGATCCCGGCACGCTCCCAGATGCGAGGTAGGTCGGACCGCCTTCACCGAACTCAAAGCGGTGCAGGGCAGTGGACCAGTCGCTGTAGTCGCCCTTTTGTTCGGCAGGATCAACCCAGACATGTGATGCCACGACTACGTCGGTCGCGTTGGCGGTCAGGTTCTCTGACGGGGCCAATATGGACATGGCCTGGGGTTCGAACGGACCATCCAGATCGAACTGCACCAACGAGGTCATCTGGACTCCGGCGAACGTGTCGGGAACAACAACATTCGCGCAGTCAACCAACCGTTTGGATTGGGTGGACTCGCCATGGTCCCAATCGGGTAGCCAGTCCTGGGCTGCTGACTCGGCGACAGCAAGCCTGTTCTGTCGAAGCGCTGCCGCTACCGAATCGCCACCTGTGGGGACGACCATCGGCAGCTCGGCTAGGTCGGAGTTGGTGACGATCCTGACCTGATCGCCCACTCGGCGGGCAGCAACGAGTGAACCTTCGATCCGGGCCCTGTCGAGCACCGTTGGTTGGGCCGGATCGGCCAGGTCGACAAATGTGAGGGTCACATAGACGTCGTATGGACGGGCAGCCGATGGGTCATCTGGCAGTGCAGGCCTAGGAACGGACTCAACCCCGAACACCAGCACACGGTTCCCTTCGACCAGAAGCGAAACAGGATTGGAGTAAGTGGGATTGGGGTCCGGAGTCGCGTCGGTGTCCTGTCCCGGACTCGGTTCCTGCCCAAGTTCGAGGGTGCTTAGGACCGATGCGCTGCGAGTGTCGGTGACACGAAGCTTGGTTCCGGTGAGGTCCACCACCAGTGATCCTGTCGCCTTCACCGTGTCTGGTTCGTCGACTCCCTCGACGATCACATTCGTGCCAAGTGTCTCTCCGGTAGCTGCACCACCCGCGGAGTCTGCACTGCTAGAGAACGCGATGGCGGTCTCATTTGCGCTGCCTGAGAACCGGCGCTGATACCCGAGCCCGGCTCCGTAGTAACCACCAATTGGAGTTGCGTACCCGTATTGACCGAACCCGCGGCTACCGACGTGTTCGGCACCCACCCGATGCAATTTGTCGACCAGGGAAGCACAAGTGTCGTAGCGGGCAACCGACGCAACGAGTTTCACCTTGTGTGGATCAACTGGTTGCGGTGGCAATGAATCCACCAACTTGACCGCTGCCGGGGTGGACCCACCAACGTGTTTTGGTGACTCCGTCACCGCGCCCCGGTCGCGAACGATCGCGGCCACCGCAGCTATAAGCGCCACGGCGAGAATCACGGCGACACTGGCGAGGGCCGTGTTCATGCGACTGGCACTGTGCACCTGCCGTTTGAGTGAGCCGATCATGACTCGATTTCCATCTATGGCATTTGCTTCGTCTCGGAGCTGGGCTCCGCCACGGCGAAGAATCGAGTCCATTTCGACATCGAGTTCCGAGTCGAATTCATCCCCAGTCATCGGCTCTCCTCCTTGAGAAGTTGGCTTTCGCGCAACCGGGCTCTGGCCCGGTGCAACAGCGATTTCACGGCAAACGTCGAGAGACCCATTTCGGTGGCGACCACATCGATCGACAGGTCCGCCCCGTAGTGCAACACCAGAGCGGTGGCTTGATTTGTCGGCAATTCCGCAACGGCTTCCCACAACTCAAAATCGGTGGAATGCCAGGCCGGATTCAGATCGATCACCTGAGAGGTCTCGACACGCCTCAGCGCCTTACGTTCGTTTTGATTGCGACGTGTGGTCGATATCGCCTGGTTGATCACTGCCCTGCGGATCCAAGCGCCGGGTCGATCCAGGTCTCGAATCTTGGGCCAACGCCCATATGCGCGTTCGAACACGTCTTGGGCTATTTCCTCGGCAACCGAGAAATTGCCCACGATCATCGCTGCAGCGGCAATCGCACCTACGTGTTCAGAATTCACCAGTGCTATGAACTCGGCGTCTGCCCCCACTGGAGTGTTCATGGAAACACCTGCCGATCCTGCCCTCACACATCTACACACGCACGACAGGCATCGCAGGTCGCGCTGTAGCGCGAAATTACTTGGGCGGAACCCGCGACAGTCGATTCTCCAAGAAGTCGAGCACCCCCATGAGCGCGTTGTGGGTCGGCTCCCCGGGTACATCGATGAGGTCTTCGGTCAGAACCGAATGCGCAATGCGTGGATGACCAGACGGGTTTCCCTTGCTCGAATCGATTGGAACCTCGATGAATGCAGGACCCAATGCCTGATGCAACATCGCAAAGCGTTCCTTGGGCGCCAGTCGGTCCTCACTGAAATGCAGGCCCATCACCTTCAACTCACCTGCCCGGCACCGTTGCGTGATCTGCAACAGGTCATCGTCGGAACACCCGGGATCGGTCTTGGCTCCGGGTCTGAAGAACACTGGCAGCGACGGCTGAGACATCACCGGTGCGAGCATCTCGGGTTCGGTGGCCATCGCGAGCGCGAATCCGCCGGTGAAACACATCCCGACTGCACCCACCCCAGAAAAACCGGTGTCGTTGGCCGCCTTTCTGGCGAGTGCCCGTAACCACTCGTAGACAGGCGCAGTGGTACGAAGGGCGAAGGCCTGGAACTCCTTGGAGATACAGATTCGGGTCAGGACCTTGGCCGCATTCGCGTTGGTCCTGGGTGCTCCTGCAACGCCAAATAGGTCGGGCATGTAGACCGTCATTCCACGGTCCACTACCCGTCGGGCGAAATCTGCGACTGTCGGCGTGATCCCGGGGACCTCGGCCATAACGATCACCGCTGGCCCGGCGCCCTTGCGGAACACGTTGTGGGTTATGTCCTCGAACGCAAAGGGTTCCATCGAGAAATCTGTCAACGAATCGTGGCCAACGGGCTGATCCTGCACCATTGTGACAACGCTAGCTTTGGGGTCATGTCGAGCGTCGAGATTCCAGCCGCCCAGAGAACCCGGCCATTCCGGTTCACGGTGCAGGCATCGCATATGTCTGGTCCCGAAGAGTTGGTTCCCCTGGCTCGCAAATCTGAGGATCTGGGTGTGGCGGTGCTTACCGTTGCGGATCACCTCGATGATCACCTAGCGCCGATTCCTGCGTTGATGGCCGCCGCTAGCGCCACCACGACCCTACGAGTTGGTTCGCTCGTGTTCGCCAATGATTACCGTCATCCCGTGATGCTCGCGAAGGACGCAGCGAGCGTCGACGTTCTCTCCGGCGGGCGACTGGAGTTCGGCATCGGCGCAGGTTGGATGACCGATGACTACCGCGCATCGGGAATACCGATGGATCGCCCTGGCGTGCGCATCAAGCGACTCGAAGAAGCCATCCAGATCATCATCGCGACTTGGGCCGGTGAATCGTTCGACTTCGACGGTGAGCATTACCGAATCGATGGCCTGGTGGGGCTTCCCAAACCTGTTCAGTCACCGCGGCCGCCGTTGTTGATCGGCGGCGGTGGCCGTCGGGTGCTCTCACTCGCGGGCCGCTATGCGGACATCGTGGGCCTCAACCCGATTCTCACTTCTGGCGTGATAGACGCTGCCGCTGGGCCAAGCGCAACCTTTGAGGCGACGATCGAGAAGATCTCCTGGATTCGTGAGGCCGCCGGCGATCGCTTCGGACAGATCGAGTTGCAGACCCGGATCCACATGGTTCTGATCACCGATGACCGCGACGGGATCTTCGACGCTCTTTCGGGTGAGTTCGGCCTGACCCCACAACAAGCCCGCCGGACCCCGCACGCGTTGTGCGGCACAGTTGATCAGATTGTCGAAGATCTATTGGAGCGGCGAGAGACCCTCGGGATCTCCACCATCGGGATCAGCGCATCGTCACTCGATGACATGGCGCCCGTTATCGCGAAGCTGGCCGGCACCTGACAGCGCCGCAAGGCCGTCGCGAATCTGGTGGGCGGCTGAGGCCCCGCTGAAACTCATTGCCCGCAACCCGGTGCTGTCGACGGGCCTGGCCAGATGGAAGCCTTGGGCCAGGTCGCACCCCATGGATGTGACCAACTCGGCCTGTGCTGCTGTCTCGATTCCCTCGACCAGCGTTTGCAGCCCAAGGTTGTGACCCAAGCGGTTGATGGTCTGGAGTAGTGACAGATCTCTGGTGGAAGTCGTCGCGTTCCTAACGAAGCTGCGATCGATCTTGAGGATATCGAAGGGGAAAGCCTGCAGGTAGCTGAGTGATGAGTACCCGGTCCCGAAATCATCGAGTGCGAGCCTTATCCCCATTTCATGAAGCCCACGCAGACGTTGGTGAGCCGACTCAGTTTCACCAATGAGGATTGATTCCGTCACCTCGATCACCAGACGTTCCGGCGGGAGTCCACTCGAGCGCAACGCGGTGTCCACATCATCGAGCAGCCTCGGATCCTGGAACTGACACGCCGAAACATTGACCGCGACCCAAAGCTGACCGTCGGGGCTCTCTGACCATCCGACCGCCTCACGGCAGGCCTCGGCGACAATCCAACGACCGAGTTCCACGATGAGGCCCGAGTCCTCAGCAACGTTGATGAACTCCCCGGGTTGAATGAGCCGATCGCCGCCATCGTCCCAACGGATGAGAGCCTCTGCCCCGACCCAGCTTCGCCCCTTGGTTTCCATGGACGGCTGGTAGTGCAGGACGAAGTCTCCGTTACTCACCGCCCTCTTGAGCCGGGATGTCATCTCGACTTTGGCGAGCAGTTGCTCACGCATCTGTGGATGGAACTCCACGACGCTCGAGAAGTCGTTCACCTTGGCGGCGTACATCGCCATGTCGGCATCACTGATGACCCGGTCACCGGCGTCAGTGGGCCCTGCTTGAGCCACACCAGCACTGACCCCGACGTTGAGCACCGTGTCGTCGACTTTGTAGGGCTCCGACAGGCTTCGGATCAGAGCGTCAGCAACTACGGACACATCATCAGAC
Source organism: Microthrixaceae bacterium (assembly GCA_020439285.1). Lineage (GTDB taxonomy): Bacteria > Actinomycetota > Acidimicrobiia > Acidimicrobiales > Microtrichaceae > JAGQSZ01. Next base: position 10,034 of record JAGQSZ010000061.1, read on the forward strand.
TCACCCCGCATCATCACGGCGAACTCATCACCGCCAAGTCGGGCCACCACTGCGTTGCTGGGAACCGTGTCCAGCAACCGTTTCGCCACGAGTTGGAGCAGCCTGTCTCCCACTTCATGTCCAGAAGTGTCGTTGACCTCCTTGAAGCCGTCGAGGTCCAAATAGATGACCGCGAGATGCTCGGAGGACTCGCTTGCACGCTTGATCTCGTTGCGGAATGAAGCCCGGTTCGCAAGGCCGGTCAGATCGTCCTGGTATGCACGGCGTTGCAGATCAAGCTCCAAGGCCTTGCGACTGGTGATGTCCCTAACGTGGACGACAATCCCTGCGATGTCAGGATCGTCGATCAGGTTCTGGGCGGTCACTTCGATGTCGACCCAAGTTCCATCGGCACGGCGCAACTGCATCTCGTGGGTGATCGAGGAGTCCTCGTGACGGAACGATCCGTCCACGAGGCTCAGCTTCGATTCATCGCTGATTCCCGACACGAACCGCGCCAGGAAATCACTGAGCGGGATCTGTTCGATGTCACTCGGCGCGTGACCGAAGCGAGCTTCCATCGCCGGGCTCACATATCTGATTCGGTCATCGGATCCGAGCACGAGTGTTACATCGAGCGAATTTCTCGTCAGCGCTGTGAATCTGCGGCCGGCACTCGCTGCGAGTTCGCGTTGGGATCGTTCCAAGGTGATTCGCAATCCACACAGGACCTCGCCGATGGCCACCGAGACGACAGTGACGATCAATGCTGATGACTCAAGACGACCCAGATTGGGCCGGACAGCGAGCGGCGCCCAGTACATCGTGGCGAATACCGGTGCTAGTGCCAGAGTCGTGAAACGCCGATGGCACAAACCAGTCCACGCTCCAATCACGACGAAGTAGATGCCGGCGACATATGGCAGCGGGTCCGTGTAGTTACCAATACCCAACAAGACGAACGCTACGGGTACCAGCACCAGGGTGGAGTGCCGACCCCATCGTTCCCAAGGTGCGAACAAAGCAACTATCGCTACGCCGACCGTCGTGAGTGACAGCCACAGACCAATCGTCCTGCCAGCGCTCCCCGGTGCCAGGAGAACGACAGTGATCAGATTCGACAGCGCGCCGAACAGCAGCGCTGCACCGCCGATTCGCCCAGCCGCAGTCGCTGAGATGATCTCGATCTCGTCAGGAGAACTCCTGGTACTCACCGACCTCTGATCGACAGATCCAGCGCCTCTCCTTAGAACACGAGCGACTGCGGCCTAAGAACCGTCCATTAGGCCTAACAGGCGGTGTTGAAAGTCAGCGAACCCGGCCGTAAGAGGTACCACTACCGGCGCGAACCGGGGCGATCTTCACGACATCTCCGGTGTGCGGAGAGTGAATCATCTGCCCCCCGCCGATGTACATGCCGACGTGGTAGACGGGATTGCCGCTGAAGACCAGATCACCGGGCTGAAGCTGGTCATAGCTGATCCGCTGTGTAGCGGCCCGCTGGGCACCAGAGGTGCGAGGCAGACTGACCCCGACCTGGGCCCACGACCAGAGCATCAGACCCGAGCAGTCGAAACCTGCAGGTGTGACACCACCCCATCGGTATGGAGTACCCAAACGGGACTTGGCTGCGGCAATAGCGCCTGCAGCACCGGAGCTGGGCTGTGAGACTACTGCTGGCGGAACAAAAGCCTGGTTGGATGACCCACTGGACGTAGTTGGTCGCCTGGATGTAGAGGTCGCGCCGGACCGCGTGGTCGTTGCAGCCGACCTAGCTGCAGCCGCCGACTGACGCTGCGCTTCAGCTGCCTGGCGTGCAGCAGCTGCCCGCCTGGCCTCGGCGGCAGCACGAGCTGCTGCTTCCGCTTCACGACGGGCCTGCTCGGCACGAATTGCATCGTTCAGCTGCTGATTGGCTCCATTGAGAATCTGACGTTGATCCGCAACGCTGCTCTCTAGATCTGCGACAACCTTGGCTTGATCCGAACGACGCTTCTCCAGCTTGGCTGCGTTGTCGTTCAGTTCCTTGGTCAGATCAGCCAAATCGGCCCGCGTGATCTGGAGGGTGTCGGCCAGTTCAACCCGGTCGCTCTTCAACAGTGAGAGCATCACCTTCTGGTTGAGGGCCTCGTTGGGATCAGAACTACCAACGATTACTTTGTCGTTGGCGCCAGCGCCGACGTAGGCCTCTACCAAATAGCTCGATGCCTGCTCGCGGGTTTGATCCAGACGTTGCTGCGCCGCAGCCACGTCTTTCTCGTTCTGAGCCTTACGTTCGTTGAGGTCAGCGATCTCACCTTCGAGTTGCAGGTACTGCTCGTTGAGTTGGTCTGACTTGTGCTGCAGGGTGGAGAGCTGGTCGGCAGCTCTTGCAGCTGCGGCGCGGAGGCTTTCGACGCTCTGAGCACCGACGGTGTCGCCGGGGGTAATTGGGGCCACGCCAACAACGGTTGCTGCAACTGCAACTGTTGCTGATACAGCGAGTCCACGAATCAACCCTGGGCGCAGGGATCGTGAACCGGACAGGAGACTGCGGACGCTGAGTGGAGATCGGCTGTTACGCATGTGTCGGACAGTTTACCAAAGCCGTCACATGTTACAAATAGATTTCGAAATCAATACGGAATGTTTCAGGAATGACGTCCAGCTGGCCAGTACCCAGTCCTCTGAACGTGCCTATTTCGGGCTGATTCCGACTATTCCCACTCGATGGTGCCCGGCGGCTTGGACGTGATGTCATAGGCCACTCTGTTCACACCCGGCACCTCGTTGATAATCCGCGAGGCGAGGATCTCAAGCACTTCATATGGGATGCGTGCCCAATCTGCAGTCATCGCGTCCTCGCTGGTCACCGCACGAATGATGACCGGATGCCCGTAGGTTCGCTCATCACCCATGACACCAACGGTGCGAATATCGGGAAGAACTGCGAAGGATTGCCAGATTTCGCGCTCGAGGCCTTCTTCTCGAAGCACTTCCCGCACGATCGCGTCTGCTTCTTGGAGCAGAGCGACCTTGTCCGGAGTGACCTCGCCGATGATCCTGACCGCCAGACCAGGTCCGGGGAACGGTTGTCTCCAGACGATCTCATCTGGCAGACCAAGTTCGGTTCCCACTGCCCTGACCTCATCCTTGAACAGGTTGCGCAGTGGTTCAACCAGATCGAAGTCCAAGTCATCGGGGAGACCACCGACGTTGTGGTGGCTCTTGATGGTGGACGCATGTGCCGTACCAGACTCGATCACATCGGGGTAAACAGTCCCTTGGACTAGGAACCCTGCACCGGTCACGCTCTCGCGGGCTTCTTCGAACACGCGGATGAACAACTCACCGATCGCCTTGCGTTTGGCCTCGGGGTCGGTCAGTCCGGCCAGCTTGCCGAAGAACTTGTCGGCAGCGTTGACATGTATCAACTCGATGCCTTGGTGCTTGTTGAAGGTTTCGATGACCTGGACGCCTTCGTCCTTGCGCATCAGACCGGTGTCGACGAAAACGCACGTCAA
>JAGQSZ010000062.1 GCA_020439285.1 Microthrixaceae bacterium
CTGACCATGGCCGAGTACTTCCGCGACGTGCAGGGCCAGGACGTGCTGTTGTTCATCGACAACATCTTCCGGTTCACCCAGGCCGGTTCAGAGGTATCTACGCTGCTCGGCCGCATGCCTGCAGCTGTGGGTTACCAGCCGACACTCGCGGACGAGATGGGCGAACTCCAGGAGCGCATCACCTCGACAGGTGGCCGTTCGATTACCTCGCTGCAGGCCGTTTACGTGCCAGCTGACGACTACACCGACCCGGCGCCGTTCACTGCGTTCACCCACTTCGATGGAACTACCGAGTTGAGCCGTGACATTGCGGCGCTTGGTATCTACCCGGCTGTGGACCCGTTGGCATCTAGCTCGACCATCCTTTCTCCCGAGGTCGTTGGTGATCGTCACTACGCAGTCGCTCGTCGCGTGCAGGAGATGCTGCAGCGCTACAAGGAACTCCAGGACATCATCGCCATTCTCGGTATTGACGAACTCTCCGAAGAGGATCGCATCACCGTGGATCGTGCTCGTAAGGTTCAGAAGTTCCTGGCCCAGCCCATGTTCGTCGCCGAGGTGTTCACCGGTCTACCAGGTATCTTCACCCCGGTAGAGGACACTGTCGAGTCGTTCGAGGCCCTCGTCAGGGGCGATCTCGATCACCTCCCAGAGCAGGCGTTCTACAACGTGGGCGGCGCCGAAGACGCCATCCGCAAGGCCGCCGAGCTCGAGAAGAAGGCTTGATGGCACTCGTCGTCGAGCTCGTCTCTCCCGAGAGGATCGCGTTCTCAGGCAACGCGAACATGGTCATCTGTCGTACCACGACGGGTGATCTGGCTTTCCTCGCCGGGCACATCCCCTTCATCGGCGTCCTCGAAGCGCACCCTGTGCGTATCGTTCTCGAGGACGGCACCGAAGAGGTGGTTGCGGTTCACCATGGTTTTGTCGAGGTGTCACCTACCGAAGACGAGACGACCAGGGTCACGGTTCTGTCAGATCTGGCTGAACTCGCCAAGGACATCGACGTGAGTCGCGCTCAGGCAGCGAAGGACCGAGCACAAAGTGCGTTGGCGTCAGATGATGGTGACGTCGAAGCCAGAGCAGCGCTGTTGCGTGCCGAGGTTCGCCTAGCTGCAGCCGAGGCAGCAGCCTAGAAGCACCGGTATTCCGGAGCCTGTGGCCCATGTGATGGTCACGGCGATTCACGATCCGGAGCCATGGTTCGCATATGGTCATGTCATGGCCCGGAGGCGAGTCCTCGTTGCGATAGTTCCGCCTCCCGAGATTCGGTCTGGTTGCCGGGTGCTTCGACGCATGCTCGGTGATAATCGGCCAGAACGGATTGTTCCCCACATCACGCTCGTGCCACCGGTAAACCTGGAACCCGGCAGGTTCGCATCAGTGCGGCGACATGTCCGCGCCATCGCAACCGAGTGGCGACCGATCACGTTGAACGTCGAAGGGGTGGCGAGTTTCTTGCCGTCCACTCCCACTGTTCATTTGTCGATTGGTGACCTGAGCGAGGGACAGTTGCTTGCATTGCGAACAGCACTCATGGTCGACGATCTGTTTCGCGAAGATCTGCGGCCGTTCCGGCCACACATCACCTTGCGCGAAAAGATGAACGAATCACAGATCGACCGGGTTCTGGAGACGTTTGAATCGGCATCCTTCGAGTGGGCCAATTCTGGTGAGTGGGAAGTGACTTCCATCCGCCTGATGGAGCAGTTCCGTACAGATCAGAGGGGAACCTATTGGGCCACGGTGGCCGAGGAGAAGCTCGCTCCGGCGACCGTAGTTGGACGTGGGGGAGTGGAGTTGGTCATCCACTCATCGTCCGTCGTTGAACCCGAGGTTGCGTCCCTGCTGGGCACGACTCCAAACCATCTGGCATCGACAAAGCAGGTGTTGTGCGTGACCGCCGAGATCCCACGCAAGGTGGGACAACCCGTCGGCGTTGTTCTCGGGGACCTGTCACCAGATGGAGCGAAGATCGGAGAGTTGGCTGTGCGGCCCGATTCCCGTGGAATGGGCATTGCCCGTCAGCTGATTTCTCACTGGTGCCATTTGGCAGCCACGTCGGGCGCTGCCCTGACATGGGCGAATGACTGTGAAGGCGCCGAGGTGCTGGGTGCCACCGGATTCTCGCGAGTCGGCGGCCTCTGGATCAGGGAACTCAACGGTTCGTGAGCCTGCGAGACACAGACCCCGAACCGCTGTGATCTGATCTGAGGAGTCTCAGGCTTCGTACTTCTCGGGGCGGTGCTGTGCCTCGACGAAACGGACTGTGCCGGAGCGACTCCGCATCACCAGAGATTGAGTCGTAGCTCCGAGCCGGTTGTAGTGGACTCCACGCAGGATGCTGCCGTTGGTGATTCCAGTTGCGGCAAAGAAGCAGTTGTCGCCAGCAACCAGATCGTCGGTGCTCAACGCCCGCGACAGGTCGTGACCGAATTCGATAGCGGCGTCACGCTCGGCGTCATCTCGAGGGTAGAGACGACCCACGATCGCCCCACCCAAGCACTTGAGTGCTGCGGCCGCAATAACACCTTCTGGAGTACCACCGATTCCAAACAGAATGTCGATTCCGCTGTCGGGAATAGCTGTCGAGATCGCTCCAGGTGCGTCTCCGTCGCTGATCAGATGGATCCGTGCTCCAGCTTCACGGACAGCCTCGATGATCGGGGCATGACGAGGGCGATCGAGAACCATGACGGTGATCTCGCGGACGTCGAGTCCCTTTGCCTTGGCGACAGCTCGAACGTTGTCACCCACGCTCGCATCGATGTCGATCACGTGTGCAGCTTCGGGCCCGGTGGCGATCTTCTCCATGTAGACGATCGGACCGGGGTTGAACATCGTGCCACTCTCTGAGACAGCAATGATCGAGGTTGCGCCGCCTCGGCCATTGGCGGTGAGTGTCGTTCCTTCAACGGGATCTACCGCGATATCGACCTTGGGTTCGGAACCGTTGCCCACGACCTCGCCGTTGTAGAGCATCGGAGCTTCGTCCTTTTCGCCCTCGCCGATGATTACGGTTCCGGTCATTCCGACGGTTCCAAGGATCAGACGCATTGCGTCGACGGCAGCGCCGTCTGCCCCTTCCTTGTCGCCGCGGCCCACCCATCGGCTAGCAGCCAGAGCTGCGGCCTCGGTGGTCCTCACCAGTTCCATTGCGAGATTTCGATCCGGTACTTGCGTCGTCATGGCCAGACCATACTCACCTGAGGCCCCCCGTGGATAGTTCTGGCTCGGGATCGGACGACGGTCCAGTGCAGGTGTGGGAGGATCGCAGAGTGAACGATGAAGAACCGCAATCACCGGACCAAGAAACTGCGGCCGAACCCTCCGGCGAGCTGGTGATCTATGACTGCACTGCATGGTCAGGTGAGTCACGGCGCCTGTTCGGTTCTCTGTTGAACATGCAGGGCGTGGCCAATGCCTGGCAGGGCACCGAAGTAACTGTGTCAGCCTCAGACACCGAGGTGGTCGATGATCTAGTCGATCAAGTCATGTCGACAGCACGATCGGCGATAGATCCTGAATTGCCGACCATCATTTATGAGATGGCGGACTGGCCCGATGCACTCCAGAACGAGTTCGCCGCCCAACTCACCATTTCTGAGGTCGCGTATGAGTGGAACGTCGATGGGGACATAGTCGTCAACGAGGCTGATGAGGACACTGTCGAGGAAGTGATCGACATGTTGCCGCCGGTTGATTCCTTCGACAGCGTCGATGGGCTCGAAGCCCAGGGCATCCTCAACGAGGTGTTCATGACCTGTGACCGACTCGCCTCCAAGCCGGCTGACGGCTCGGCGATGGAACGCTTGCGATCGACATTGGCAGAACTCGAATCGATGTCGCCGCCGTTCGGGTTTGATGACCGCGAATGGGCAACGTTGGTTGCATCGGTACGTGACGTCTGCGCCCCGGAAGTCGAACTGAGCGACAAGTCACTTGCGAAAGCAGCGAAAGCGACTAGGGATCGCGTTCGCGCTTACGTCTGAGTAGGTCTGGGTAGGTCTAAGCGAACCGAGTCACTACGTGGCTCGACGTGCACGACACGTCCGAGGGTTCCATTGACTTGAACCGGGGGCTCAGTGGCTCGCCAATCAGCGCGTTCGGGTCACAGCCGTGGCGGACGTCCTCATTCACGGGAACCCCGGCACGCTCATACATTCCGATGTACTCCGATGCGCGAAGGCGGTTCATCGGCTGCACAGAGTTGTCGATCAATCGCCACGCACGGTCCGAATACCGCAGGAAGTTGTAGACGCTGAGCGAATCATCCACGTACGCGTAGTGGTCGCAGTGATCGATGAGGTGGCTCATGACCATGCCCGGATGAGCGATCTCCGCGAAGCGCCGGAGGATGCCCTCCAAGATGACCGGGTCCACATGTTCAAAGACTGTGTTGGATGTGATGAGATCGGGTGGTGTGGGCAACTCGACGGTTCTCGCATCCCCTGGCATGGTCTTGATTCCCAACGAGTCGAGTGTGATTTCACCGCCGTTGCCATGTGTTCTTTGTGCCAGATCTCTGAGTCGTTCGAGACGCTCGGCGTCGATGCCCAAGTTGTCGAGCCGTCCGTCCTCAGAAGCTTCGAGCAGACCATCAACTGCTTGGATTACCAACTCCGGGCGGGTCAGATCCTCGAGGTCGAGCATCCACACAGTGCTTGCCCCGGCAAGGAAGTAACACAGTGGGACTATTGGATACCAGCCGCTGCCGAGTTCGGCGACCGCCATGTCGTGACGGTCGCCGCCCATGCGATCAAAGGCGTCCAGGTGAAGACGGGACCAAGTGATCCTCTGGTTCAAGAAGTCTTGAGCGAGAGTTGTTGAACGGGTTACGTGGTGCTGGAAGAAGTAATTGGCGCGCTGAGGATTGGGCAACACCGATATGGACTTCTGTATGACAGCCTTTGCGATCCATTTGCCGTACATGTACTAGTTCCCCCCACGATCGGCATTGGTCTCAGGTGTCTGTCGCCGTTTAGGGGAGCTTAGCGAAATACCGAGATTCCAATATTTGAGAGCGTGTCACTGGGACAGGAGTGGTGCCGGTGGGTCCGGTCGCTGATTGCCTCATCGGCTGCTCACTGATCGGAGGATGGGCGGATTGTGATCGACCGGTACGATCTGGGCGAGTCGAGCTGAGGAGCGCAGTGGTCACAGGTGAACTGAAGGCTCAGATCGATCGGATCTGGGACAGTTTCTGGTCCGGTGGGATTTCGAATCCGCTTGAGGTGATCGAACAGATCACATTCCTGTTGTTCATCAAACGCCTTGATGAACTCCAAACACTCGCCGAGAACAAAGCTGCTCAACTGGGCGGCCCGCTTGATCGGCAGATCTTTCCTGAAGGGCTCGACGGAGTAGCCCACCCCGACCATCCCGCTGGCCGTGACTATGCGGATTATCGCTGGTCACGTTTCAATAACTTTGCTCCGGCCGAGATGTACGAGGTTGTCAAGGACCACGTCTTCCCGTTCCTCGGCACCGTCGGCGGCGAGGGCAGTACCTATGAGACTCATATGGCTGATGCCCGGTTCACCATCCCGACGCCAGCGTTGTTGGCCAGGGCTATCGACGGGCTCGACGCAGTGAGGATGGTCGACCGGGACACCAAGGGTGACGTGTATGAGTACATGCTCGCCAAGATCGCAACTGCTGGTCAGAACGGCCAGTTCCGCACTCCTCGTCACATCATCGAGTTGATGGTTGCGATGGCTGACCCGGTGCCCGGTGACGTGATCTGTGACCCAGCGGCAGGTACTTGCGGGTTTCTGGTGGCCGCTGGTGAACACGTTCGACGCCATTATCCCGAGGCGCTGCGCGACCGGAAGTTGAATCGCCAGTTTCACGACGAGATGTTCAACGGGTTCGATTTCGACCACACCATGTTGCGCATTGGTTCCATGAACATGTTGTTGCACGGGGTCGAGCAACCCAATGTTCGTTACAAGGACTCGCTCGCGCAGGAACACTCGGGTGAGGAGGAGGCGTATTCGCTGATTCTCGCGAACCCGCCATTCGCCGGGAGTCTCGATTACGAGAACACCGCCAAGGATCTTCAACAAATCGTCAAGACCAAGAAGACCGAACTGCTCTTCCTGGCGTTGTTCATCAAGCTCCTCAAACCCGGCGGTCGAGCCGCGGTCATCGTGCCTGATGGTGTGTTGTTCGGATCCACCAAGGCTCACAAGGAACTGCGTCGGATCCTGGTTGAGGACCAGAAACTCGATGGCATCGTGTCGTTACCATCAGGAGCGTTCAAGCCGTACTCAGGTGTATCGACCGCGGTGCTGTTGTTCACCAAGACCAACTCGGGTGGAACCGACCACGTCTGGTTCTACGACATGACCGCTGACGGCTACAGCCTGGACGACAAACGCACGCCACTGCTCGCAGACGGCAAGCTCGGTGCTCTCGTAGACGGGCTTAGCGACGATGAACACGCCAAGAACAACCTTCCGGACGTCCTGCGACGATGGATGATGCGTGACGGTGACGAGATCGATCAGCCAAGGACAGCGCAAAGCTTCTGTGTCCCCGTGTCCGAAATTGTCGACAACGGGTACGACCTATCGATCAACCGCTACAAGGAAATCGAATACGAAGAGGTCGAACACCGCGACCCACGCGAAATCATCGCCGAACTCAAGGTCATCGAAACCGAAATCCAGGCTGGCCTCAGCGAGCTCGAGGACATGCTGTGAGTGACCTGCCCAAGGGGTGGACCAAAGTCGCGCTCGGTGACGTCTGCGAGATCGTATCCGGTGGCACCCCCAGTCGTAAGAACCCTGAGTATTTCGGTGGAGGAGTGCCGTGGGTCAAGATCGGAGACATGCTTCAGAGAGACATCCAACGGACAGAAGAGATGATCTCAACGGCCGGGCTGGCCAACAGTTCAGCGAGGCTTCTTCCAAAGGGGACCCTTCTCCTATCTATCTTCGCTACGATTGGTCGCGTTGCAACGTTGGGGTGTGAGGCAGCAACAAATCAGGCGATCGCTGGGATTGTCCTTCCCGAAGACTCTCCGATTCTCACGAGCTTTCTTGGGCGGTATCTGGAGAGTGTCGCAATCCATCTCGCCAGTCAGGGCCGTGGCGCAGCTCAGGCGAATATCAATCTCTCTATCCTTCGCTCACTAGAGATTCCCTTTCCGCCACTTGACGAGCAGCGGCGAATTGCAGCGATCCTCGACAAGGCCGACGAACTCCGAACCAAACGGCGCGCCGCCCTCGCAAAACTCGACACCCTCACCCAAGCAATCTTCATCGACATGTTCGGGGAGCGTCTTGCTGATTCACAGTCAGACAGGTGGATGGTCCTAAATGACCTTATCGACCCAGATCTGCCAATTTGCTACGGGATCTTGAAACCTGGCCCAAATCTGAGTTCCGGGGTGCCGTACGTTCGCGTCGTGGACCTAAAGGATGGAGCCGTGGATACAGCTGGAGTACGACGGACATCAGCCGAGATCGACCACCAGTTCCGCCGGTCCCGACTCCGTACAGGAGACTTAGTTATGTCGATACGAGGGCATGTCGGTCGGTTGGCCCGTGTCCCTCAAGAGCTTGATAGCGCAAATATCACACAGGATTCGGCTCGAATATCGGTCGCTCAAGCTGAACCCGAGTTCGTGATGGAGTACCTGCGGCATCCGATGGCTCAGCAGTGGATGCACCGAAACACCAAAGGTGTGGCGGTCAGGGGTATCAATATCGGTGACGTTCGCCGCATACCGGTTCCTCTCGTACCGCAACACGATCAGCAACGCTTTGTGGACGTGGCAAACCGAACAAGTCTTAGTCGAGTATCTGCAAGAGTCGCTTTGGCAGACTGCAACTCTCTCTTCGACTCTCTCCAGTCGCGTGCGTTTTGCGGTGAACTCTGAAGCTCGCAACCTGTCATTGTCTGTCGAACGCTCAATTCACTCGTTGTCCTGACGGGTAACAGTTAGGGTGACCCTTCCAAGTTCCGCAATGCTCGAGTTTGGATTTGCCACTAGGGGCCACTTCCAGAGATGCCTTACGAGAGGGTCATCGTCGATCGCTTTGGAGCACTGGCGGCCACAGTTGGTTGGTCAACGAGCGATCGCAACAGGCTTCGACGAAAGAGCCGACATGGGCACGGTCCAGGTCGTTGCTCCCACAATTGGACTCGAAGCCGTCCCTGCGCATTCGTTTCATGCGCCGACTGCTCCACCCTCGTCTGCTGCCACGACCGGTGACCTCCCACGAATCGATCTCAGCGAGGAAAGGATTGAGGCGTTCCGAGGTGAGATCCGGTCCCGATGCCTACACAGGAGGATTGAGCCCAAGGCCGCATTTTGAGATGGGGAAGTGGACTCGGGCGGTGAGCTGAAGTCCCAGTGGCTACGGCAGAAGGTCGAGAACCTGCGGCCTGGCTTTCATGGCGTGGATCACGAGTTCGTTACCGCTGTCGAACACGAGCACGACCGTTTCCAGCATCCGGCCGCGGGTGTCGAATCCGAGTCGAAGCTGTCTCGCCGGGCTGTCCTCGTCAAGATCCTCGATCCATACCGCCCATGTTGCGGCGTGGATAGCATCGACGGTATCGATCCCGTGTTTGAGAGCCGAAGGGTGAACTCTCAATCCGAAACCAACGCCTCGCGGATCACTTCGGAGCGGGACTTGCCCTCTCGTTCTGCTCTGGCGTCAATGGATCTGATCTCTTCTGCGGTGAGTCGAAGCGCTATGACCTGCGACGGCTCGGCGCCCCGACCGGGCCGTCCACGGCTCCGCTTCTTCAACACTTCAACGTCGAACCCAGACTCTGCTTCAGTCGCCCACTCCGTGATCTGGGCCTCTGTGACCGGTACTCCGTTAATCGTCTCATCCTGAATCACGTTATTAACGTTATACGAAAATAATGGAATGCGTTGCACTTTGGCGAGCGCGATGGAGCGTTCCCGGCATCCAACAACAACTGAAGCTGGTTGCGTGGCTTGCAGTCACACCGGAACCGACCCGACCCTTGGCCCGAATTGTCAGCTGTTGTCACATCCCGCTGACAGAATGGTGATCTAGAGACCGTGGAAGGAGCGTGCACTGATCGATTCGCAGGTTGGCCGTTGCCTTGGGTTGGCTTCAGACCCGAGGGCGCGCTCCCACGGGAGCGTTGAAAGTCTCCACCTCGCGCGCTCCCACGGGAGCGTCGCGCCGTATGTCTTGCGCACTTCCTGGTCCCCGGAGCCTGAATCGGTCAGCTGATGGGGCTCCCGTTCGATTTCCTCCAAGACGAGTTCCCCGAGGTTCGTGATTCCGCGAACCGTGCTGGATTCCACGCTCTTGGGGATCCTCGTGCGTCATGTTTCCATGCGAGGGTTGCGGTCGAGTCGGCCGTCCGCTGGGCGTTCAAGCACGACCCTGCGTTGCCTCGTGTTTATGACGACAAGCTGAGTCCGTTGTTGCACGAGCCAGCGTTCAAGGCACAGATGGGGGACCAGGTCTTCTACAAGGCGAAGGTGGTCGTTCGGGCGGGAAACCGTGCCGCCCACGATTCGGCCTCACCATCCCCAAGGGATTCGGTGGCCGCGGTTTCGAGCCTCTTCGAATTCCTCTACTGGTTCGGGCGCACTTATATCCGTGGTGAGAAGCCGCCCGCTGGTTTGTCGTTCAACCCTCGCGAGTTGCCGCCTCCAGCGCCCAATCCTGTTACGACAGCCAAACGAATCCGCGAGTTGCAGACCGAGGTCGAACAGGGACAAGCGGCCAAGGAACGGGCGCTCGAGTTGGCAGCTGACAAGGAACGTCTGGAGGCCGAACTCGACCGGCTTCGAGCCGAAGTGGCCGAAGCGAAGACCGCTGCCGCTGCCATTCCTGACACCCATGACTATTCGGAGTCCGATACCCGTGACTTCCTGATCGACTTGTTGTTGGCCGAATCGGGTTGGCCGCTAGCCGATGAGCGTGATCGTGAGTTCCCCGTCACCGGAATGCCAACCGACAGTGGTGCTGGTTACGTCGACTATGTGTTGTGGGGCGATGACGGTTCGCCTTTGGCTGTGGTCGAGGCGAAGAAGACCGGCAGGGACGCGTCCGTTGGTCAACAGCAGGCGAAGTTGTACGCGGACTGTCTTGAAGCCAAGTACGGCCGACGTCCCGTGATCTTCTACTCCAACGGTATCGAGACCTGGCTTTGGGATGACCAGATGGCACCGCCCCGGCAGGTCCAGGGGTTTCGCACCAAATCCGAGTTGGAGTTGATGACCCAACGCCGGGTAACCCGTCGAAGCCTGTCTGAGGTTGCGGTGAACCCGGCGATAGCTGGGCGTTTCTACCAAGAGCGAGCGATTCGACGAATCGCCGAGTCCTTCGATGTCCAGGGTCAGCGCAAGGCACTAGTTGTGATGGCAACGGGTGCGGGCAAAACGCGAACTGCCATTGCGTTGGCTGACGTGTTGATCCGGGCTAACTGGGCCAAACGCATTCTGTTTCTGGCTGACCGTGAAGCGTTGGTGAAACAAGCGGTCAATGCGTTCAAGGCGCACCTGCCGGACTCGTCGCCGGTGAACCTGTTGACTGATCGTGACACTGACAGTCGCGTGTACGTCTCGACGTATCAGACGATGATGAACCTGATTCCGACCAAGGACCGCGACGGCGTGTTGCGATTCGGTCCGGGGCATTTCGATCTGGTGATCATCGATGAAGCTCATCGTTCGGTGTTCGCGAAGTATCGGGCGATCTTCGAATGGTTCGATTCGCTCCTCGTGGGTCTCACAGCGACTCCGAAATCGGAGATCGATCGCAACACCTATGACCTGTTCGATCTCGAGACCGGTGTACCGACCGACGAATACGGCTTGGACTCTGCGGTCGATGATGGGGTTCTGGTGCCGTTCCTGGCGAAGTCTGTGCCACTGAAGTTCCAGCGTGAAGGTATTCGCTACGCAGATCTGTCTCCAGAGGAACAAGCAGCGTGGGATGAGTTGGCATGGGACGAAGGAGAGGAGGACCCTCCGGATTCTGTTGGGGCCGAAGCGGTGAACAAGTGGCTCTTCAACGCGGACACCGTCGACAAGGTGCTGGCCTATGTGATGACCGAGGGTTTGAAGGTCGACGGTGGCGACAAACTCGCCAAGACCATCATCTTTGCCAAGAACCAGCGGCACGCCGACTTCATTGGTCAGCGTTTCGACGCCAACTACCCGAACTTCAAGGGTCAGTTCGCCCGTGTAATCACCAGCAACGTTGAACATGCACAGTCGCTGATCGACGACTTCTCTGATCCGTCAAAGTACCCACAAATTGCGATTTCGGTCGACATGTTGGACACCGGTATCGACGTGCCTGAAGTCGCCAATTTGGTGTTCTTCAAGATTGTTCGCTCGGCAACGAAGTTCTGGCAGATGGTTGGACGAGGAACTCGCCTAAGCCCCGACCTTTACGGTCCCGAGATCGACAAGGACTGTTTCTACATCTTCGACTTCTGTCAGAACCTCGAATATTTCGGTCAGAATCCTTCAGGGGACGAAGGCTCGACAGGCGTGCCGCTGTCGAGCCGGCTGTTCTCACGTCGGGTCGAACTCATCGGCACGCTCGACAAGCTCAAGGCACACCCGGCCGAGCGTGCAGAACTCGCCGACCTGCTACGTCTCGATATCGCCTCAATGAACCTCGACAACTTCGTTGTCCGACCACACCGTCGACTCGTCGAAAGGTTCCGAGAGAGCGACGCCTGGGCTGCGGACCTACTCGATGAAACAGCAGTAAACGCACTGGTCGACACGTTGGCAGCGTTGCCGACCGAAACCGAAGCTGAACCGCTCGAATCCAAACAGTTCGACCTGATCGTGTTGAACCTGCAACTCGCCATGTTGCGCACCGAACCAGCGCTGGTGCGACTGCAACGACAGGTGCGCACGATTGCCTCGATTCTTGAAGATCATTCCCGCATACCTGCTATCTCAGCTGAGTTGTCGTTGATCCAAGATCTCCAGACTGATGAGTGGTGGACTGACGCCACCTTCAAGATGGTTGAAGATGTCCGGCGCCGCCTCCGTGCACTTGTGGTGCTGATCGAGAAGGGCAAACGCGAGCCGCTCTACACCGACTTCACCGATGAACTAGGTGAAGGAGTCGAGATTGATCTCGGCGCTGCGTCGGTCAACGACTACGCACAGTTCCACAAGAAGGCGCTCGCCTTCATGCGAAGACACGAGAACCACCTTGCAGTACAACGACTTCGTCGTAACCAGCCGATAACGGCAACAGACATCGATGAGCTCACCCGAATGCTCATTGAACTCGGGGCAACCGACGACAATCTTGAGCGGGCTGCGACTGAGACAGGTGGGGGACTGGGGCTGTTCGTCCGCTCACTGGTCGGAATGGACCGGGCAGCAGCCAAGGAAGCGTTCTCGTCGTTCCTAGACGAAGGTCGCTACAGCGCGAATCAAATCGAATACATCAACATGGTTATCGATCACCTCGCTCAAAGCGGAACCATCGAAGCTGATCGATTCTACGAATCCCCATACACCGACGTCGCTCCCGAAGGTCCCAACGGGCTGTTCGAAAAGGCTGATGTCGACCGGCTCATCGCCGTTGTTCACGACATTCGCCAACGAGCAGAAGCAGGTTGATAATGGCTGGCAGTCGAGTTCCACCCGGAGTGTTCTGTTTAGAAGGGCCCTGGTCAGCAAAGCTGACTGACCGGTCATCGGTCCGGCCTATTCTCGAGGTCCTCGAGGCGCAAAAAATCATCCGGTTCGCCCATCGAGATGCGATCACTCACCCCGAGTTTGAAAGCTATGTCAAACAGTGGACGGAGAAGCAGTACGCCCAACTGGCGTTCGGCTACTTCGCATTCCATGGTGATCCGGGTTTGATCTGGGTCGGTTCGAAGCCGTACACCCTGTGCGACCTAGCTTCGCTGTGTGAAGGAAAGTTAGCCGGTCGAATTATCCACTTTGGTGCCTGTTCCACGCTCGATATCGATGAGGCCGAGGCTATGGACTTCGTTCGGAGGACCAAAGCGAGGGCGATCTGCGGCTACAGTGAAGTTGTTGACTCGATCGAGAGCGTGGCTTTCGATATGAACATTATTTACGCGGTCACCGATTACGACCGGATAGACGCTGGCTTCAAGTCTCTCCAAAAGAATCATCACGGCATGTGTGAGAGGCTCGGTCTCCGCGCCGTCTGGAACGGAGGATCGATCTTTTGAGGCCGCATTTTGAGGTGCGGGGACTTGCCTCAACTGCCTCTGAGCCACCGATCTCTTTATTCCGCTACTGAAAGAGATCTTTGTTTCGCTCTTGCCTTTGGAGCGGGTGAAGGGAATCGAACCCTCGTCAACAGATTGGAAATCTGTGGCTCTACCATTGGGCTACACCCGCAGGTTATGACCGCCGATTGCCGGTCAAGCTCGCAAGAACGTAGCAGTTCATCGACTTGTTCGGCTAACACCGGGCACGGTTGGTCGGGACGGGGA
>JAGQSZ010000063.1:0-6763 GCA_020439285.1 Microthrixaceae bacterium
CCGCCCAGTGCGGGGTTTCGTGGCGTTCGGGGCCAGATGAGCTCTTCGAGCGTCGCGGTCAGACCCGGATCGACCTGTCGCTGGGCATGAAGAAGCCCCGGTGACCGAGTTCGGTCGTTCCGGGGCGCGTCGGTGACCCCGGCTCTGCCGGGGTGGTCGGTCAGTTCGGGGTGGCGGCTGCGGGCGGGTCGGTTCCGGTGGTGGTGTTCGGGTCGAGCTCTTCGAAGGCCCAGTCGTCGTCGGTGACCGTGGCGAGGGCCGGGTCATCGGAGAGGAGGCCTTGGTTGTTCGCCCAGGTGGCGAGGCGTCGGGCGTTGGATGCGGCGACGAGCGCGGCGAGCATGAGGGTGACCTTGATGATCCCGATCACACAGAACTTGCCGCGGGCGAGCGCGCCGAGGGCGGGGTTGCGGAGCTCACCGAAGCCGCCTTCGACGTAGGTGCGTCTCGCATGGTCGCGGATCCAGTCGTCGGATCCCCAGCGGTGCTTCTGACGGAGCTTGCCTTGGGCTTCCTCGGGCAACTCGATGGTGCGCTGGGTGCAACACGTCGGCGCGGTCGCCGGGTCCGGTGGGTTCAAGTTCAGGGGGATGTCGTCGGGGTAGGCCATGGTGTGCGGCTTGACTGGGCAGCGCAGGTAGCCAGCCTCGGCGGGGCACTCGTAGCGTTCGACGCGTGTGCCTGTGCGCTTCTTCTCGGTCCAGCCTTGGGTGCGGCGCATGGCGTAGCGGCCCCGCTTGGAGACTTCGTCTCAGAACTGCTCGAGTTCGGGGTTGTCGCTGCCGTCGGTGGGGACCGACAGCCGTTCGGGTCGCTTGATCTCCACAAGGGTCTCGGGAACTGACGGGCAGTGGGGCCAGCCGTCGATCATGGCGATGCCGTCGTAGTCGAGCCGGCCGTGCTCGAGTGCGTGCATGTCGAGGGTCTGGTCGATGCCGCGGTCACGGAGCTCTTTCGCCCAGCGTTCGTCGGCCTTGTAGGAGATGCCTCGGTCGACGAGGACCCGTTCGACGGGTATGCCGGCGGCGAGGACGGAGTCGATGCCGGTGAGGGAGGCTTCGGCGTCATCGGACGCGGCGGGGCGTACGACGATGCGGCCGATCAGGTTCGGCTGCGCCGTGCCGTCGGCACCGGCGGCTGGCACGATGGTGAACCCGTAGAGGTCATAGCCGAAGAACTTCTGCGACATCGACTTCTGCGGGGTCGGTGTGCGGTGCCCCCACGCAGCGTCTTGGTCGGCTCGCCGCTTGGAGGACTTGAGCCCGTTGGCCCACGTGTCGACGCCGGTGCCGTCGATCGCCCAGTGCCCCGATGGGTCAGGCCCCGAGTCGATGGATGCGTCGATGAGACGGTCGACGATGCTCTGCAGGTACTCCTCCCCGCTGCGGTCGACCTTCGCAGCGAGCGCGCAGACGATGCGGGAGAAGTGGTGGTAGGTGAGGACCCGTTTGCGGGCGCCGAGGTGCTCGCCTCGGCGTTCGAAACGGACACCCAAGCGGTCCTGTTGGGTGCGAGAGATGTCGCGGGTCAACACCCGGTGCACCTGCCGCAGATGCAGGTTCTTGCCGTGTCCGGCGGTGAGGAGCACTCCGACCAGGGACGTGCGCACCGAAATGTCGCGTGGGCGTCCGTTGCCGCCGGGGCGCAGCAGCTCTTCGAGCTCATCAACCAAACCCGAACGGTCGATGATCGCTTCGGCGCGCCGGATCTCGACGGCGGGGATCACGATGTTCCTCGCAGCGCTTGAGCGGCGACATCTGGGTCCGGTGAGTCAACGAGCGCGAGGAGCGCTTCGACCTGGGCGAGGGTTTTGAAGCCAAGCGCGTCGACAATCACCTTGATCGGGGTGCCACGTCGGAGGTGGTCGAGGATCCAGGTGTTGCGACAGCGTCCGATGTTCAGGTGCGGGGTGCCTGCGGGGACGCTGAACCGGTCCACGTACTCGGTGATGTTGTGCCGATTCCCGTCGCGGCCCCCGACCAAGTACCCGTTGCTGCCGCTCGATGACAGCCCGATGCGGACCACGTCGACGTGACTGTCAAGCACCCACAGCGACCGCCCGTCGACACGCACCTCGATGGCACCATCGCAGTGGTCAATGACGTCGTCGCGTCGAACCTGGCGAACCGCTGCCGCGTTGAGTCCAGCTCCCCGGGCAAGCCCGTAGAGCAGACAGCCGTTCGCCCGGTACACCGGGGTGCGCTGACCGACCACAGCCCGACGCAGCGCCAAGTCCTCCGTTGCACTGTACGGGTTCGGGCCGTCGCCCCGCCCCACCTTCGGCGCAGACGACGGGGACGGCGGCAGGATCGCTCGAAGCTGTGAGCGGTGCGTCGCCACGGTCCGTTTCGAAACACCGGCTGCGAGCTGTGCCCGCGCCCATTCCTCAACCATCGTCGAGGTGAACACCGTGGCGCGGTCCATCTCGACGCCTTGTCCGATAGCCCAAAGCGTGAGCTTCGCCGCAGGCAGCATCAGCTGCTTGGCCCGTTCAGGAGTTGAAGGCGCCGCCGCAGTAACCACCTCCATCACAAGCGGACGCACCAACGCCCACTGCGCCCCAGGAATACTCGACGGCGTGTACGAGCTGATCCGTTCGGCAACCCCAGCGGCCAGCACCGCTGATGGGGGAGCTGCCTTCTGGCGCGTCGCGCGACGGGCTGCGGCAGCGCTCGTCGGCTTGGAAGGAGAAGGCATCGCATCAGTCCGGTCTGAACGAACCGCGCGAACAGTGCCGGTCCGCGCACGAGGCGCAACAAGGTGACTGTTCGCCACCACCGGATCGGTGGGGCTGGGCGTCGCCAACGGTTTCACGCACTGCCTTGTGCCAGGAGATCCGAATCACCCACTCGCCGCGAGACACCCGACCATGCAGCGAGCACTGTCAGACCTGGGCGCGAATCCCGCCCCTGGCGCTAGCCTTTCGAACCAGGGCAGAGAAGGCGTCGATGAGGAGTCGAAATGCGAGGCATCGCCATAGTCGATTGTCAGCCAGCGGCGGGCGGTCTAGCTGTTTGGTGCACGAGTAGATCGCCTCGTCTCTCAACACTTGCAGTCAACGTCAACGCTCACTCGATCGAAGCCATGGATAGTGAGGCAATCTCAACTGTTCGCTCGCTCACGAGGTGCCGGGCAGTGATGGCAACTGATGGCTCCGGCCTTGAGAACCTCCCAATCGAAGGCGAGCCGTTACGCCCCAGAGCGCTGGCCGACTTGGCCGCAGAGATTGAGGACCGCCGCCGGGAGATCCTCAAAGTGATCGATGACGCCAATGATCGCAACGCCACGAATCTCGTCCGACCAGCCTTCGCAGAGCTACCAACCGCTGATCGCTTCGTGCCGACCGAGGATGCTCCGGTTTCGAGGGCATTCGCGCTGGCTGAGCATCTCCGCGCCTTGTGGACAGCCTGGCTTGTCACAGACACGGAACGACAGAAGCGACTCGGCCGTGCTTCCCTCAACATGCCGCCCGAGCTCACCCACCCCGAGGTGCCAGACTTCCCCGCCAGATTCGCCGCTCGCCTGACTGAACAGCCACTGATCTGACCGATGCTCGACTACACCGCACTCGACTTCGAGACAGCGAACTCCTACCGGGGGTCACCATGCGCAGTCGGTCTGGTCCGTGTGCGCGACGGCCAGCCAGTAGCTGAACGGACCTGGCTGATGCGACCCCCGGAGGTCGTCGCGGACTTCCACCCGTTCAACACGGCGATCCACGGCATCACCGCTGAGATGGTGGCCGACGCACCGCGCTGGTGTGACCTGCTCCGGTCGATCATGGAGTTCATCGGAGATGACGTCGTGGTCGCACACAACGCCGGCTTCGACATCGGCGTCATCCGCTATGCGTGCGCTGCCGACAACATCCCATGGCCCGAGATGCGGTTCCTCTGCACGATGGTGATGAGTCGGCGGCAGCTCCAATTGGCCTCCTACCGGCTCCCGTTCGTGCACGAGTCGCTTGGCTTCCAGTTCCTGGATCACCACGACCCGCTGGCCGATGCAAGGGCAGTGGTGGACATCGTGACCGGGTTGGCGAACCTGACGTCGGCCACCGACATCGGAACGCTTGCTGCTGAGGCCGGAATCTCCGTCGGGCGCATGGGCGGCGGCGTTTACCTGGGTAGCGTCGCCAAGTCCGGGAGCGCCGCACTTCGCCAAGCGGACCTGAACCCAGAAGCCGACCAAAGCGGCTACCTGTACGGCCGCACGGTCGTCTTCACCGGTGCGCTGATGTCCATGACTCGACAGATCGCGTGGGACGAATGCGCTCGCATCGGAGCCGTGGCAGAGGAGAACGTCACCAAGAGGACCAACGTCCTCGTTATCGGTGATATCAACCCCGCTGTCCTGCGCCCTGGCTCCAACGTCACCGGAAAGGCACGGAAGGCATTCGATCTTCAGGACAAGGGCCAGTCGATCGAAGTCATGACCGAAGACGACTTCCTTCGATGCGTCGACGGGCAAGATCTCTTGACCCCAGAGAGCCTGGCCGATGAAGTCGGTGACACGTCACCGCAGCAGACCCCCGGGCGCCTGCGCTCGGTTCCTCCGGCCGAACGGACGCCTCCGAAATCACCGAAACCGCCGAAGCCCCTTCGCCGAGAGCCGACAACCACCGACCAGCTCTGCGCCTGGGACGGGTGCCAGCGTCAGGCAGCGTTCAGGACTCGAACGAAGCCCACCTGGTGTGCCGAGCACATCGAGCACATCCAACGACTCGGCGGACTCAAGCCCGTCGAGAGCTTCACCAGACCAGATGACTGGCAGCTCATGGAATGCTTGACCTGCACCGTGCAGGCCCACTACCGCTTCGTCTACACGTTGGAAAAGAACGCTCTCGGCGAGGCGACATGCCGGGCGTGCTACTGGAGAAGCTGGGCTCGGTCATCACGTAACGGGTGGGGAGACTTCGTGGAGATCGAGCCGATCAGCCCGAAGGAAGCCGAAGAAGCCGCCGAAGAGAACGGCTTCGAGTACCTCAGGCCGCTCACAACACCGTCGCTTCCGGGAGATCCACATCTCACAAGGTGCCGACGTTGCACCAAGATTGCCGCTTCACGAATCGGGGACATCGGCTTCGGCTGCAGTTGCGCCCGCTCGTAAGAGGTTCTTGCAGGCGAGGCCGGCTTTCTGAACGACGGGAGAACAAGTTCGCCAGCGTTCGAACTGCTCGAAGAGCGCCTCATACACCCCGAGCGCCTTCACCGAGCCCATACGATCAGTGTCTGCATCGAGCTGTGCCTGGCTGTAGCGATCACCATTTCATTGATCGCATGCCGGGCCGCATGATCCGTCACCGACAACCTGGGCGCCGCAATCCGCGGGTCCTCATGTATCCACGAGACCCTGGCAACTCCATAGGAGTGCGCTGGTCCGCATCCATCCAGAAGAGGTTCCACTTCACCGGGGCCGGTCGTCCGGCGTAGAGACCAGCTGAGTTGTCGCCAGAGGTGCGGGTGTGCCGGGATTCGACTGGGGGAGGAGCGGTTGTCCGCGGGAACCCGCTGAATTTGTCTTCGCGCCGCTACTCCTGGACGGCGGTCCGCTGATCGATGATAGCGTCGATGTAGCCGCGAACGCGCTCCCTCTCGGGACCGGTCAGTTCGTGGAAGAGATCCACCAGCTCCGGAGCGCCCATTGACTTGCCGCGCCGTCGCACGATCGCAGCTTGCTTCCGGAGTGGCGGGACCCGAACCAACTCGCCTTCCTCGTACTCAAAGCGACGTTCGTTGAGGGGGGTCCCGCCTCGGGTGCGCTCGATGACAGGCAGGGGGTAGGTGTCGGCCCATTCGACATTCTCCTCTTTTTGAGCCTCGGTGAGAGCGGCATCTCCGGGCTCGCTGACGTGGGGTGGTTCGTCGTGGTCGTCTGGTCTGATTCGGATGCCTGCCTCCGGCACGAGGCGGTCGAGCACCGTGGCGATTCGCTGGGCGAGCAGGTAGAGCGGCCTCAGGTCGGGACGTTGCTCCAACGCGTACTCGATGGAATCGTTCAACGGTTCGGCGTCGAGGGCATCGGGTTGTTCGGTGTAAAAGACACGCCGATCGCCGAGTTGGATCTGGCCTTGGGACAGCATCCACAACTCGCGAAGGTCCACCTCGCTCACGTCGAGCGCATCGGCCCACATCGCTATCTTGGGTTCCTTGAGAGCTCGCTGCCCCTTCTCGATCTGGGAGATGGTCGCAGCGCGCACGCCGATCCGGTCGCCCACCTGCCGCATCGACTGGCCTGTTCCGACCGTTCGGAGCATCGAGAGAAGGTCGCCGAACAGCTTCGCGGACGGAGTGCCCCGTCTCATGTCGAGCATCCCGGACCTTCCTACTGAGGCGGATTTACGTTGGCTGAGACTCCGGTCGTTGAGATGGAGATCGAGCCCCCACACTGCGAGATGACCGCGAGGGTCATCAGGCCGAATACCAAGGCGGCGCCAATTGCGAACGTTTGGTTGGCGCCGCTCATGAGCGCGCTACCTTGGTGGTGACGCTGCATCCGCCGCAGACCTCGCGGCAGCAGTGCGAGGTCCTGCCCGCTCGGGCGTGGTGTCGAACGGCGGCTCGGTGATGGATCGGGTTCATGACCTGGTGTGCTCCTGTCGTGCGGGTGGCTGAGTGTACGCACCTTAGACATAACTAAAACATGCGTACAAATGCAAGGCAGTCGGCATCGTCTGGCCCCGGATTGAGCCGCTCGTGCGTAGAGCAACTGCGGTGCAACCCCCAGAAGAGCACACGCCCCGAGTGCCCCCGTGACTCAGCAG
>JAGQSZ010000063.1:6789-13429 GCA_020439285.1 Microthrixaceae bacterium
CAATGACAGCGTCCTCGATCTGTCCCCACCACCGAACCGTGTGCAAGATCCTCGGCGAAACGTGTGCAAGCACCATCAGCCCTCGCCGGAGACCCGGGCCCGCACTGGTCGTGCAGGGTTTCGTGAAACCCCCACCAACTTCAGCGGAATTGCAGGCGAGGCCGGGCCCTGGGGCCCGGCTTCTACCGTTTTCAGGCGGCGTTCCTGCGGGTGTTCCTCCGACGTTCCACCGTGTCGCTCTCGATCGGCTCCTTGGCCTTCGGGCGTGGCTGGGTGAGTCGCTCGGCGGTGTCGGCCGCGTCGGCCTGCATGCCGGGCAGGACGTGTTGGTAGGTCTGGATCGTGAGGGCGATGTGGGCGTGACCGAGTCGTTCGGACACGACCTTGACCGGAATGCCTTCCTTGATGAGGAGGCTGCCGTGGGTGTGTCGTAGGTCGTGGAATCGCATGTGTGGTAGCCCGGCGTTGCGGACGATCCGCCCGAACGCTTGGTACACGGCGTGGGGATGGATGGGATCGCCATCGCCGTCGGTGAACACCCACTGCTCCTCGTTGTCGATGCCGACCGCGGTGAACTCGGCGACCTGAGACGCGCGCCAGCCTGCCAGGACGGCCAAGGTGGTCGGCTCCAAGTCGATGCTGCGGCGCGCTGTCTTGGTCTTGCCGCGGGTCTGGTGGAGCTCGTAGCCGACCGCGACGAGGCCACGGTTGAGGTTGACCCGCTTCTTCTTGAAGTCGACGTCGGGCCATTTCAGTCCGAGTACCTCGTTGCGGCGCATCCCGGTCATCGCGGTGAGCCAGTAGATCGGGAAGAACCGGTGCCCTGCAGCGGCTCGCATGAGCTGGCGGAGCTGCTCCTCGTCCGGAGCCGTGCCTTCGACCTTCTGCAGATGCCGTTGCTTCGGGGTCCGAGCGACGAGCGCGACGTTGCGGGTCACCAGCCCTCGTCGGTGTGCGTCGGTCAGAGCGCCGCGGATGATGAGGTGGATCTCGTAGACAGTCTTGGGTGCGAGCCCACGGACGGTCTTCGGGTGGAGCAGCGAGTCGTACAGCGACTCGATCTGCTGGTAGCGCAGTCGCCGCAACCCGATCCGTCCGAGGACCGGAAGGATGTGCAGTTGCACGTTGCGTTCGTAGCCCCGGTAGGTGCTCGTCGCGAGGTGGAGCTTCTTGGCGGGCAGCCACTGGCTCGTCAGGTAGGCGCCGAAGGTCAGTGACCGCACCGCGTCGGTGCGCTTGGTCTCCTCGGCGGCGAGTTTGCTGGCGAGGCGTTCCGCTTCGGCCCGGTCGGTCCCGGCGGGATGCCAGGTGCGGCGCTCCTTGCCGGTCACCGGGTCACGGCCCTCGTAGATGACCGCGTAGAAGCGGCCACGCCGTTGTGCCACGTATCCGTTCAAGTTGTTCCTCCTTGATGGCGTGGGTCCCGGCGATCGGGGCCCGTAGGAACGATCGGTAGACACCGCCTCTGCTTGCGTCGCTCGCAGGCCGGGATCGCGAAAGCCCTGAAATCCAGGGGATTCGGCCCGTGACCCAAGTCGGTGGAACGTGGGCCGCTCATCGGTCCGCAGCAGGCCCGTGCGTTGCCACATGCGGGCGGCGGTCGTTCGGGCGCGGAGCTCCTCGCATCAGTTGGAGGCATCGGTAAGCCACCGACTCGGACCCCTCCTCTATCTGAGGTTCGGGAGAGCTCCGGCAACCATGCCACGGGACCGTGCACCGCCCGATGGAGTTCGCCTACGTCGGCCGAGCACGGCTCCGACACCTCGATTGTGGTTGACGCATCACTGTGTCCGGCAGGACGCTTCAGCGCCGACCAGCGCGTGCAGGGCCTGGTGGGCATCGGCGAGGGGAATCCGTTCCTGTTCCAGTCGTGGCGGCATATTCAGCGCGGGTTCGCAGACAGCCAGGTAGGCGGCGCGTTCGTCGTCGGTGAGTTCGCCGAGATCCCGAGGCTCACGCGATTCGATCTCGGAACCGTTCGGCCATCTGTACGTCCCCCAGGGGGCGTAGCGGTGGTAGGTGTCGAGGTCCATCAGCATTGATCGTGCCGGCACTCCGACGCGTCGGTATTCGGCGAGGATCTCGAACCCGTCCGCGTCGATGTCACCCCAGTAGACGACGAGTTCGGCGCTGGTGATCCAATCGAATGACGCGACAGTTCCACCACCGCGGCCTTCTCCTTCGACCGCAACGGCCAAGGGGGTAGCCGGGAAGGTCATTGCGGTGTCCTTGTTCTCGGTGATCAGAACCACTCGCGGGACGTAGGGGAGGTGGGTGTGATCGCCAACCGTGGCCACGTCGTAGCGTCTGCCACCGGCCGCGAGGTGTCCAGCGTCGAGGTAGGTGAAGTGCAGTCGTGCCGGATGGGGCCGAGCGAGGTGCAGTGGCCGGCCGGCCAGAGCTTCCACGTGGTGCTGGTTCGTGTTGAGCCACTTGGCATGCAGACCGGGGATCGGCACTTGACGCGGCGTGAGCCCCGCCCCGTCGTTGTCGCGGAACCAGCGGGCGGCAGCCACCAGCAGTTCGAAGTTCACGTCGGATTGCATGTCGAAGGCTCGGATGACCGATGCGGCGACAGTCGAATCAACGTCGTCGGCAGCGAGAGCGGCGGCTCGGGACCGGCCTCGTTCTATGCGCTGCACCCAGTCTTGGCCGCAGATTCCAGCTGCGGTCTCGATGTCGGCGACGCAGATGTGGGTCGGCATCTGCTGGGCGGTGCCGCCCACGTGCCGAGATTTCGTTCGGATGGTGGCACCTGACCGTGATGCCCAGCGGTGTAGCTCAGCAGCGTCGTGCTGGATCTCGCTGAACCGAGCGGCGATCTCAGAGGACGCTATGTTGCCGAGCGGTACGTCGAACGGCCACGAGCCCTTCGCTCCGGTGACGTCGAGGTGCCAGCTACCGCTGAGGCGCTTGCGGATCTTGACTGTGGCCGCTTCGACGTTCTTCATGCCGACTTCCGGGCGTTCACATCGATCCGGGCGCGGCCCGTAGTCGGGTTCTTCGTCACGGTGAGGATCTGATCCATGTATGGCTCGATAGCGTTCACGGTCCCCAACGCAGTTGCGACGACCAGCTGGAACCCGAGCCCGAGCCAAGCACGAACGCTTCGCCCGGCGAACTCCGAGTCGGCTTTCACGAACCCCTCGTCGAGAAACACCGGTGCGAACCGGGGGGCGTCGCGGGTCTCGTCACCGAGCTGGTAACGCAGGGCAGCACCCACGATGAAGGCGGCGAGTTCTTGGGTCTCGCCGCCTGACTTGCCGCCGAGCGACGTGTACTTCGAGCGAATCGCGCCGGTGTCGGTCACCGCCACCGCCGAGACCTCGATGTGTTGGCGGACATCGAGGAAGTAGTCACGTGAGTGCCCACCGGCGCCGCTCCCAGAGCGCAGCAGTTCGATGAACCCGCGAAGCGCCTGGAACCGCGTCTCGACCTCGACGAACTCGAGACGACCGATCACGCCCGAGGACAGCTCCTTGAGCTGCTTTCGGAACCTGGCATGGGTGTCGGCGCTGCGCTGGCGCAGATCGATTCGCAATCGGTCCCGATGTGCGCCGAAGGGCAGCGTCTCAAGGATCGTGTTCACCGGCGCGAGGCGCGAGCGGATCTCTTCGATCGCTTCGTCGAACGCCAGGTGCAGAGGGACGAGGTCCTCGCCAGTCCAGGAGGTGACGCGGCGCGCCCATTCCTCGCGTTGCTCGGCGAGCCCTGACACCGTGATCGCTGTGTAGATCTCGAGGTAGTCCCCGTAGGAGTCGATGCCCGTGCCGAGGTTCGGGTCGTCCCATGTCGCCTTGTAGGCACCGAAGGTGCGCTCGAGCTGGGTGCGCGCGGCTTCGGCTGCCTTGGCGGCGGCTTCGCGTCGCGTTCCGAGCACGTTGGTGACCTTCCCGAGAAGCGTCGGGAAGGTCGTGGGTTCGTAGTCGAGCGGTCCGTCGGCGACTTCGTCCACCATCGTTCCGAGCATCTCGGCCTGTTCCGGGGTGTGGCTTCGGCCACGTTCCTCGAGCCCGGCGATCTCGCCGCGGAGTTCTCTGTGTCGTGCCTCAAGCGCGTCGGCCCGGTTGGCGAGAGTGGTGATCTTCTGCTCCGCTACGAACTCGGCCTTGAACGCGGTCTCGTGGGCGTCGGTGGCGATCTTGACGCGGATCTCGAGGTCGGCGAGCTCGACGCTGTTGGAGCGCAGCTCCTCACGCTTTACCGAGAGATCCTCGATGCGGGCCCGGAGCGACGCCGCGTCGATCGCGTCCCACCGCGCATCACGAACGACGATGTGAGCATCGCGAAGCGACATTAGCTCGACCCCCTGACCATCGAGGTCAGTGAGCGCCTTGTTCGCGGCCGTGAGTGCTTCAGAGATCAGGGCGAGTTCTTCATCGATCTCCTGGAGTCGCGAGGTGTTGTCGAATCCGAGGACAGCGGGGGTGTTGGAGCGTCCGTGCGCTCCGGAGCGCCCTTGGCGTGTTTGGCCTGAGCGGGTGACACGCTGCTCGGATGAGGCGAGATCCTGCGGTCGATCGACGCACAACGCGTCGATTCCGTGAGAGGTGACCCGTTGGCGGACCCACCAGATGAACGGTGAGTCGTCTTTGAACATCAACTTGCCCGACAGCATCGCCGGGTCGCGCTCTTGATGCCCGTCTGTGCGCTGCTCGATGCCTTCGTACGGCACCCGTGTCCGCCAGGTGAGGTCGTCGATGGCGACGGTGAGGCGGTCGAGGAGTCGATCGTCGATGAGCATCACCCCGGCGATTCGGGCCAGCATGACCTCGGCTGCCGTGCGCCACTCACTTTCGCTCGGAGCGATGTCGATGAGCTCGGCGACGAATGGCAGGTCCGAGGGCGCAACGCCGAGCGCGTCGGCCGCTGAGACCCGTGCGGCATGCCAGCTTGGCGGCACCCGGCCTGCCCGACCCTCCAGGGACCGGCGCTCGGCCTCCAGGTCATCGCGCCGTGATCGGTTCGGCCAGACGTCGTCTTGGCTCACCTGGTTCTTCTTCTCCGAGATCTCCTTGGTCGCGAGTTCGTATCCGCGGTCGATGAACTCGATGGCGGTTGCCTGGGCTCTGGCGAGATCGTCGGCCGAGTCGACCTCGATCGCGAGCTTCTCGGTGCGCTGAAGAAATTGGGCGCGAGCTTTGGTCGCTTCGGTGAACTCCCGCTCAAGCCTCTCGATTTGGGTTCCGAGGCTCTCGAGCGTCGCGCCTCCAGCGTCGCGAAATGCCTTCTCGGCGTCGCTCAGTTGGGTCTTCGTCGTGATGCGTGCCGCAGCGAGAAGCCCGTGCTTGGTGCGAGCATCGGCCAGTTCTTCTGAGACAGCCGCGGCTGTTCCTTCGAGGAGGACGAGTTCGGTGGTCGCAGCCCAGTGCGCGATGGGTGAGTCCTCGTTGCGCTCAATCTGCAGTGCGGCGATGGCGTCGGCGGTGGCCAGGCTGGCTTCTCGGGTCTCCCACGCCTCGGTGATGCCATCGAGGATCTTCTGCTTCTTCTCGGCTTCGACCATAAGGCGGTAGGAGTCCTCGAGGTCCTTGAAGTGCCCGATGGCGCTGTCTGCGGCGTCGTAGGTGGGCGGCGTATCGAGCACCATGGTCTTGAACAGAGCGTCGACGGTCGGTACCGCTTTGCCGGCTTGAATTCGGGCGAGGAGCTTGAAGGCGTTGTCTCCGTCTCCATGCACTCCGATTCCCATGCGGGTCTGCACGGTCGTGGAGAACTGGGCGTAGCTCGGATGGACCTTGAGCTTCGAGTTGTGCCGCTCGAGTGACCGCTTGTCGAACTGGCCGTTCGCGAGGTCGGCGAAACCAGCGAGATTGACCGATCCGTCGATCGTGCACAGCTTCTTGACGATGTCGGTGTCGGAGGTAGCTGAGCGAGGAACGAGGAACAGACGCGCTGCGCTGAAGCGCTGCCCGCTGTCGTCGATGAAGGTCATCGAGATTGCCCCCCACGTCGCTTTCGTGTCGCCACGCAGGACGCGGGTGGTGTCTTCGCCGTCCGACGTGGTGTCGTCGAGCTTGCCGCGCAGGTAGGTGAGCAGGCTGCGTTGCTCCTTCGACCGGGCCCGACCCACGGTCGCATCATTCGACGCCCCATTGAAAGGCGTCGAGGAGTCCATCATGAGCGCGAGGTAGGCGTCGAGGACCGTGCTCTTGCCTGATCCGGTAGCGCCTGCGATGAGCGTCGAGGTCGGCGAGAAGTCGATGGTGGTCGGGCCGTGGAACCCACCCCAGTTCACGAGCTGCATCCGTTCCGCCCGCCACTGGATCGTGTCCGGTTCGAACCCCGGGAGTGAATCGGCCTTCACGTGGCCCCCTCGTCTGCCGCGCTGTCGTCGTCATCTCCGCCATCGGCGTCGTGAAGCTCTTCGCCGAGGCCTGTTGCGCTGCACATCCACTCGAGAAGTTCTTGAAGCCGCTCAATTGGGAGCAGAGATTCGAGGACAGGCGAGATCTCGTAGCGTTGCTCGCCGGAGTCGATGAGGACCTTTGCGGTGACCAGGTTTTTGATGGCGCTGTCGACGCGGCGTTGGGCCGCGACGATGTCGGTGACGTCAGGTGCACGGAACTCTGCTGCGGCATCCCGAAGGTCTTCGATGTCGACAGAGACAACCTCGGCCCCCGCCGCGCGTTCGATCTGG
>JAGQSZ010000064.1 GCA_020439285.1 Microthrixaceae bacterium
CGTGCCGATTCGGCCGCTCTCGCACGTCTCCGAGAGGACACGATAGTCTGAATCGGCCAACGTGTTTTCAGGTGGCGGTCGGGCCCTGTGCAATCGGAGTCCGTGAACCGAGTCAGGGTCGGAAGGCAGCAGCTCTCAGCGGAACCTGCGGTGTGCCGCAGTCAGCCTGGCCGCCTCCTGAGGACATGTTGATGGACTAGCGCCGGTGAACACTCCCGCCTCCTCCGAGTGCCGGCGACAGCCGCCGGGTCGCGGTCCCCGCCGGGATCGGCCGGGGATCAGTGTCACTGGCTCAGAGTAGGATCAGGCGATGGCCTACCAGTCGCTGTACCGGCGTTATCGACCAAGCCGGTTCTCCCAAGTGCGCGGTCAGAGCCATGTCATTCCGGCGCTGTTGAACGCGGTCCGCAACGATTCGGTCACCCACGCCTATTTGTTCTCGGGTCCCCGTGGTACGGGCAAGACCTCAACGGCACGCATTCTGGCCAAGGCCCTCAACTGCGAGAACTCCCAGGACGGCGAACCGTGCGGTGAATGCCAGTCCTGCAAGGACATGGAAGCGGGGCAGAGCTTCGACCTGTTCGAACTCGACGCCGCATCCAACAACGGTGTTGATGCCATTCGCGACCTGACCGAACGCGCAGCGGTGGGCTCACCGGGTCGGACCAAAGTCTACATCCTTGACGAGGTCCACATGTTGTCCCCGGCGGCGTCCAACGCGCTGCTCAAGACACTCGAGGAACCACCGTCGCACGTCCGGTTCGTGTTGGCCACCACCGACCCACAGAAGGTGCTGCCCACAATCAAGAGCCGCACCCAGCATTTCGAGTTCCAGTTGCTCTCGGCCGAGGAACTAGAGGAGTACGTCCGTTGGATCGCCCAGGACGCGCCCCTAGATATCGATGACGAGTCCATCCGGTGGGCCGTGCGCCAGGGTCGTGGTTCCGCACGTGACACCCTGTCGGCTCTCGATCAGGTCGTCGCCGCCGGGGGAGTGGTCGAACGCACCGAACCCGTCGAGCAGTTACTCGAAGCTCTTGCCGACAAGAGCCCCGGCACCGCGATCCTCGCCGTTGCCGATTCGCTAAGTCAGGGTCACGACCCTCGGGTGCTCGGCCGGGCCCTGTTAGACACCTTGCGTGACCTGTTCCTGGTCTCGCTCGGCGCACCGGTCCCGCATCTGGTTCCCGACGACGTCGCCCATCTTGAATCGTGGGCATCGCGGCTCGGCACATCTGCGCTGACCCGTGCCATGGAGACCGTCGGTTCAGCGTTGGTCGAGATGCGCCAGGCCGCTGATCCCCGGGTTCCCCTAGAAGTAGCGCTGGTGCGGCTCAGTTCCCCCGGGTCGGACTCGGTCGCTGAACTAGTCGAACGAATCGAACGACTAGAAGCAGCGTTGGCCAATGGAGTGCCCGCAGCAGAAGGCTCCCGGCCGGCTGCTGCGTCATCGTCTTCTGGGGGTGCGGGTCGCGCTCCCGATGACGCTCCCGCGGGAGCGTCCGAAGACAAGGGACTCAGCGGTCCGGCCCGCGCCCGGGCCGAACTCGCCCGTCAGCGAGCCAAGAAAGAACAGGAAGCGTCGACAGGCCAGCGCCCGGGGGCGAGCGAGCGTTCGGCCGCCTCTGCCAGACAATCGACCGCGCCAACTGGGCCCACACGGTCTGCTCCGCCCACAGTTCCCTCGTCGACTCCGCCGGTCGTTCCTGCCGCGTCAACTCCAGCGGAACCGGCCGCTCAAGTACCCGATCCTTCTCCGGCACCTGTCGCATCCGAACCCGTTGCACCGCCAGCGAATGAACCTGCTCCGGTCGACGCCCCAAGTGGCAACGCCTCGATCAGCGTCGAGTCTCTCAATTCGGCGATGACCGATTTCGTGCTGACCCAGATGAAGGGTGTTGCAAGAGCGCTGTTCTCACAGGGCACGTTCGGTTCCGTCGAAGGTTCATCTGGCGTGTTCGTGGTGGAGAACGCCCCAACAAGAGATCGTGCAGAGAAGTCCCGGGAGATGGTCGAGTCGTTGTTGTCGACCCACTTCGGTCAGCCGATCGGTATCCGAATCGTCGACCGGTCCCAGGCAACAACCGCCGGTGGGCAGGCAGCGTCGTCGCGTGGTTCTGCTCCGGCAGGACGAGCATCACCGTCCCAGGAGCCGCCACCCACTGATGATCGGGGTCCGGCGAGTCACCGCCCTCCCAGGACCCCCGAGAGTCGAGCGGCGGAACCACCAACGGTCCCGAGTCGGTCACCCCGACAACCCGAGACCGAGCCAGACAACTCAGTGCCCGAGCCTCCGAAGCCGGTGGCAACCCCGAGCCCTCCTCATTTGGGGAACGGTTCCGGCAACGGCAACAACAACAGCAACGGCACAGTCGCTCCGAAGCCACCGGCGTCAGCCAGACGTGGCGCACCGACAGAGTCAACCGAGGCAGCCAAACCGACCGAAACGGACACTCCGGCAGAGTCACCCGAAGACGAATACATGGCGATAGATCTCGACGAACTAGAAGACGCAACAGGTGTTGCACAAACCGGCCTTGAGCGACTGCTCGAGGCGTTCCCGGGATCCACTGTGATCGAACCCGATGCGGAGGCAAGATGACCGATCAATCCGATGACCGCTCCCTTCCGGAACTGAGCGATTCAGTTCACGCCGATGGAGTCGACAGTTCCGATCAGGATCCACTTGCCGGAGCGATGGCTTCCGCGCTCGGCGGAGGGCTCGATTTCGGGGCGATGATGCAGGCCGCCCAGTCGATGCAGACACAGATGGAGTCCGCTCAGGCAGAACTCGCGGATGCTCGGGTGGTCGGAACATCAGGTGGCGAA
Organism: Microthrixaceae bacterium; assembly: GCA_020439285.1. Taxonomy (GTDB): domain Bacteria; phylum Actinomycetota; class Acidimicrobiia; order Acidimicrobiales; family Microtrichaceae; genus JAGQSZ01. The sequence continues at coordinate 2,830 of JAGQSZ010000064.1, forward strand.
CTCGTATCGGTGACCCTCAATGGTCACCTCCACTTGATCTCAGTGGTTATCAACCCGGCAGCGATTGACCCCGATGACCCCTCCATCGTCGAGGACCTCGTCCAAGCGGCATGGCAGGACGCACATGACCAGGTTGCCGTGCTGCAACAACAGGCCGACCCGATGTCAGGGCTTCTCGGTGGCGGCGGTTCGCTCGGATCGCTCGGCGATCTGTTCGGAGGATCCTGAGTGGCCAACGCCTACTCCGACGCGGTCCAGGACCTGATCGACTCTTTGGGGCGCCTGCCCGGCGTAGGCCCGAAGTCCGCGCAACGCATCGCGTTCCACTTGCTCAAAGTCGATGATGACGAGGCCAACCGACTGGCCCGATCGATCGTCAAGGCCAAGGAGCGGGTGCGGTTCTGTTCGGTGTGTTTCAACCTCGGTGAGGGCGAGAAATGCTCGATCTGCAGCGACCCCAAGCGAGATGACCATGTGATCTGTGTGGTCGAGGAGCCACGTGACGTCGTTGCTATCGAACGAACCCGTGAGTTCCGCGGTCGCTACCACGTTCTCCAAGGCGCGATCGATCACCTGCAGGGCATTGGGCCAGAGCAGCTCAAGATCAGAGAACTGATCGCCCGGGTCGGAGCGGGTGACATCACCGAGGTGATCCTGTGCACCAACCCGAATCTTGAGGGTGAAGCAACAGCGCTTTACCTATCCCGGGTGCTCAATGTCCCGGGAGTGACCGTGTCGCGTCTGTCGAGTGGTCTGCCCGTCGGTGGCGACCTCGAGTACGCGGACGAGTTGACTCTCGGGCGTGCTCTTGAAGGTCGACGGACCATCCCCAAAGAGGGCGACCCGAACGAAGACGACTCCGAATAGCGCGACGCTTCAGATCAACGGATGGGTTCAGCTGATCGGTTGACGCCTACGACCTTCGAGGATCAAGGCCGCTCCGAACGTCAACATGATCGAACCGACGAGGGCGAGTCCCTGGGATCTGTTCGAGCCGGTCCGAGCCAGTTCGGTCTGGTTGCCCGGAGTGCTCGAATCTGTCGACGAAGCATTGTCGGCGAGCACCTGAGCTTGGGTGGTCTCCGAAACAGCTACAGATGTGCTCGATGCCGGAACGGTTGTCGGCGCCGAGGTTATGGTCGCTGGCAGCTCAGTGGTCGTTGTTGTCGTCTCGTCACCTTCGCCCGTCACGACGAAAGGCGTCGAAACCCTCACGATCTGCTCGGCGTTCTCACCCGATGGCCAACAGACTGCGATGATCTCGAACTGCCCGGGTGTGACCGGCGGATGAATGAACACCGCGGGCTCCAGTATTCCCGGCGGGTGGTCGTGGTCGCTCAGATTGGTCGGGATCGTCACCGTATTGGAGAAGGTGCCATCTTCGTTGAGGTCAGCCAACCCCCAATACTGATAGGTCGATAGGTGAGGGTCGTCCGAGCCGGCCAGCCTCGTGTCCTGCAACATGAGTAGAGGCTGCTGGTCACCCTCGGCGGATCCCGAACAGTCCAGATAGCCGGTGACGGTAACCGTGCCTTCGATTGGAGCGGACTCTGGTGAGGCCGAGATCCACGGTTCGGTCGTTTCATCTGCCGAAGCCGTTGCTGGCGCAATGACCATCGCGGCCAGCAGTGCCACGAGGAACACTTTCGGCGAGTGCCTTCGACTCAGAGAAATCTGGGCGGCGGCTGTGCGGGATGAAGACCTCTCGTTCATCACGTGAATCTACGACTAGACGCGCTCACGGTGCATCGAATCTTGAAGGTTTCCGACGTGCTCAGTCATCCGATTCCACTACGTCCCAAAACGAAAAGATGGTTGTGGCACCTCGGCACCACAACCATCCCTCGATTGCGTTGATTCAGATGTGTCGACTAGCCGACGATCAGATCGTCTTGACGATCAGGGCGTCGCCCTGTCCACCACCGCCGCACAGCGCAGCAGCGCCGGTGCCGCCACCACGACGAGCGAGCTCGTTCAAGATGGTGAGGACGATGCGGGTGCCCGACATTCCGATCGGGTGACCGAGTGCAATCGCGCCACCGTTGACATTCACGATCTCATCGGTGATGCCGAGGTCCTTCATGGACGCAACACCAACCGCAGCGAACGCTTCGTTGAGCTCGAACAGATCGATGTCGCTCACCGAGAGTCCGGCCCGCTCCAAAGCCTGGTTGATCGAACGTGAGGGCTGGGTCAGCAGTGACGGATCCGGACCGGCGACCTGGCCATAGGAGACGATCTCGCCGAGCGGGTTACCGCCAATGCGCTCTGCAGCTTCCTTCGAAGCGACGATGACCGCGGCGCCACCATCGGAGATCTGCGACGCGTTACCGGCGGTGATGTTGCCGGCCTTGTCGAACGCTGGGCGGAGCTTGCCGAGTGACTCGAGTGTGGTCTCGGCACGGACACCTTCGTCGGTGCTGAACACGACCGGGTCGCCCTTGCGCTGAGGGATCTCGACGTTGACGATCTCGTTGTCGAACAGACCGTTCTTCTGGGCGAGAGCGGCACGCTCGTGCGACTTGGCGGCCAACTCGTCTTGTTCCTCACGGTTGAGTCCGGCGGAAGCGGCGTACTTCTCGGTGCCGCCACCCATGGCGATCTGGTCGATCGCGCAGAACAAGCCGTCATGCATCATCGAGTCGACGACCTTCTTGTCGCCCATGCGCATTCCGGCGCGGGCATCCGGGAGAAGGTAAGGAGCGTTCGTCATCGACTCCATACCACCGGCGACGACGATGTCGGCCTGGCCGGACTGGATGAGGAGATCGGCCATCATGATCGAGTTGATACCGGACAGACAGACCTTGTTGATGGTCGTCGCCGGAACGGTCATCGGGATGCCTGCATTGACCGCAGCCTGGCGGGCGGTGATCTGGCCGGCTCCGGCGAGCAGAACCTGTCCCATGAAGACGTAGTCGACCTGATCGGCGGCGACGCCAGCTCGGACGAGGGCTTCCTTGATCGCGATGGCGCCGAGATCGGTGCCGGCGAAACCGGCTAGCGAGCCGGACAGTTTGCCGATTGGCGTACGAGCGCCAGCGAGAATTACGGAACCAGGCAAGGTGCACCTCCCCTTGAGGGGACCCCATTGGCCCCACGTGTGTTCCGCCCAACGATAGTTGGACTCGACCGAGCCTTCCTAGGCGGGCACCGACAGAGCTATTGAAGCAGTGGCACCGGGGGATAGCTTCATGGGCATGACTCTGCAGCCCCACCGTTTCCGGACACGGCATGCGCTTCTGGTTCTCCTGGCGCTGGTGTCGCTGATCGGATCGGCTTGTTCGGACAACGAATCGGGTTCCGGCGGTGACCGAACAGATCGAAAAGCGAACGAGTCGACCAAGGAGTCGTCGGGTTCGAAAGACGCCGACAAGACCACTGAAACCGCAGGCAAACCACTCGCTCGCTACGCCGGGTTCACCAGCGAGACCTATGACAATCCGGACAGCTGGCTGTGTCGCCCCGACAAGGAGGACATCTGCGATTCGGGGCTCGACGCGACGGTCGTTGACGCGGACGGGACGATGCAGATCGAGACCTGGAAGGCGAACCCCGACGCTCCGATCGACTGCTTCTACGTCTACCCGACCATCTCCCGGGACCCGACCAAGTTCAGCGACATGAACGCATCCGAGGACGAAGAAGGCGCAGCGGTCGTGAACCAGGCCGCACGCCTGGGATCCGCGTGTCGAGTGTTCGCCCCGATCTATCGGCAACGAACCTTGGCCGGACTCGCCAACGTTCTATCCGGAGGTGGCGAGGCGGGCACTACCACGACCACCAAGCCGGGAGCCCCGAATGAGGATTCCCCCTACGCCGATGTTCTCGAAGCATGGAAGTCCTACATGGCTCACGACAACGGTGGCAGGGGCGTGGTCGTGATCGGTCACTCCCAAGGCGCAGGTCTGCTCAAACAACTTCTCCAAGAAGAAGTCGATCCCAACGAGGACGTTCGTGACGTGTTCGTCGCCGGTTACCTCGCTGGCACTTCTGTCATGGTCCCCGACGGCAAACTGACCGGCGGCGACTTCAACGAACTCGAGCTCTGTGACGACGAGGACTACGACGAGTGCATCGTCACATGGTCAACCTTCCGTGCCGGATCGCCGCCCGGACCAAACGCCTTCTTCGGCCGGCCATCCAATGACGGTCGACCGTTGCGTTCGGGTTGTGTGAATCCCGCCAAGTTGGCGGCACGGGCCGAAATGCAGGCCGAACCCTCCCCGGCGGATAGCTACTTCCCCGCTCGTTTGAACACTTCGATGGTTTCTGGCGCTACCGGCTCCGGTGACACCGCAGATGGGTCCAACGGGACCAACGATTGGGTCGCGCCGCCAACCACTCCGATCACCACACCGTTTGTCACCACGCCCGGGTTGATCTCGGTGAGATGCGCGGCCTACGGCGACTATCGATATCTGGAAATGAGGGCGAACGCCGATCCCGGTCCCCGTGTCGATGACATCACCGGCGACTTGGATGACAAATGGGGGATGCACCTCCAGGACGTCAATATCGTCATGGGTGACATTGTGAGACTCGTCAAGATCCAAGCGGCTGCACACATCGCGGACTGAACACCCGTCGTTACTCGGTGGTAACTTGCCGGGCCATGAGTGACACCCAGGAAATCCTCGCAGCCATCCAGGCCGGTGCAAGTGGTGAAGACATCGCCAACCTGAAAATCCCCGAGACCTACCGGGCGGCACACGTGCTGCGCTCCGAGGCAGGAATGTGGGACGGCGTGGACTCCTGGGACAAGGATCCCCGCAAGAGCCTGCACGTCGGCGACGTACCGATGCCCGAACTCGCACCCGACGAAGTTGTCGTCGCGGTGATGGCGAGCTCCATCAACTTCAACACGGTGTGGACCTCGATCTTCGAACCGCTCCCGACGTTCGGGTTCCTCGACCGGCTCGGTCGCGAGTCCGTATGGGGAGCACGTCACGCACAGGACTTCCACGTCGTCGGTTCCGACGCTTCCGGTGTCGTGTTGCGCGTCGGTTCAGCCGTGCGGAACTGGAAACCCGGCGACCGGATCACCGCGCATTGCAACCACGTCGATGACCAGGATCCCTCGGCCCACAACGATTCGATGCTCGCCGCGAATCAGCGGATCTGGGGCTTCGAAACCAACTATGGCGGCCTCGCCGATCTCGCGATCATGAAGGCCAATCAGTTGATGCCCAAGCCCGAGCATCTCAGCTGGGAAGAAGCAGCCGTCAACGCCCTGTGCGCATCGACGAGCTACCGCATGCTCGTCGGCCAGCACGGTGCCAGCATGAAACAGGGCGACAACGTGTTCATCTGGGGAGCCACCGGTGGCATCGGTGCATACGCCACACAACTCGTACTCAACGGAGGCGGCACACCGATCGGTGTCGTGTCCTCACCTGACCGGGTCAAGCTGCTCAACGCCATGGGTTGTGAAGCAGTCATCGACCGTAAGGCCGAGAACTACAAGTTCTGGTCCGATGAGAACACCCAGGACGAAAGCGAGTGGCGTCGACTCGGCAAGAAGGTCCGCGAGCTCGTGGGCGACGATCCCGACATCGTCTTTGAACACCCGGGCCGTTCCACCATGGGCGCATCGGTGTTCATCACCAAGCGTGCCGGAACCATCGTGACCTGCGCGGCCACCTCCGGTTACATGATCGAATACGACAACCGTCACCTGTGGATGAAGCTCAAGAAGATCATGTCCTCGCACTTCGCCAACTACCAAGAGGCGTGGAACATGAACCGCTTGATCTCCCAGGGCAAGATCCAGCCCGTGATGAGCGAGGTGTTCACCCTCGACCAGGTCGGCGACGCCGCCCTGAAGGTCCACCACAACGAGGCCGAAGGCAAGCTCGGCGTGTTGTGTCTGGCTCCCGAAGAGGGCCAGGGAATCACGAATCCGGAACTGCGTGACAAGATCGGTGAGGACAAGATCAACCTGTTCCGCCGTCACGCACGCGGCGAACTCTGAGAGGAACGAACCGATGAGCGAAACCGACGCAACCTCAGGACTGCTGACCGAGATCGACCACGTCGCCATCGCGGTCAAGGATCTGGACGCCGCAATCGAGTACTACAACAAGGCATTCGGTGCGACCGTTGCCCACCGTGAAATCGTCGAATCCGACGGTGTGGAAGAAGCACTCGTCAAGGTGGCCGACAGCTACATCCAGTTGACCGCAGCCACCCGTCCCGACTCGCCGATCGCGAAGGCGATCGAAAAGCGTGGCGAGGGACTCCACCACATCGGTTACCGGGTCGATGACTGCCAGGCGGCGCTCGACGCGATGATCGCAGCTGGAGCCACCCCGATCGACAAGGCGCCCCGCCCCGGTTCGCGTGGAACGACCGTTGCGTTCATCCACCCGAAGGGTTCATTCGGGACGCTCATCGAGTTAGTCCAGGAATAGTCACACCCCAACCAGATCGCGGTCGACGAGTTGACCGCCGCTCAGGTGCACAACCCGGTCGACGTTGGACAGCTGATCTGGCGCGTGGGTGACGATCAGCGTCGAGGTTCCCTGGACACGTGCCGACTCGGCCAACAGCGCCATGATCTCTCGACCCCTCGGGGCGTCGAGCGACGCTGTCGGTTCATCGGCCAACACGATGGACGGCTGGTTCATCAACGCTCTCGCTAGAGCGACACGTTGACGTTCACCACCGGAGAGCTTGCCCGGACGCTGATTGGCGCGCTCGCCCATACCGACGAGTTCGAGCAACTCGAGCGCCCGTGCACGAGCGTCACGATCGAGTCGCCCGTCGATGTGTGCGACCAGTTCGAGCTGTTCCGCAGCAGTGAGCGACGGGAACAAGTTGGAGGACTGAAACACCAGTCCGATCTCGCGGCGCCGGGTTGCGGTGCGGTCACGCTCGGATGTTGACGGTGAGGCCAGATCGACCCCGTCGAGGATGACCGAGCCCGAGGTGGGGCGGCGCAACAACCCGGCCAACGCGACCAGGGTCGATTTGCCGGACCCCGAGTCGCCCGTGATGGCGACGACTTCGCCGGGTTCCACAACCAGGTCGAGCCCGGAGAGGATGTGGCGGGTTTCGCCTCCGTCGGTGACGTCGACGGTGATGTTGGAGAGTTCGAGTTTCATGAGTTGGTTCCTGTCAGATGGGAGCGGTTGATCAAACGGATTCGCGTAGTGCGGTGTCGGGCGGGATGGTCGTTATTCGACGGAGGGCGACGAGTGCTCCGGCCATGCCTGCCACGACCAGAATCACGCCGGTCGACAACAGCGACGACGGAGTCATGCGGAACGGCGCCGAACCCGAGATGGCAAGCCCAGCGAGTGTCGCCAACAGGATGCCGGTGCTGGTAGCAGCGACCAGGATCACCGCGAGTTGGCCGAGCGCGTCCTTGATCACATAGGCGTTCGAGGCGCCGAGTGCTTTGAGCAGGCCGATCTGACCGGTGCGCTGGATTGTCCAAACCGTGAAGAACGCTCCAACCACCAGTGAGGCGATCACGATGAGGAACGTGCGGATCAGGGTCATTGTTGCTGTTTCGGCAGCGTATCCCGGTGAGCCCTTGTAGGACTGGGCCTTGGTGAGCACCACCGTGTCCGAAGAGGCAGCGAGTGCCTTCAGATCGGTCGAGCCGTTGTCCTTGATCGCGATCGCCGAGAAGCGACCCTTGGCGTTTGGTCCGTAGACCAGTTCCTGCCAGGTCTTCAGCGAGGTGATTGCAATGTCGGCGTGGCCGTAGGTTCCGCCGTAGGTGAATCCGAGCACGGGGAGTTCCACATCGGGGCCGACGACGGTGAGCACGTCACCGACCTTGATGCCCTGATCCGTCATCTCGCTGCTGAGCACGATCCCGGGAGGCCCCGACAGAGCGGCCCTCGAACGCTGGTCGGGTGCGAGGAAACTCTTCGCCTCGACTCCGAACAGCGAGACGTCCAAGGTCTTGCCCGAAGTCGTCCGGACGTTGAAGAAGGACACCCCGACTGGTGAGGCGTTCTCACCGAGTTCGTCAGCCCAAGGCTTCATGCTGGTTTCGTTCAGCATCGAACGGCTGAAGTTGGCGTCCGATCCGGGTTGGAACGCCAGGTGGGTCAACGGCAGACGTCGAAGACCCGAGATGCCGTCATCGACGAGCCCGTTCGCTAGTCCCGACAGGGATGCGGACAACAGAGCGACCAACATGATCACGCCGCTCACCAGAACAAATCGACCTTTTGCTACTACTAGGTCACGCCATGCGAGAAACATAGAACTCCTTAGGGGGACGCTCATACGGCTTGTTGCGTTGAGCTGGATTGACCGGAGCGGGCGGGCCCGCTGCCGGGTATGCATTCCACGATGACGGATCCTCGGCGTTGTCACATCCGCCTGCGGGTGAGTCGCGAATCAACCAAAAGTTGTAGAGAATCGCGAGGGGCCGTCGGCGGCTCACGTCTAGGATCCGAAACGATGGTGGCCAAGGGCGACGAGATGGCGGATCTCCTCCTGCGCCCCGAGTCCCAGGCCGTTCGCTTGCTGCGCTCCACCCAGCACGGCCTGTTCGCAGCTGTTGTCGCGGTCGGGTTCGTCAAGGGGCTGCAGGGGTCCAACCCGGTGGCGACTTCACTCGTGACCGTCGCTCTCGCCGGTTGGTATGTCGTGGGGCTGTATCTGGAACGCAACCGTCGCAGCATCCCCGTGGCGATTGCTTGGCTGGTCGTGTTGACCGGACTGTGTGTCGGTGCGTTGTTCGTCTCGGCCGATTTCGCTTGGGTCAGCTTCGCGTTGTTCGTCCTGTACGCAAGCGTGTTGCCGTCCCGGATCGCCTATGTGTCGATCGCTGCGCTGGCGATCTGTGTAGGTGCCGTGCTCGCGTTGCATTGGCCGAGTGACCGTCATTGGGCGGCGCAGTTCATCGGACCGTTGATGGGCGCTGCGGCCGCGGCTGGGCTCGTGTCGGTCTACCGGACCGCGGCTGCGGAGAGCCGTGAACGACAACTGTTGATCGATGAACTGTTGGCAACTCAGGACTCGTTGGCGAGAGCGAATCTGGACGCCGGGGTTCGTAGCGAACGGGAGCGGGTAGCGGCCGAGATCCACGACACGCTCGCCCAAGGGTTCGCCTCGGTGGTGATGGTGAGTCGTCAGGGTCTGAAAGCAACCGAGTCCGGTGATACAGACCTGGTCCGAACGAGGTTGAGTGACCTCGAACGAATTGGTGCTGCCGGGCTCGACGACGCACGACGGTTGGTGCGCAACTTGGCACCCTCGGAGTTGGACGCGCACGGTCTCGTCGACGCGATTGGTGCTCTGGCGGACCAGGTCACGCGACGGTTCCCTGCCGCTACCTGCGAGGTCTCGGTGCGCGTGGATGGTGAGCCCAGAGCCTTGGCCGACGATGTTGAGACAGCGCTGCTGCGGGTCGCGCAAGAGGGCGTGACGAACGCGTTGAAACACAGTGACGCCGCCCGGGTCGTCGTCACCCTCACCTACGACGACGATCACGTGCACCTCGATGTCGTGGATGACGGTTCGGGGTTCGCCGTTGACCAGATCCAACCCGGTTCCCGGTCACGGGGCGGGTTCGGCCTGGGGGTGATGAAACGACGTATCGGTTCCCTTGGAGGGTCACTAACCGTGGAGTCGTCGCCCGGTGGGGGAACAGCGGTATCGGCGTCGGTGCCAGTTGAGACGCCAGTCCCGGCACCCACAGATGCGGCACCCGCCGACACAACACAGTCCGAGGAAGGCAGGCCCGATGAGTGAAGTGCGAGTAGTCATTCTCGATGACCACCCGATCGTTCGGGCCGGGCTGCGCATGGCGCTCGAATCCGTCGATGGTGTGCATGTGGTGGGTGAGGCGTCGACGATCGACGAGTTCGTGGAACTGGTCCAGAGCACGACTCCGCGGGTGGCGTTGGTGGACCTGTATCTGGGTCCTGATTCCAGTGGCCATGACGCCATCGCCGAGGTCGCTGCCAGGTTCCCCGACACGAGAACCGTTGTGGTGACAGCGTTCGATAACGAACGCGACATACGCACGGCGCTCGACGCTGGTGCCGCCGGATATGTCCTGAAGGACGCGCCCGAAAGCGATCTCGTGGCGGCAGTGCTCGCAGCGGCTGACGGTCAGACTCCGCTGGCGCCCCAGGTCGCGACGCGTCTGGTGTCGGTTTCGTCTTCGAACCCCGAGTCGTTGACCCAACGTGAACTCGAGGTTCTGTTGGCGGTATCCGAGGGCAAGGACAACGCGTCGATCGCGAAGGACCTGTTCATCAGTCAGGCGACGGTGAAGTCGCACCTGAACAAGGTGTTCACGAAGTTGGACGTGACCACCCGCACAGGTGCGGTCGTCGAAGCCCGACGGCGTGGCCTTATCCGCTGAGGATCACACCGGCGCCTGTACCGCCAGTTTCTCGGACCGTTCCTCGGGTTGGGAGTCCCACAACTGTGCGAGCAGATCGTCGCGCAGTGGACGCAACGCAGGGTCATCGAAACGGTTCTCGCGTTGGAGAGGATCGTCGGCGAGTGAGTACAACTCGCCCTCGGTTCCGTCGTGCACCGTTCCCGGGAGATACGCGGTGCAGACCCAGTTGTCGCGGGTGATCGTTCGCAGGTGAACAT
>JAGQSZ010000065.1 GCA_020439285.1 Microthrixaceae bacterium
CCACGAACCTTCCCGAACAACAACCGGCGGAGAATCCCAGCGGCCATCTACATAGTCTCGGGCGCAGGCGCGATCGCCGTTTTCGCAGCCATGTCCGACAGTTCGCCCCTGGTCAACCGAGGACTGTTGTGGGCAGGAGTGGCGCTGGTCCTCTTCGGCATCTATGGGCTAGTCGCCGGTTGGACCCTCAAGATCGAGGAGTCCGACGCTCTGGTGAGCGCTGCACGATTCCTCGGGTTCCCGGTGGGCCACTCCGCAGCGCAACTCGTCTGGCGGGGATGGCTGTCACGTCCGACGTGGCGCATCCTCACATATTCGACTGAGGATCCCCCCAAACAGCGGGCAATTGTCGTTGTTGACGGCATCACCGGTGAAGTGATCGAAGGATTCGCAGAGGCCAACCCCGAGGACTGGAGTGCAATCCCCGAAGTGGATCGCGCGCTGTCTGATCGCCCCTGAGCCGACACCGGATCAAGCAACTGTCTCAGGGAGACCAGATGAGAATGCTTCCATCTGAGGCGCCCACGCGATACAGTGCTAACTGTAGTTAGCGATCCGTGGTGTGTGGCACGCCCACAAACCACATGCTCAAAGATCCGACATGCCCACGAGTTCGATATGGGAGCGTGATGTTCGACGGAAAGTTCCGCACACAGGTGGACGCCGCAGTCAAGCCAATTGGTGAAGGTCTGAAGAAGTCGGGAATCTCCGCCGACCACATCACCCTCGTGGGAATAGGAATGTCATTCGCTGCAGCTGTGGCGATCGGCGCCGGGTTCCTACGACTCGGGTTTCTCCTCTTGGTCCTGACTGGTATTCCAGACCTTCTCGATGGTGCGGTCGCCAAGGCATCAGGCAAGGCATCGCTACGCGGAGCGTTCTTCGACTCGGTCTCTGACCGACTCACCGATGGTCTGCTCTTCGGTGGTATCGCCTACTACCTAGTTGCAAGTGACGGTCGCCCATGGGTGGTCATGTTGCCCTTCGCCGGTTACGTATCCGCCGCGGTGGTTTCGTACATACGCGCCAAGGCCGATGCACTCGGATTCAACGCACACACGGGCTTGGTCGAACGAGCAGAGCGGTTCATCCTGTTGGCGATCGGCTTGCTCTTCGCCGATGTTCTGTTGCTGCCCATGTTGGCCATCATCATTGTCGCCAACATCGTCACAGCGACTCAGCGCTTCGTGATGGTCTGGGGCCAGGCCACTCAGGCGACTCCAGCGCTCAACGATGTCCGTGAACTGCGCATCGCTCGCCGTCAGGCTCGCCGCAAGGCACGTCGATCCGAGGTCACCCGCAGCGAGCGTTGGCAGACCCGGGCACAGAACCGTTCCCGTAACGCGTCCAACCGCAACAACTGAGCCCACGGCCCGCTAGGACGTGCAACTCAGCGTAAGAGGCCTGCGCCTGGCCCAGGCTCTGGTGGAAGTCGTTCCGATCGGGGTTGCTAGACCAGCGGCTCGTGGCATCGGGATGTTGGTGTCGCGGGTTTCTTCAGACCAGCGAACCGTCGTGGAGAGAAACCTGCGCCGCGTGTACGGGGGAGCGGTAGACGAGGCCGCTCTCGCTCGACAGGTGCGCGATGTGTTTGCCAACTACGCGCTCTATTGGCTTGACAGCCTTCGAGTACCGGGGATGACAACCCGTGACCTGGACGGCGGCCTGTCGATAGAAGGCATCGAACATCTGATGGAACCGCTGCATGCAGGTCAAGGAGTGGTCGCAGCGATCCCACATCTCGGTAGTTGGGAAGCGGGTGCACGTTGGCTCTCCGAGGTACAAGGAATCAACGTCGTAGCGGCTGTCGAGAAATTGGAACCACCGGAGCTCTACGAATGGTTCGTCGAGTACCGCACCAAGGCCCTGGGGATCGAAGTGGTGCCCGTGGACGGCAACGCGAGCAAACGACTTGCCGGAGCGCTCGCGTCCGGTGCCTTGTTGACGTTGTTGTGTGACCGTGACCTGACAGGAGATGGAGTAGAAGTCGAGTTCTTCGGCGAAGTCACCACATTGCCCGCAGGCCCCGCGATGCTCGCACTTCGGACCGGCAGCCCACTCGTTCCACTAGCTGTGTATCAACGCGGCAAAGGGCATCACGGTCGCGTGTTGCAACCGATTGAAGCTGAACGCCGCGGCAGGTTGAGAGACGATGTGCAACGTGTGACCCAGGATCTGGCCCACTCCCTTGAGGAGCTGATCCGCGCAGAGCCGACGCAGTGGCACGTCCTCCAACCGAATTGGCCCTCTGATGTCGAAGCTCTCGCTGAACGGTCAGGTCGTTCCGGCGGGCAGTCCGGGCCCAGGCTCGCCTAGGGTGCCGCCGTGCGTATTGGTCTGATATGCCCTTACAGCCTCACTTTTCCCGGCGGTGTCCAGGGACAGGTTTTGGCGATGGGTCGGACCCTTCGCCGACGAGGGCACGAGGTGAGGGTGATCGCGCCGTGTGATGGTCCTCCGCCGGAACTGTTCGTCACACCTATCGGTAAGAGCATTCCGACAGCGTCGAACGGGTCGATTGCTCCCGTCGCGCCCGATCCCTCAGCACAGCTTCGAACGATCCGAGCTCTCTGGGACGAGGACTTCGACGTTGTCCACCTTCACGAACCATTCGCCCCCGGTCCGACGATCACAACAGCGATGCTCAAACCCGCTCCGCTGGTGGGCACCTTCCACGCTGCCGGTGATCAGCCCTACTACAAGCGGCTTGCCGGGCTGGCTAGTTGGGGAGCACGCCGACTCGATGTGCGAGTAGCAGTATCCGAAGACGCGGTTGAGTTGATCCAAGGTTTGGTCGAGGGTGAGGTGCATGTCCTGTTCAACGGGATCGAGGCAGAGCGTTTCCGCGACGCTGAGCCGTGGCCGAGCGGTGGACCCACTGTGTTGTTCATTGGTCGCCATGAAGAACGAAAAGGGCTCGAGGTGTTGCTGCGAGCCCTTGAGTACCTTCCCGAGGACCTGACCATCTGGGTGGCGGGCGAGGGGCCCGAGACCCAGGAACTGAAGGCCAAATACGGTGACCGTCGCATCGAATGGCTCGGCCGGATCGAGGACGACGAACGGGACCGGCGCATGAAAGGAGCATCAGTGTTCTGCGCGCCTTCGCTTGGGGGAGAGTCCTTCGGGATCATCCTTCTGGAGGCCATGGCAGCACGGACTCCCGTCGTCGCATCAGCGATTCCGGGCTACTCCAAGGTTGCTACCACCCAGCATGGATTGGCTGCCGAACTTGTCGAGACCGGAGACGCGGCTGCGCTGGCCGAGGGAATTGGCCGAGTCTTGTCGGATCAGTCATACAGGTCCGAATTGATTTGACGAGGAATCGCCCGTTCAGATGAATTCGACCTGGAGCGACTGTGTGATCTCTACCTCGAGATCTACAGATCCATCGTCCCCAATTCTGTGTGACGTACCTGTTCGCCACTGTGTTGAGCGTCCCCGGGGACTCTCAGGACCCCATGTAGGATTGGCGCGTGTCAGCAGAGAAACATCTTGAGGCAGCTGCGGACCGGATCATCTACAGGATGATGTTCCTCGGTCTGCTTCCGGCGGTGATCGTCGGTGGTCTGGGGCTTCTCATCAACATCAAGGCGGGGCTCATCTCGCTGGTAGCCATTCAGATCGTGTGGATCCTGGTCGTCATTTTCCGCACTAGAGGGGCAACCGATCAGGTCCTTCGTTCGGTCGGGGGACGTCAACCCAAGCCTGATGAGTTCCCCCAACTCGACAACCTGCTCCACGGGTTGAGTCTCACCGGCGGTGTCCGCATACCCCAGGTCCGGATTCTCGATACCGATGCCATGAACGCCATGCTCGTAGCGGACCGCGACGACGCCACACTGGTCATCACATCGGGGTTGCTGAACGGTCTCGACAGAATCGAACTCGAAGGGGCGCTAGCGAACATGCTCGCGCGTCGTCGCGACGGATCCGCTCGCTACGCGACGATGGTGACATCGATGTACGGCAACTCCGGAGCGGGTGGTGGAGCCAAGATGCTTCTGCTCGGTCTTGGTGATCAAAGGTCGGTGCGTTCAGATCTGGCCGCTATCGACATGACCCATTACCCACCGGGCCTAGCGGCTGCCCTGGAAAAGATGGAGTCTGTCGGTACCTACATCGAGGGAGTCCCGGCAGAGACTCTTCATCTGTGGCTGGCTCCTGCGATGCCTATCGAGGTTGCCATGCGGAACCTCGATGAGTCGCTGGTGTTGTCGACTATGCAGCCATTGTCCCTACGTCGTGCTGTTCTCGAGGAACTCTGATCAGTGGACTCTCATAAGCCGCGAGTTCCAAGCTTTGAGTGGGTTCAATGACTGACGATCAGATTCCGGGGCACTCCGAAGAGAACGAGGCGCCGGGGATCTCCAGGGCCGAGATCAGGAACGCTCGAGCGGACTCAAAGCGCAACACCCGCTTGATTGTCGCTGGTGTGGGAGCAGTCATTGTCGTTGCCTTGACAGCAGTTGGCGTGTTCCTGTTCTCCAGCGGTGAGGAGAAACCGGCCCCAACAACGACCACGACGACCTCGACCACGACTAGCACCACGACCACGATCCCGGCCGAACCCACGGCCGTCATGGCATTGACGGGCATGCCGGTCAACGCCGAGGACCCGGACGTGGCAGCAAAGCTGATGACGCCGGCGCTGACGGTCAAGATCGACAATGCACCCGAGGCTCATCCCCAAGTCGGCATCCAAGACGCTGACGTGGTCGTCGAGGTCATGGTCGAAGGGATCAGCCGTTACATCGCCGTTTTCCAGTCCCATGTTCCAGATGAGGTCGGTCCCGTGCGATCTGCCCGCACCAGCGATCCTGACATTCTGGCCATGTTCGGCAAACCGGTGTTCGCATGGTCCGGCGGCAACAAGAACGTGATGAAGGTCATCAACAACACGGAATGGATCGTCAACGCGAGTCACGACAAACGTCAAGGTGACTACTTTCGTGAACGCACCAGGAAGGCACCGCACAATCTGATTATCCGGGCGCAGAACTTGCTTGCTGCGACCGCCTCATCGGGGATCCCCCCGCAGCAACTATTCACCTATCGGCCACTCGGCGAGGAGTCCCCGGGAGCTCCGGTTGGTGGATTCGACGTCTCGATTGGCAAGGCGGTTTCGTCGTTCCGTTGGGATCCCGAGACATCCAAATGGGTCAAACTCACCAACGGTGAGCCGCAGAGCGCTGCCAATGGTTCACCGATAGCAGCGACCAATGTCGTTGTCGCTCAGACCGAGTACAGGCAGAGTCCTGCGGACCGACGGTCACCTGAGGCCGAAACGATTGGCGAGGGGGCGGCTTGGGTGTTCACCGGAGGAAAGATGATCCTCGGACGTTGGAGCCGGGCCTCGCGGGAAGCGCCCTGGTCGCTGGTTGACGAAGCCGGCACTCCCGTCGCTCTCACGCCGGGGAACACCTGGGTGTTGCTGCCAGCTCCGCCACAAGCACCTCGAACGTTCTGATCAGCATCGGACTTCGCTGACAGCGCCGCGAAGCGAATCGATCTCGTCCGCGCAGATGGACCGCGGTGATCCGGGCGCTGGCCCGGATAGGACGATCACTAACACGGAAACTAGGATTACGACCATGGCACCTGCGTCGAACGAATCGTCAACCGGAACCCAACTCGTCAAGCGGGGCTTCGCTGACATGTTCCGTGGCGGCGTCATCATGGACGTCGTGACGCCTGAACAGGCGAGAATCGCCGAAGAAGCCGGCGCATGCGCTGTCATGGCGCTCGAGCGGGTACCAGCTGACATTAGGGCAGACGGTGGCGTGTCCCGCATGAGCGATCCCGAGATGATCCAAGGGATCCAAGAAGCGGTGACCATTCCTGTGATGGCCAAGGCCCGAATCGGTCACTTCGTCGAGGCCCAGATTCTTCAGGCGCTGAAGGTCGATTTCATCGACGAATCAGAGGTCTTGACTCCGGCTGATGAAACCCACCACATCGACAAGTGGAAGTTCTCTATCCCGTTCGTTTGCGGCGCAACGAACCTGGGCGAGGCAATCAGGCGCATCTCCGAAGGAGCGTGCCTGATTCGTTCCAAGGGCGAGGCTGGAACCGGCAACATCGTCGAGGCAGTTCGTCACCTTCGTTCCATCACTGGTGACATTCGCAAGTTGACCCAGGCCGACTCGGCCGAGTTGTTCGACTGGGCAAAGAAGCTGCAAGCTCCGCTGCCACTCGTCGCCGAGATCGCAGAGACCGGCGAACTGCCTGTTCCGCTGTTCTGTGCCGGTGGAATCGCAACTCCGGCCGATGCAGCTCTCGCCATGCAACTCGGTGCTCAGGCAGTGTTCGTTGGTTCGGGAATCTTCAAGTCCGCTGATCCCGCACCTCGCGCCAAGGCGATCGTCGAAGCAACCACCCACTACATGGATGCCGACATCCTTGCGAAGGTCAGCCGTGGGCTCGGTGCGCCGATGACGGGCATCGGGATGGACGATCTGGATCTCAAGCTCGCTGATCGCGGCTGGTGACCACCGGCGTTCTGGCGCTGCAGGGCGCATTCGTACTTCACATCCAGGCGCTCGCCAGACTCGGCGAGGAAGTGGTGGAGGTTCGTACCCTCGAAGAACTCGCGGCCGTGGACAGATTGATTATCCCCGGCGGCGAATCATCGGTCATGGCGATGATGGCGGAACGCAGCGGGCTCATGGGTCAACTCCGAGAGCGAATCTCATCAGGCATGCCAACCCTTGGAACGTGCGCCGGAGCGATCCTGTTGGCAACCGAGGTGCTTGATGGCAGAGCGGGGCAGACCTCACTCGGCGTTCTCGATATCTCGGTCCGGCGCAATGCGTTTGGCCGTCAGGTCGACTCGTTTTCCACCCAGTTGGAACTCTCTGTCGAGAGCCTTGCACCTGGCTCGGACCCCAAGGCGCGCGCTCCCCACAGCGAATCCATAACCGCAGTGTTCATCCGTGCGCCGGCAATCGTCAGCACTGGTGACACCGTGGACGTGCTTGCACGATTCGAGGATGAACCTGTGTTCGTGCGGCAAGGATCAGTGATTGCCACGACATTCCACCCGGAACTTTCTGACGACGATACGGTGCATCAACTGTTTCTCGACCTCTGAGACGAGTATTTTCTGGATCGGACCGAAGCGGGAGCTTCGCCACAACCTGGGACAAGGGGATCTATGTCAGGTCACTCCAAATGGGCAACGATCAAACACAAGAAGGGCGCCGCTGACGCAAAGCGGGGCAAGCTCTTCGCGAAGTTGATCCGCCAGGTCGAAGTCGCAGCCAAGAACGGTGGCGGCGACCCCGACATGAACCCGACGCTTAGGACGATGTTCCAAAAGGCGCGTGACGCCTCGGTTCCGATTGACACGATCGAACGAGCGATCAAACGCGGAACCGGCGAACTCGACGGGGTCAACTATGAAGAGGTGACCTACGAGGGATACGCGGGCCACGGCGTAGCGGTGTTCATCGAAGCGCTCACCGATAACCGCAACCGCACCGGCCCCGAAATCAAGTCAACCTTCTCCAAACTCGGTGGCTCTATCGCTGAGCCCGGTTCCGTCGCATGGCAGTTCGAACGCAAGGGAGTTGTGATCGTCCCGGGTTCAGTAGCAGAGGACGACGTGATGATGGCAGCTCTCGAAGCCGGTGCTGACGACGTCGAAGGCTCAGGCGAGGTTTGGACCATAACGTGTGATCCCCAGGTCACATCCGAGGTCCGCTCAGCGCTCGAAGAAGCTGGAATCACTGTTGAGTCCTCTGACCTGACAATGATCGCGAGTTCGACGGTTGAACTAGACGATCTCGGTCAGATCAAGGGCATCCTCAAATTGATCGACGCGCTCGAAGACCACGACGACGTCCAGGACGTGTACGCCAACCTGGACATTCCAGAGGAGTTGATGGCTCAACTCGGTTGAGCGACATGCCGTCTAGCCGACGGTCTGAAGCGCAGATTTACTGCGCCACTCCCAAGAGCCGGTTTCGTGTAACCGACGACACGCCACGGTGCAGGCTCACCGCGGCGATGATCCACACGACGGACCCGACGATCACGCCCGAGTAGCGGCCACCGCCGAGCAGTGTGCCGCTGGCCTGGGCATACGAGATCCCGATCACCGGAAGGGTCACCAGCCCCGAGGCCTGTTGTGCTGCAGCAGTGGAACGGACGCGTGCAGAGAGTCTCAGCACCAGCGACAAGGTCAACAACAAGAACGCCGGGATGACCCAGAACATCATCACGAGCCATTCGACGGTGGGGAAGAAGAACCCACCGACGCTCGGTCCGACGAACAAGTTGACCATGATCGAATACAACGTGAACCCGACCAGTGTCGTCACATAGCCCGGGATGAAACTGGCCACGAGTTTGCCCGTGTAGATCTCGCGGGCCGATGCGGGGGAGTGCGCCAAGAATTCGCCGGTGCCGCGTTCGCGTTCCCCGACGAGCGAAGCCGCGCCCACCGCGGTCGAGATCGTCAGAGGAACAACGCAAGCCACGGGGGCGAACAGGTATACCGCCAAGGCGTACGCAGTTCGAGCTTGGGGAGTGTCACCACGGATCTTGGACACTGCGCTCTCTGGCAGGACGCTCAGAGCCTGCGATGCCTGTTGGACCACAGCAGTGTTGGTCGACTTCGTGATGATCACCATCAGGATCCCAGGGATGATCACGAAGAACAACGATCCGAGCAGAACCAGTGGTATCCAATAGTCCTTGGACTTGATCAGTTGATGGAGTTCGTTACGGGCGATGATCCTCACGCCAGCCAGACGCGAAGTCATGGGACAGCAGGCGCCAGTGGTGAGTCCTCGGCGCTTGACGCGGCGGGCGAACCGATTGGCATCAATCCGTGGTCTGCCGGCTGCGACCTCTCGACTGCGTCTCGGGCTTGGGGCAGTCCGTGGCGACGGATGGTGAAGTAGAGATCTTCGAGCGTCGGGCGGTGGGGATCGACCCGCGTGATGCGCGCTCCGTCACGAACCAACGACGCGATCAACTCGGGCACCAGATCGAGCGATTCGATCTCGAGGTGGGCCACGACCGACTTGCGGTCATAGGAGATGATGCCCTGCCATTGGGCAATTCGATCCAACACCCTTGGGTCCTCGGCTTCGACCTCCACAACAGGATGTGGCCAGAACTGCGAGGTCAATGAGGTAGGGGAGCCGGCCACGACTGCTGACCCGGCTTCCATCATGACCACGTGGTCAGCCAGCCCTTCGGCCTCTGCCAACAGGTGGGTACACATGACCACCGTTGATCCCTCGTTGGTCATCTCCTTGATCAACGCGAGCACGGCTTGGGCAGACTCGGGATCGAGCCCCGAAGTGGGCTCATCGAAGAGAACGAGTTCGGGGTGGTGGAGTACTGAACGTGCCAGAGCAAGTCTGGTCTTCATGCCCGTCGAATACCCTCCGACCAGGTTGTCGATCGCGTCGACAATGCCGAATCGTGTGGCCACCTCGGTTATCCGATCCCCGACACGACGACCCAGCCCGTAGAGCTCAGCGGCGAACAACAGATTGTCCCGCCCACTCAGCCGGTCATAAAGCGCGGGCTTCGCTGATACGACTCCGCATCGACGCCGTAGCGCCTGACCATCTGACACCGGGTCCAACCCGAGAGTGCGAATAGTTCCCGATTCGGGTTCGAGAGCGCCGGTGATCGCCCGAAAGGCTGTGGTCTTGCCCGCACCGTTGGGCCCCAGAAGAACCGTCACCTTCCCCCACGGAACAGCGATATCGAGTCCGTTCAAGGCCTGGTTTCCCGAGAACTGATGCGACACGCCGCTCATGGCGACCGCCTGGCCGTCCGGTGCAGGAGAATCACTGGATCCCCCTAGTGGCAAGAGCCCGAGTGGAGGTGAGTCTTGAGCTGGCGTGTCATCAGAATTAGCCATGTCATGAAGTATCGACACGCGCAGGCGCACCTTGATCAAGCCGATTCAAGAGAAACGCCCGGGGTCACCGTTGATGCATCCAACCGCGACTAATGTCGAACCTGTGTTCGTTCTAGGAGTTGATCCGGGTTTGACCCGCTGCGGGTACTGCGTGCTCAGGGTTTCAGCGCGTCAGAACCGAGTTGTCTCCATGGGCCTCATCCGCACTGACAAGGACAATCCGGTTGCCCACAGACTGACAGAACTATGGACCGATATTGCGGGGATCTTCGAGGAGTATCCCATCGGTGCACTCGCAATCGAACGGGTCCTGTTCCAAACCAATGTGCGCACGGCCATCGGGGTGGCACAGGCATCGGGCGTTGTGATGACTCAAGCGGCGTTGCGTGGGATTCCGGTCACTGAGTACTCGCCCAATCAGATCAAAGACGCTGTTGCCGGCGACGGAGCAGCAGACAAACAACAGATCCAGGAAATGGTGCAGATCCTGCTCGGGCTCAAAGAGGCACCCAAACCCGCTGACGTTGCCGACGCCGTCGCAATTGCGCTGACACATGCGGCCTACAACCCTGTTGTTGACGCTCGGCGAACGAATCGAATCCAGATATCGGTGGACTCGCAAGATTCGGCCAATATGGTCCTAGCCGCGAGCGGGACTGAACCAGAGGGACATCGATGATCGGATCATTGCGAGGAGAACTGCTTGACCGGTCCGATTCAGGAGCACTCATAGAGGTAAGGGGCGTTGGCTATCGGGTCCAGGCCACACCATCCACTCTGGCTGCACTCGGAACCGTTGGGTCCGAGGTGTTCGTCCACGTGTACCACCACATTCGTGAGGACTCCCAGACTCTGTTCGGTTTCGTTGATTCCGATGGTCGCGAGGTGTTCGAGACGCTGCTCGGCACCCATGGAGTTGGCCCGGCGCTAGCCCTAGCGATCCTCGGGGTTCATTCACCGTCGTCGCTGCGGAGGATCATCGCCGAGGATGACGTCGCTGCGATGTGTTTGGTTCCGGGTGTCGGAAAGAAGACCGCCCAGCGATTGATGATCGAGTTGAAGAGTCGCCTGGGTTCCTTCGAAGGAGAGAGTTCCAGCGTGTCGATTGGAGACACGGCCAACGCGGCTCCAGACGTCCGTCGGGACGTCAGGGATGCGCTTGCCGGCCTCGGGTACTCGCCCGAGGAGATTGCAGCTGCAACATCTGACTTGCCAACTGTGGAGGATGCTTCCGAGGGAATCCGCCTGGCTCTGCAACGTCTGGCAGGTGGGTGACGGTGGCTCGTGACGAACTCCTCCTGCCCGATCCAGATGATGAGGACTTGATCCTCGAGGGTGAACCCGGTGCAGTCCCGGCTTCGTCGGGCGGAGCCGAGGCTGCTGATGATCTACTCGACCCATCCGATCCCTTGGCGTTGTCGCTACGACCTCGATCCCTTGCCGAGTTCGTAGGCCAAAGCGAACTCAAACGCCGGCTGTCGGTGATCTTGGAAGCCGCTCGGCGACGCAACGAACCACCGGACCACTTTCTGTTCGCTGGTCCACCGGGACTCGGCAAGACCTCACTCGCCGGAATCGTCGCAAACGAGATGGGTGTGTCGCTCCATGTGACATCGGGTCCAGCGCTTGAGCGCCCGGGTGACCTCGCCGCAATTCTCACGAAACTCGGCCACGGTGACGTCTTGTTCATCGACGAGATCCATCGCTTATCGCGCTCGGTTGAGGAAGTCATGTACCCGGCGATGGAGGACTTCCAACTCGACATCGTCTTGGGTAAGGGCCCAGCGGCTCGATCCATCAGACTGGACCTTCCACAGTTCTGTCTGGTGGGTGCGACCACACGTACAGGGCTGATAACTGGTCCTCTGCGGGACCGATTCGGGCTGGTGGCACGCCTCGACTTCTACGACCCGTCGGACCTCGCATCGATCGTGATGCGGGCTGCGGGCATCATGGGCGCCAACATCACTACCGATGGAGCAGTTGAGATCGCCCGTCGGTCAAGGGGAACGCCCCGCATAGCCAACCGTCTGTTGCGCCGAGTCCGTGATGTTGCCGACGTGGAGGGTGATGGAACCATCGACGGCGACTCGGCCAAGGAGGGGCTCGCAATATTTGGGATCGACCACCTGGGACTCGACAAAGTCGACAGATCCATACTGTCGGCTCTGTGCGAACGTTTCGGTGGAGGTCCCTTGGGGCTATCGACCCTTGCAATTGCGGTGGCCGAACCAACCGAGACCGTCGAGGACGTCTACGAACCGTTCCTCATTCAACAAGGCCTGCTCGCCAGAACCCCCCGAGGACGTGTTGCCACTCCCGCAGCGTGGGCTCACCTGGGACTCACTGCGCCGACCGCAGTTACATCGCAAGGGGATGCGTCACTGTTCGATTGATCAGATCCCCTTGGACCGAGCGGAGATTCTCCAAAAGGCAGGGGAGGTGTTTCTGACGACCCGTCATCTTTTGCGCGATGCGATGGCGTGCTTTGCTGGAGTGATAATCCAGCCACCCGGCATTTAGCGTCGGAGGGCACCGATCCCGCGGCAGACGATCGAAAGGGTCAATTCCCCCATGGACCGAATCCACTTCGAAGACGAACACGAAATGTTCCGCGACGCCTTCCGGACCTTCGTTGAACGTGAAATGGCTCCACATCGTGAGCGTTGGGAAGAAGCCGGGATCGTCGACCGTGAACTCTTCAAAGCGGCTGGAGCGGCGGGGTTCCTGGCGATGCCCGTGCCCGAGGAGTACGGCGGCGCCGGAGTCAACGACTTCCGCTACAACCAGGTGATCGCCGAGGAACTGTCACGAGGCGACGTGTACGCATCGGGTCTCGGGCTGACGCTCCACAATGATGTATGTCTGCCGTACTTCCTCGAGTACTCAAATGATGAGCAGAAACAGCGCTGGCTCCCGGGGATCGCGTCAGGCGACCTGATCACCGCGGTGGCCATGACGGAACCCGGAATCGGATCTGACCTCGCTTCCATGAGCACGACCGCGATACGTAAGGACGACGTCTACATCGTCAACGGATCAAAGACCTTCATCACCAACGGCATCAACTCAGATCTGATCCTCGTGGCGTGCAAGACCGACCCGAGCCAACGACACGCAGGCATGTCGATCCTGGTTGTAGAAGCCGGAATGGCCGGGTTCGAACGAGGACGCAACTTGGACAAGGTGGGCCTGCACGCTCAGGACACCGCAGAGTTGTTCTTCACAGATGTCGAAGTACCTGTCTCCAATCTCCTGGGACAAGAAGGCCAGGGCTTCAAACTGCTGGTCAAGAATCTTCCTCAGGAACGTCTCTCGATTGCGGCTTCAGCAGTCGGACAGTCTCGTGCCG
>JAGQSZ010000066.1 GCA_020439285.1 Microthrixaceae bacterium
GTTCAGCCCCGAACCAAACGTCGAGGTCAACGGTGAGCCGATCGCAGTGACCCTGCCCTCTCGGCCCAAGCCCGTGGTCGATCCGCGCTTGGAGTCCCACGGCTATGTCGAACAGCTCATCGACATGGTTCGTGAGACCCCGCTACATGGCCAGTCAGCGCAAGACGCTCGGCTGGTTCTCGAAGTGATCTGCGCCGCTTACGCTTCTGCTGGTCTGGGCGGCGCCGAGGTCAGCCTGCCGTTCCAAGGCGACCGATCACTCACACCGCTCCAGTACTGGAAAGCTGGCTGAGGCGTCCGACTCAGAAGTCGTCGTCGAGCGCGAAGTCACCCGAAACTGCTGTCTGGTAGGCCGAGACGGTCCGCTCGAAGAAGTTGGTCAACTCTTGGACGTCCTGGAGTTCCATGAATCCGAACGGGTTCTTGGATCCATAGACCTTCGACAGGCCAAGTGTGGTTAGGCGTTGGTCAGCAACGTACTGCAGGTACTCGCGTGTGTCGTTGAGGGACATCCCGGGGATTCCCTGAGACAGCAGATCCTCGGCGAACTGGTACTCGCACTCGACGGCCTCGGAGATCATCTCGGTGATGTTCGCGGCGAGTTCATCGTCGAATAGTTCCGGGTCCTCTTGACGAACCTGCTCGATGACGGCGAACGCGAAGTTCATGTGACAGCTCTCGTCACGGAACACCCAATTGGTCCCTGAGGCCAGACCATTGAGTAGACCCTTGGAACGCAGGAAGTACACATATGCGAACGCTCCGAAGAAGAACAGCCCCTCGATGCACGCAGCGAAGCAGATCAGGTTCAACAGGAACTGCTTGCGGTCAGCACGTGTGCGGAGCTCGTCCAAGGAGTGGATCGAATCGATCCACTTGAAGCAGAACTCTCCCTTGCGGCGGATGGACGGGATGTTGTCAATCGCCGCAAAGGCCTGAGCCCGCTCATCCATGTCGGGGATGTACGTATCGAGCAGCGTCAGGTAGAACTGCACGTGCAGCGCCTCTTCATAGAGCTGACGCGACAGGTACATGCGCCCTTCGGGCGAGTTGACGTGCTTGTAGAGGTTGAGCACCAGGTTGTTCGACACGATCGAGTCACCGGTTGCGAAGAACGCAACCAGCCGGTTGATCATGTGACGCTCGGCAGGTGTGAGCTTGCGCTCGAGGTCAACGATGTCATCGGAGAAGTCGACCTCCTCGACGGTCCAAGTGTTTCGAATCGCGTCCCGGTACATGTCGTAGAACTGCGGATAGCGCATCGGTCGCAGAGTCAGGTTGAAGCCGGGGTCGAGCAGGTTCCCCGCCTTGGTCGATGTGGATGTGAGATCGACGATCTCCTCACCCATCGGTTCCTCGATCTGGTACTGGATTGCGTTCTCAGCGAGCGACATGGACTTTTCTCCCCTTGTGTTGAACAGCTGTTCGTATTCCGACTGTTGCGATTCGTATTGTTGGATCTCGACTATTTCGACTGCGGTGACTGCTACGACTGCGGCGTTGGAGTCACCCGGGCGTTGCGCCTGGCCTACTGGCAGGCCTCGCAGGACTCCGGGTTCTCGAGCGAACAAGCCACGGCCTCGGAGTCGCTGTAGGTCTTGTTCTCCTCCGGATCTCGAGTCGGAATCGGCACCGGCTCGCCGCCGCCGGATCCACCACCGGACGGGCCCGTTCCACCGGTCGTGGTCTTGTTGATCCGAGTCGCCGGACGTGAACGCAGGTAGTAGGTGGTCTTGAGACCGCTCTTCCATGCGTGCATGTACATCGACGACAACTTGCCGATGGTCGGCGACTCCATGAACAGATTCAGCGACTGGGACTGGTCGATGTACGCACCACGACCGGCAGCCATGTCGATCAACGAACGCATCGGAAGTTCCCAGGTCGTGCGGAAGATCTTCTTGAGATCCTCTGGGATCTCCTCCACGTCCTGAACCGATCCTTCAGCACGCTTGATTGCGTTCATGATCGGCTCTGTCCACAGCCCTCGGGCCTGAAGCTCCCGGACCAGGTAAGTGTTGATCTGGAGGAATTCGCCCGACAGCGTCTCACGCTTGAACAGGTTCGACACTTGGGGCTCGATGCACTCGTAGCACCCGGCAATCGACGCGATCGTTGCGGTTGGAGCAATTGCGATGAGCAGCGAATTACGCAGGCCGTGCTGAGCAATCTTGCTACGCAGGGCGTCCCAACGCTCCGGGTCACTCGGAGTTACACCCCAAAGATCAAACTGGAGCTGACCCTGAGCTGCCCGGGTCTCATCCCATCCACCATGTGGGCCGTCGACCTCTGCCAGCTTGTTGGATGCGGTGAGAGCGTTGAAGTAGATCTCCTCGGAGATCCGGGTCGACAGCTCGCGGGCTTCGTCAGAATCGAAGGGCAGCCGCAGCTTGAAGAACACATCCTGCAGGCCCATCAGACCGAGCCCGACTGGCCGCCACTTCGAATTGGATCGTCCGGCCGCATCGGTCGGATAGAAGTTGATGTCGACCACTCGGTCCAGGAACGGAACGGCCAGCGCGACAACCTGGGCAAGTCGATCGAAATCAAACGCGAGCTCGCCGCTGGAATCCGGGCGGACCATGGAACCGAGGTTCACCGAACCCAAGTTGCACACCGCAGTCTCGGACTGGTTGGTCACCTCGAGGATTTCGGTGCACAGGTTGGACAGGTGCACAACGTTGGGTGATCCGTCAGCAGCGTCGGTGCCGGTCTGATTGCACTTGTTGTTGGATGAGTCCTTGAAGTTCATCCAACCGTTGCCGGTCTCGGCCAGCGAACGCATCATGCGGCTGTACAGCTGCCGAGCGGACACCTGACGCTCGAAGATCCCCTCGCTCTCGGCCTTCTGGTAAGCCTCGCGGAACTCGTCACCGTAGAGGTCGACCAGGTGCGGAACCTTCTTCGGATCGAACAGCGACCACTGCCAATCGCTCTCCACACGCTCCATGAAGATGTCCGGCACCCAGTTGGCGATGTTCAGATTGTGGGTACGCCTCGAGGTGTCACCGGTGTTCTCCTTGAGATCGAGGAACTCCATGATGTCGGCGTGCCAAGACTCCAGGTACACGCACGCCGCGCCCTTGCGACGTCCGCCCTGGTTGACCGCAGCGACGGAGGAATCGAGGGTCTTGAGCCAGGGCACAATGCCGTTGGACAAGCCATTGGTACCGCGGATGAGCGAGTCGCGGGAACGGATCCTGCTGTATGACAGGCCGATTCCGCCGGCGTGCTTGGAGAGCCGGGCCACGTCCTTGTAACGGTCATAGATCGAGTCGAGTGAATCCTCGGGCGAATCCAGGAGATAGCAACTCGACATCTGCGGATGACGTGTTCCGGAGTTGAACAACGTGGGCGACGAGGGCAGGTACTCGAGCGATGAGATCAGCTCATAGAACTCGATCGCCTCGATCGGATCGGTCGAGAGCCCGCAAGCAACACGCATCAGGAAGTACTGCGGGGTCTCAAGCACCTTGCGGGTCTCTGGATGACGGAGCAGGTAACGGTCATACACGGTCTGCAGACCGAAGAACTCGTAGAGCCAGTTGCGATCAGCCAGGATCGCGTCGTTGAGCTTGCGAGCGTTGGTGGCGATCATCTCGGCGGTCTCGTCGCCGATGAGTCCCTGCTCATAAGAGGCAGCCACTGACTGCGAGAACGAGTAGATGTCCTGGTTCTGGACTTCTTTGTCGATGACCGTGGCCAACAGGCGCGCTGCTAGGCGGCTGTAATTGGGCTCTTCAGCGATCAACGAGGAGGCCGTCCGGATCGACAACGCGTCGAGTTCGACGGTCGTTGCGCCGTCAACGAGTCCCGAGATCGTGCGGGTTGCGACTCGCATCGGATCGACGTGCTCCAGCCCTTTGGCACATCGGGCAACCGCTCGAACGATCTTGTTGAGATCGACGGCTTCGAGGCTGCCATCGCGCTTGCGGACCCGCATGCCGATGTCGTCATCATCGATGTCGTCATCTGCCGCACCGGTGTCGGTAGCGTCGACCACGACCGGGTCGGACTCGACTACGACGGGGTCAGCAAGGACCGGCTCAGGCGCAATCTCTTCCACGACTCCGGCGAGTCCGGCGTCCGCCAGTTCTGCCTCGATCATCTCGATCTCTTCTGCCTCCTGCGAAAGCGCCAATTTTCCGTTCCTCTCTGGTGCGTTTGCTGCTCTGTTGCGTGTGTTGCTCTGGTATTTGGCCGCTTTCGCACCCTTGACCGTTGCGCCGACCTTTTACACCGGGCGCCTGAAGGCATTTCCTGCAAACAGCGCCCGATCCTCAACCCTGGGGTGAATTCACACCCTTTGGGCTCGATTTCCTAAATTGTCCCGAACCCCTAGATATTGGGGTCCGTTCCCCCCTGAACCCCCATATGTTGGGTTCAGACCTGTAATTACAGTCACGTAACTACAACCGTGTCAACGGAATCGACAAGAAATCTCGGACAAGGTCCCAAAAGCCATCGATGCGGCGCTGAGTGTGTTCACCGAGGCACCAGACAACCACTCTGAGTGGTTGACTCATCATTATTCGTCGGCCGCGGTAGCTTGGACTGTGATGACCACCATTCCGACCGACTGCGACGGTCAAGTCGGTCCTGATCGGGTCTGAACATGGCCGAAGCACAGATCCCGGACACAGATTGGGAACCGACCATCGGGCCCGGAATGCCCGAGGACTTCTGGGATCTGCATGCCCTCCCGGCGGCAACGGCGATCATTGCCCGCGACAACCCTGGCTCCGCTGTTTCGGGGGTCCAGACACTGATGCTTCGCCGCGACAAGGGGCTCCGGTTCGCCGGCGACATGTGGGTCTTCCCAGGCGGACGCATCGAGATCGAACACGACTCATCGCCAACCCCGGTGGGAACGAGGACATCATCGACTTCTACAGACGCCGCTGACTCGTCACTCTCCCTTCGTCTCCAGCTTGAGGAGGCATCCCGCCATACCGCGGTAAGGGAGACCGCCGAAGAAGCCGGGCTGCAGATCAGCCCCGAGCGCCTCATCCGGTGGTCACATTGGACCGCCCCACCCGGGACATCACGAAGATTCACAACTGCGTTCTTCCTCACCACCATCGGAGCCGACCACGACGCCGTCACAATTGATGACGGCGAGATACGCGACTTTCAATGGCTCGCTCCAACTGAGGCACTCGAACAACACGCGGCCGGCGAACTCGCTCTCACTCCACCCACATTCATCACGCTCGTACAACTCGTACCGTTCGAGCGAACAGCAGACCTTATGTCTGATGCGCTGAGTCGACCGATGGAGCACTTCGCAAGCCGGTTCAGCTTCATAGGAGACCGGGTAATCGCCATGTACCACGGCGACGCCGGTTACGAACTCAGCAACGCAGAAATCACCGGAGGCCGACACCGGCTCTCGATGGGGACCCGTTGGACCTATGAGCGAGACACCCCCGCGTCCTGAGTCGAATCCGCCGGCCGACCCTCGATCTGGCGACAGATCGTCGGGCCCCCCGAGTTCGACGCGGGATGACGGTCGCGACTCTTCATCCGAACCGACACCATCAGGTACCAAGCCTCGGGCACTCCGGCGACTTGGCTTCTTCGCTTGGATCATCGTGATCACGTTGGTCGTACTCCCTTTGGTCTTTCGGGCAACAGCAAGACTCGGGCCCGGTGAGTTCAGTTTTGGATTCGCCCCCTCGACTAGAGGTGAGACTGAGATTGCTCTCGCCCCGCTTGGTTCGCTGTCTGCGCCAACTCATGCACCACCGATCAAGGTCAAAATCGCGCTTCAAGAGGTAGACGTCATCGATGCAATCGGCTCGGCCTCGGATGGCGGAGCCAAGGATCTAGAAGCACAAATCCGCGACGACCTTCCCGGCGCCATGGTTCAGGTGCTGCTTCGCCTAGCAGCCATCAGCGCTTTAGTCGGTGCCGGTGCAGCACTCGCCTTCCCGGGCCGGCGTTCACCGGTTCGGCTCCTCAGCGGGTCGATTGTCTCGATATTGGCTACGGCCGCGATGATCGCCCCGGTCGTCATGACCTACAGCCCAGACCAGTTGCTTTCCAGTCCCCAGTTGCGGGGACAGTTGGCGACATCGGACTCACTCATTTCGAAGGTGGCCGGCTTGGACACCAGGTTCGGCAGCATCGAGTCACGGGCAGACGTCCTCTCAAGCAGAATCGCCGACCTTTACTCGTCCGCTACGACCAAGGAGATCTCACGTGCCCAAGGCGAGGTCGTGATTCTCCATGTCTCCGACCTCCACCTCAGCGGCGTCGGCCTTTCCTTGGCAAAGGATCTCGCCGAGAAGTTCAAAGTTGATGCAGTCGTCGACACTGGGGACTTCACCTCATTCGGGTTCCAACCCGAAGCTGGATTCACCGATCAGTTGCGAGGATTCAAGGTCCCCTACTACCTAGTCCCTGGAAACCACGACAGCCCAGAAGTCCGAAGCGAGCTGAAACGTTCGCCATACATCCACTATGTCGACAACGAGCTCTTCACAGTGAAGGGGCTTCGAATACTCGGAATGGCCGACCCGACCAATACTGCGCTGAAGACCATCCCAAAGCCAAGGATCGACGAGACCTACAGGAAGCAGTTCAAGACCACAGCTTCGCTGATCCAGTCCAAGAACCCAGACGTAATAGCCGTCCACAATCCAGTCCAACTCAAGCCAGCTCTTGGCAAGGTAGCCGTCGCCATCGCCGGTCACCTCCACCTCTTCAAACTTGAAGTCATCGACGGGACCATCGTCGCTGTTGTTGGATCTTCTGGGGCTACGGGCATCGGAAACCTGTTGGTCGACAAAAGCCAGCCGCACCGATTCGAGCTACTCCGCTTCACTGATCGAAAGCTGGTGGCGATCGATCAGATCGAGGTCAAAGCCGACGGCGGCGACTTCACCCTCAAGCGGATCATGATCCGGCCAGATTCACCTAATACCTCCGACGAACTTCCTCAGCCATCCAGTGAAGAACCGTCCCGCGAACAGGTCCAGAACGAGGACCCCAGGGTTCTCGATTCGGTCACTTCCACAACGGAACCGGACCCGTCGGGATCGACAACCATCGACTCCGAGTCCACGTCGACCACCTCACCGGGCGACTAACAGCACACTGCTGGCGTCCTCCGTATCACCGCAGCGAATCTCAAGTCGTTAACGCTCCCATGGGAGCGTCAGATCGACTCCTCACTATCCACGAGAAAGCTTCCTTGCGCCCGGATCACAGTGATTCCGGTGGATCCACGTGAGGGCCCACAACGACTGCAAACGCTGGTAGTCACTGTCAACTGCTATTCAAATATCTCAATATTTTCTCCTATTCCCTGTTGACCTCCACTAACTTCACACCCTAAGGTAACGAACATACGTTCTATTGTCAAGGCCTGGGAGAAGCAATGACAACAACCTTCGAAGAAGATCTACCGACGCAGATCGCATCGCTATCTCAACAATTGGCTAGCGGCACCTACGAACTTCTTGTGCTCATCGCCAGGGCCGACGCCGAGCA
This sequence comes from Microthrixaceae bacterium, assembly GCA_020439285.1. Classification (GTDB taxonomy): domain Bacteria; phylum Actinomycetota; class Acidimicrobiia; order Acidimicrobiales; family Microtrichaceae; genus JAGQSZ01. The sequence goes on from JAGQSZ010000066.1 coordinate 7,498, forward strand.
CACATGGGAAACCTCCGGATCTCTCTCCTGTGCTGCTTGGCTGGCCGAACTCTGCGCTATTGAACTTTCCACTGCCCGTAACCAGTTGCGAGTTGCTCGAGCCATGATGCAGTACCCAGAACTCGACTCGGCAATGGCTCGAGGCGACATCTGTTATGCGAAAGCCAGAATCATGGCGCCGCACCTATCCCCCGAGAGCATCAACCAGCTCGTGGAACTTGCCTCCAACACCTCAGTTGGTCGATTGAGCAAGGCAATCGCTGCGTGGACGCTCCGCAATGAGGATCCCGAAACGATCGAAAGACGGCAGCGCCATGCCAGGTCAGTCACCTGGCACACGGAGCCCGACGGAATGATCGTCATCACAGCACGTCTGCAACCCAGTCAAGGGGCTCGAGTCTGTGCGGCGATTACTGCTGCCGTCCAAGCCGGAGCAAGGATCGGATCGAGCGAAGACTCGGTGAACCAGCCCAGTGATAATGACAACCAAACTGACGCTCCCGCGGGAGCGCACCAGCGCCAACGGCGTCCAACTCTGGCACAACAACGGGCCGATGCGCTCTTAACCCTCGCAACTGATGGAGGCTCAAACACGGTCCACGAAGTGGTCGTCCACGTCGATGTCGACGGCAACCATCTGGCAGATGGGACGCCCCTCTCCGACAACGCTGTGACACGCCTGCTCCCGTCCAGTTTTGTGTCGCTTCTCATGCACGACTCGGCAAGACAGCCGATCGATGCAAGCCCACGACGTCGCTTTCCCACCAGGCGTCAGAAACGAGTTGTGGACGCCAGACATAGCCAATGTGCCCAGCAGGGCTGCAATGCAACAAGTTTCCTGCAGTACGACCACAAGGATCCTTATGCCAGCGGTGGCCCTACGGTGATCGACAATCTCCAGCGCCTATGTGGTCCACACAATCGGCAGAAGAATCCCCGGTGACCCGATGGAATGGCAATTGCTGCAACAACGTAGGATTGAACGACTTGTCACCCGACGGAGCCGAAGATGACATCCCCCGATAACGAGAATCCAGTTCACTCCGACCAGCCCTATCCGACGGTCCCGTCCCGGGCTGACTACCCCGCTATTGAGCGAGCGATCCTGGCGCGTTGGGATGACCAAAAGACCTTTGAGAGGTCCATCAGTCAGCGGCGTGATTCAGGTTGTGACGAGTACGTGTTCTATGACGGGCCGCCTTTTGCCAATGGGCTCCCCCACTACGGCCACCTGTTGACCGGTTACGTGAAGGACGTTGTTCCCCGGTACCAGACCATGCGCGGAAAGGTCGTTGAACGACGTTTCGGCTGGGATTGCCATGGCCTGCCTGCGGAAATGCAGACAGAGAAGGAACTCGGCGTCTCGGGTCGAGTTGCGATCACCGACTATGGAATCGATCGCTTCAACGATGCGTGCCGAACTTCAGTGCTGCAGTTCACCAGCGAATGGGAGGACTTGGTCCACCGTCAGGCCCGATGGGTCGACTTCTCCAACGACTACAAGACGATGGATGTTTCCTACATGGAGTCCGTCATATGGGCGTTCTCCACGTTGTGGGAAAAGGGCCTCATCTACGAGGCATACCGGGTGATGCCGTATTCGTGGGGAGCTGAAACTCCGTTATCCAATTTCGAGATCCGACTGGACGACGCAACACGGCCCCGGCAGGACCCGGCGCTAACTGTGGCTTTCACCTTCGACCCGGACTCAACTGACTCGGATCGGATACCGGAGCCGCTCCGAGGTGACCGCCCAGTTGAAATCTGGGCCTGGACAACAACACCTTGGACACTTCCGTCCAACTTGGCGCTCGCTGTTGGGGACTCCATACGGTACGCCGTAGTCGACTCTCCGGCTCGTGACGCGCTCGTCATCGTTGGCGCCAACGCCTTGGCCAAATACGAGAACGAGTTGGGAGATGGATACCAAGTCGTGGCCGAGTTGTTGGGCTCCGAACTCGCCGAGCTCCGATACGTGCCACTGTTCGACTACTTCGCCGACAACGAGAACTCATTCCGTGTTTTGGTTGACGGCTATGTGACTGACGATGACGGCACAGGCGTGGTCCACATGGCTCCCGGATTCGGCGAGGACGACCAGCGGGTCTGTGAGTCCAACGGAATCGTCCTGGTGTGCCCAGTTGATGACTCGGGACGGTTCACCAATGAGGTCTCGGATTACTTCGGCACCAACGTATTCGAGGCCAACCCGGCGATCATCAGCCACCTCAAGTCCAAGGGCGAAGTAGTCCGGCACGACACCTACGACCACAATTATCCGCACTGTTGGCGGACTGACACGCCGATCATCTACAAGGCTGTCTCATCGTGGTACGTGAAGGTCACAGAGTTTCGCGATCGGCTTGTTGAACTGAATCAACAGATCAACTGGATCCCTTCGCACGTTCGCGATGGACAGTTCGGCCGCTGGCTCGAAGGCGCCAGGGACTGGTCCATCTCCCGCAACCGTTTCTGGGGCTCGCCGATACCTGTGTGGCGTAGCGACGACCCGGCATATCCACGAACGGATGTGTACGGATCGCTCGATGAAATCGAACGCGACTTCGGTGTCCGTCCAGACAATCTCCACCGGCCCACAGTGGATGACCTGGTGCGACCAAACCCTGATGATCCGACTGGCAAGTCGATGATGCGGCGCGTCACCGAGGTGTTCGATTGTTGGTTCGAGTCAGGTTCGATGCCTTTCGCGCAGGTCCACTATCCGTTCGACAACCGTGATTGGTTCGATGAGCACTCACCGGCTGATTTCATCGTCGAGTACATAGCTCAGACCCGCGGCTGGTTCTACACGCTCCACGTTTTGTCGGTGGCCCTGTTCGATCGGCCGGCGTTCACCAATGTGATCTGCCACGGCGTGGTGCTTGACCACGAGGGTCGCAAGCTGTCCAAGCGCCTGCGGAACTACCCCGACCCGGCCGACGTGTTCGAATCCCACGGCTCCGATCCGCTGCGCTGGCACCTGATGGCGTCGCCGATTCTGCGCGGTGGAGACCTTCGCATCGCGACCGATGGGTCTGACTTCACCGAGGTGATCAGGACTCTGGTGAATCCGATCTGGAACGCGTACTCGTTCTTCACGCTGTACGCGAACGCGGACGGCTACCGGGCCAAGCTTCGTTCCGATGCAACCGGCGTGCTGGACCGGTACATCTTGGCCAAGACCACTGAATTGGTGGAGTCCGTGACCGGCCGGATGGACTCCTACGACATCGCTGGAGCCTGCCACGACGTCCAGAGCTTCATCGATGCTCTCAACAACTGGTACATCAGGCGATCGAGAGAACGATTCTGGGCACCGGGCGGCGGATCGGATGGAGTTTCGCAACAAGACAAGGTCGACGCCTATGACACGCTGTTTACGGTGCTCAACACTCTGGTCAAGCTGATCGCTCCCCTGTTACCGATGTTGTCCGACGAGATCTTCTTGGGACTCAACGGTCCTGGCCCGAACAGCGACGCGTCGGTACACCTCCAGGACTGGCCGACAGTTCAGGATCTTCGTCCAGACCCGGAACTGGTGACGACGATGGACCAAGTCCGAGACGTCTGCTCAGTGGCGCTTAGCCTGCGCGAAGACAACCGGCTTCGCGCACGTCTGCCTCTCCAGCGCTTGACCATTGCTGCTCCCGATGGCCAACAGATAGCCGAATATGCGCATCTGATAGCTGACGAGGTCAACGTCAAGGACATTGAGATCTCCGATGATCCGTCCCTGATCGGCAGCTTCGTTCTCAAGCCAAATGCTCGCGTGCTGGGGCCAAGATTGGGCAAGGACGTCCAACAGGTCATTCAGGCCGCTAAGCAGGGTGACTGGGTCCAGAACGAAGACGGCACCGTCACTGCGTGCGGTCATGTGCTTCAGTCTGACGAGTTCTCACTCGCGCTTCAGCCCAGGGAGAACAGCGTGGCTGCGCCGTTGCACCACAGCGATGCAGTGGTGGAACTGGACATCGAAGTCACGGACGAGCTCCGTGCCGAGGGTATGGCCCGGGACCTTGTCCGGATGATCCAACAGGCGCGCAAGTCCGAGGATCTAGTAGTGACCGACCGAATCAAACTCATTGTGCGTGGCAGTACCGGCCTGATTTCATCGGTATCGCCTCACACGGACTGGATCGCGGGTCAGGTACTGGCCACCGCTACTGATCTGCAGGTTAGTGATGTCGAGCCCGCCACAACGGACGGCACTCACACCGGCTCGATTGACGGCGAACCGGTCGTAATTGAGATAGAGGTCGCGACAGTCTGAGTCATGACGGCCCCAGCGCTATGACCTAGGCGTCGCTTCGGGCTATGCCAACTAGAAGTAGCCGCGCCGTTTCGGACCGGTTGAATCAGCCTTCTTGGCCATTGCCATTGCTTCGGCACGGTCGCGGATGCCGATGACTTCAAGGAGTCGACGGTTGTCAATGACCGCCATGGAAACAGTCGCGAGTCCAGGAGGACCAAAAATCGACAGGCCGGCCTTCGAGAGCTCAAGCGATTGAACCAGCGGCTCAGGGAACTTGCTGACCAACACGATGACACGCTTATCGGTGCGGGCGACCAGACAAGGCAGGCTCTTGACCCAACCTTGGACCATATTTGCGACCGATTCACCATTGGCGAGTTGGTCAGCGAGCATCTCGAGCAACGGTCCTGAATCGACGAGGCTTGCTGGGTCGAGTCGACCGGCAATCTCGGACAATCGCTCCGGAATGACAACATCGTCGATGTCCTTAGTGACCCGGCGACGCTCTCTGGCCCCCGGTGAGAACAAGACGCCTGGCCGTTCAGCATCCGGACCAACTCGGCTGGAGTCAGGTCGGTCCGACCCGGGGTAGCCAGGCCCGGACTGGTCACGCCCGGGTGAGCTGGCAGCAGTCTGGCCTGCACTATCGGCCAGGTCCGGCTTGATCCACGGTCGGTAGGGCGGAGGAATGTCAGGATGGTCCAGCGGGGACCGCTGCACCCGCTCAGTTTCGACTGAAGCAGCACCACCAGCTGCTGCAACACCCGAACCACCGACCGCGACACCGGCTGGGCTCAGCGTTGGCAGGCTGAGGTTCTCGACCCCTCGGGCGAACGCTTGATATGCCTCGGAGAAGCTGAGCCGAACCGATGACCCGCCCGAGTCAACCACTGCTTCGAGTGGTGGGACCGCTGCGGCCCAGCGAGCGGGCACGATCGCTGCCACGACACCGAGGCCGGACGCTGCGAGTGCGGTAAGTACCAACATGGGGATCGGCACAACGAATCCAGAAACACCAAAACTGCGAATCGCTTGCATCGCAGCGAATGCTCCGAGCGTTCCGACGATAAGTCCGAGAAGCGTGCCCACAATTGCGAATGCGCCGCCCTCGATCATGACTACTCGGAGAATCTGTTTGCGCGTGGCGCCGGCAGCGCGCAACAGGCCGAACTCACGCCGCCGCTCGCCAACGGACAACAAAAGGGTGTTCACCACTCCGACGAGGGCTTGGAGCAGGGTGAACAGAAGCATCCATTGGATGACTCGTTCAAAGCCTCGCAGGAGTTCCGATCTGCTGCTCACGAAATCGTCGGGTGCAAGCACGGACTTGACCCCGAACGAAGTCGCTACCTCCTCGATCGCCGGTCTCACCTTCGAGACATCGCCCGAGACTGACACCAGACCGGCAATGTCGATGGACTTGGGGACCTGGGCACTGAGCAACGATCGATTGACGATCG
>JAGQSZ010000067.1 GCA_020439285.1 Microthrixaceae bacterium
AGTGCTGATTGCGATGTCAGCGGCCCTGGGAGTTGTCGCGCTCGCATGCACTCCTCCGGACGAAGGGCCGCCGCCGTCCACGACGCCGCCTACATCTGCATCCGCGCTTGCGCTGGATCGTGCGGGTGATTGGATCGCCGGACAGTTCAACGCATCTGGGTTTATCCCGTTGGCGTCGGACCCGGGCGCATCTGACACAGGTGCTGGTGTCCTGGCCGTAGCGACCTTGGCATCGCTAGACAAGGCCCCGGCCATGGCCGGCCTACGACTCGATAGCCTCGAATCCACATTTGAAAGTTATGTGGACCAAGGCGCCGGTGACCGGGCGGGAGCTCTTGCCCGTGTGATCCTGGCTGTCGTCGCATCCGGAGGTAATCCGCGAGACTTCGGCGGCACCGATCTGGTTGCGAGACTCGAGTCGACCCAACAACCAAGTGGCTTGTTCGGATCCCAGTACGCAGGATTCGACGGAGCGTTCCGCCAGGGACTGGCATTAGCAGCGCTGTCGGTCGTCACACCAAGACCGGCGAGTATCACCCCGGGTTCGGGTCAGACGATCAATGACGTCCCAGCAGTTGCTTGGCTGATCGACCAGCAATGCGATGACGCGAGTTGGCTGATGTTCCGCGCTGATACCACCACTGACTGCGTTGAGAACCCGGCGATGTGGGTCTACAAGGATTCCAACGGTTCCGCATTGGCAGCGTTGGGTCTTGCTGCGGTCGGAGCCACCCCAGACCATGATCCACAAGACTGGTTCAACGCTGTGCGCGGCAACGACGGTGGATGGGGCGCGAGTCCGTCCGGGCCCACCCAGGTATCGGATTCCAATTCCACCGGACTGGTGATTGCCGCTCTGAGGGCACTCGGACATACTCCGGATCAGACCGCGATCGACACGCTCATCTCGTTCCAGATCCAGTCGCCAGCGACTGACCACGGGGCGTTCGTTTGGCGTTTGGACAGCGTTGGGGTGATCAGGATGTCGACCCTCGACGCAGTCGTCGGGCTATATGAACGGCCTTGGCCAGGGGCCTTGGTCAACTGAATTGGTGTCCGGTCCTGTCCACCTCGGTGGCAGGACCGGTGCCAGCCCCCGATAGCGGGGCAGATGACGGCGTGGGAGGTGAGGGGTCGAATGTGACGGGAGCGTCGAAAGCCGCACGGCGGACCGCTCGTCGCAGAGTCTGAAGAACAGTCGGCCCGATCACCAGGATCGCAACGACGTTGGTGATTGCTCTGCCGGTGTCCCAACCAAGTGTCGACGTGGCGATAGTGAACAAGACGAACCTGTGAAGGTTGGACAACACCGCGTCGCCTGCGACGAACGAGAGTTGTGTATCTCCCCCGATGGCGTAGGGCCAGAACCACATGTTCATCAAGAAACCGAATGCGAACGCGGACAGAGCGCCGTAGGCAGCGAGCATCGCCAACTCGACCTTGCCCTTGGCGCGTGGAAGCAACCCGGCCCCAAGTCCGACCCAGCCCGAGGCGAGCATCTGGAACGGTAACCACGGACCTATTCCGCCTGTGAGCAATGCCGAGGCGAACAGGGTGGTGTTGCCCAGAACGAATCCGAAGCCAGGCCCATAGACACGCCCTGCGAGCACCAACAAGAAGAACACCGTTTCGATGCCTGCGACTCCGGCTCCCATCGGTCGCAGCGCGGCTCCGATGGCAGAGAGCACTCCCAGCATCGCGAGCGCTTTGGTATCGATCTGGCCGCTGTGTAATTCGGTGAGCACGACTCCCAACACGATCGGCAGGATCAACACGAACAGGTACGGTGCATCGGTGTTGTGCGATGACTCGGCCGGGGGACTGAGCAGCAACGGCCACAGGAACATGGACAAACCAGTGACCGTTGCGATGGTCAGAGCAATGGCCGGCCTGACCCCGATCCGGATCGCTGAGTTCGATGTACGCCAACCACTTCTCATCGCGTTGGTTCCAAGGCGTGGGCAACCTGGGCCACGTTGAGCCACTCCGACGGGTACAGGATCTTTGCCACCTGGGGCGCGAATGCCGGGGATGCGACAACTACCTCGGCTGTAGGGCCATTGGCCACGACCTCTCCTTGTGCCATCACGACCACCCGGTCGGCGCAGGTGGCGACGAACTCCACATCGTGGGTAGAGACCATTACGGCCCGGCCGGACGCGGCCAACTCGCCGAGTATCTTCGCCAGGTTCGTCTTGGCCCCGTAGTCGAGCCCACGAGTGGGTTCATCGAGCAGGATCACAGCGGGAGAGGCAGTGAGCTGGATCGCGAGCACCAGCGCTAGCCGTTGTCCTTCGGACAGATCGCGCGGATGGATCTCGCGATCGATTCCTGGCACGAGACGTTCGAGCAGACGATCGCATTCACCGGCTTCGGCCCCCGCATCAACATCTGCTTGGGTGCACTCGGCAGCGACGGTCGAGAGATACAAAAGGTCACCCGGAGTTTGGGGCACCAAGCCCACTCGTTGGCGTGCCTCACGGGACGACAGTTTCGCTGGATCCTCGGCAACTCCTTGACCGCTGAAAACCCGGATCGTTCCAGAGTCCCGCTTGCCGCTTCCCTGTAGCGCCCACATCAGTGATGACTTTCCCGAACCGTTGCGGCCCATCATAGCGACGATGCTCCCGGCAAACAGATCCAAATCGACTTTGCGCACCGCAACGACATCCCCGTAGGTGACTAGGACTCCTTCCGCGTGCAGTGCGGCATCGCTCGAGGTCCCGTTGGGCGTCGACGGTGCAGGCGCTGGATGTCCCTCAAGCGCTTCGCGTAGTTCAGAGGCGCGACGTCGGGCATCACGAACCGACAGAGGCAGGGGGGACCACCCGGCGAGGCGACCCAGTTGCACCACTGGGGGTGCAACCTCGGAGAACTCCATCACCTCGGTTGGTGTGCCTGAGATGACCGATCCATCACCGGGCAGGTACAGCACCCGATCCGCATACTGCAGCACCCGTTCCAACCGGTGTTCGGCTATGACAACTGTGACTCCCAAGTCATGAACCAGTCGCATGATCGCGCCGAGGACCTCCTCGGCGGCGGTCGGATCCAGCGCAGAGGTCGGCTCGTCGAGCACGAGAATCCGAGGGTGGGCCGTCAGCACTGATCCGATCGCGACCCTTTGTTGTTGACCCCCCGAGAGCGAACGAAGTGACCTGGAGCGCAGTTCTGCGATTCCCAGAAGGTCGAGGGTCTCTTCGACTCGTTTGCGCATCACGTCACTTGGAACAGCCAACTGTTCCATCGCGTAAGCCAACTCTTCCTCGACGGTGTCGGTGACGAAACCCGCAAGGGGATCCTGGCCGACAACACCGACGACCTCGGCCAATTCACGCGGCGGATGATCAGCAGTTGAACGACCATCGACCAGAACTGCCCCGCGCAGGTGTCCACCGGTGAAATGGGGAACCAGTCCGTTGATGCAACCCAACAGTGTCGACTTTCCGACCCCGGTTCGACCCGCCACGAGACACAACTCGCCCTCTTCGATCTCCAAGTTCACCCCGGTCAAGGTGGGCTTGGCGGCCTCCGGATATGTCAGGGTCACGTCGCGGAACTCGATCATCTGGGTGCTCCTTGGACCCGAGGCTTTGGACGAACAGGTGCTGCCCACGCGGGCACTGCTCCGATTAGAACACCGACAGTCGCCATCAACGGAAGTGGGGGCCAACTCAACGGTTGTAATGAAGGGTTGAGTACTCCCGGATTGACTGTTGACGAAACAAACATCACCGCTGCAGTTGCCACTCCCGATCCGGCAACGACGAACTCTGCCAGGTTCCAGGTGTCGGGTCGATAGCGGGTCCGGGGTACTCGTTGGCCGCTTGCGATGAAACCGATCACCGAAACCGTCAGCCCAACGACGAGCATCGGCATGCCGATGAGCCAAGGGGTTGAGGAGTCCAACAGGCCATAGGTGCCTGCACAGATCCCCAACAGTCCACCGATGACCAGAACTGCGGTGACCCGGCGACTCGACCTCGCTACCCCGGAAGTGCGTCCATAACCCCGTGAATCCATTGCGGCGGCCAATAACAAGGACCGGTCAAGTGCATCTGTCATAACCGGAACGATGACCTGGGAGAACCATCGGGTTCTGCGGCCGACGTCGCCGCGGAGCCTTCGGGCCTTGGTGACACGACCAGCACTTTCGATCAGTTGAGGAGCGACGCTGAGCGCGACGGTCACAGCAGATCCGATCTCATAGAGAGCACTCGGAACCGAGCGCAGCATCCGTTTGGGGTTGGCGAGCACATTGGCGGATCCCAGACAGATCAACAAGGTTGCCAGCCTCAACCCGTCGTAGAGCGCGGCGAGTATGCCCTCGAGGGACACGGGTCCACCTATACGTATGCCTGCAGCGGCGTCGGGTAACGGCAATTCGGGAAGCGTGAACAGAACGTGTTCGCCGTACTGACCGTCCAACAACATGCGGAACGCGATACGACCCGCGATTATCACCAGGCCGAACATCAGATACATCTTGAATCCGCGGGCCCATGGGTCATCGCTTCGCCGTGATGACACCACCAAGCCAACCACGGCAATCACAATGACCAGCAACAGCGGATTGGTCGTGCGGCTAGCAGCGGTGGCCATGCCCAACGCCCAGATCCACCACGCGCCGGGATGCAGGTCCCTCGGCAGACGGTTCCATTCTGGGCGTCGGATCTCAGGCACCGCGACGACGCACGACTGCAATGGTTCCAATTCCGACAGCAACCAGGAATGCCAACACGACTCCGATGGGAGAGGACTTCGCACGGCTGACGTTGAGGTTCGCATCGGTGGCATGGCCGGACGCAGATTCTTTCCCACTGGCCCGGCGGGCTGTCTTCGATGCTTGGCCCGAGTCGGCCTCTGCGGTCACGCCTGCCACTGCTGCCTCGTCTGTTGCGTCGACGGCCTCTGCATCGTCAGAACCGGACTGAGAGGATTCGTCACCGCTGGATGCGGCGCTGCCGTTGGCCTCCGGGAACCCGGCCGTGCTGTCGCCAGACGAGTCTGTTCCCATGGTGTTGCTACCCGATGCTGGGGACCCCGATGGATATGTCGCCCCTGATCCGCCGCCGGCCGCTGGATTGTCTGATGCCCCCGATCCGTTCGATGGAGATGTCGGTCTGGGTGGAGTTGTGGTCGGACTTCCGGGGCTCTGTGGTGCCGTTGTAGTCGTAGTTGGCTTCGGCGCGCTGGAGCGGGGGTCGCAGTCATTTCCGCTGAGCGTACCTGTAGGGACGCCCGGGGTGGCAGGTGGTGGTGGCGTTCCCGGTGGGGGAGAAGTGGAAGCGGTCTTGTTCAGCGAGAATGACCAGCCTTCGACTGACCCTGCTGGAGGGGTACGGTTCCCGGCCCCCCAGTTGCTGTAACACCAGGTTCCGCCCCTCGGTGCCAGCCAATAGGACCAGTAGGCCGTAGCGGGCGACGCGTCGATACACGGATCGTTGCTCGGCTTACCGCCGATCTTGCAGAGGAATCCTGGTTGGCGGATCGTCGTCTGATAATCGATCCCGGCTTGGGAGAGCGCGTCGAAACCCGAGGTCACCGGACCGGGAGCACAACGGATATGGATACCGCCGCCGAGTTCTTGGAAGTCGATCACGACGGTCACCCCGGTGGCCGTGGTGCAAGCGCCGGTGGTCCACGCTGCTGCTTCCTGGGTCCCCAACTGGAGGCCGCTCGCGGAAGCTGCGGCCCAGAGGATCATGGCCGCTACCAGAGTCGGAATGGCTCTGATGTTCACTCCTGTGTTCCTCGTCGGGTGGCCAGACGTCGCTGGGTTGCTGCGCTGGCAAGCCCAGTGAACACCATCGCGATTCCGATCAGGACCATGAGCGTTGAATCAGAACCCGTTCGGGGAAGCGTGGATCGGGACTGGGTCGAGCGCAGCGAGTCAGAGGTAACTGCCGACGTGGCGTCGGTGCTTCCTGTGGGTGATCGAAGTACCGATTCGCCTTCCACAGTGGCTCCATTCGGGTCGCCAGCACCCGTGGTCGCGGTGATTCCCGCCGCCGTGGTCGTTGTGGCGACCGGCTCGGTCGTCGTAGGTCTGTTGGGAGCCACGGTCGTAGTGGTGGAAGTCGAAGTAGTTGATGTGGTCGGCGTTGACGTCACCGGCTCCACCTGTCCGGGCCCATAGATGGGCAGGCCGAGAGCGAGCACAGCTTGGGAAGTCGCGCGCCGCCATTGATCGGATACCTGGCTGGTGACCCCGACCTCAAGAGCACTTGAAAGCGCAGCCGGGTTGTACGAGATCGCGCCGACGTCGCTGAATGCCGGTGTTCCAGTTGCGGTCGGCTCCGAGATCTGGTTCGAGTCGATTATCCATTCAGCTGCGCTATCGGCTCCTTCGACCCAACCCGCGGCTCGAAGAGTCTGCGCGATCAGACCGGTGCTGTTGGTGTTCAGACCAGATGTCGGGCCGGTTCCTCCGAACGCGCCCGTCGCGGAATCCTGTTGCGTCAACAACCAATTGAGTCCGTCGACAAGAGAGTTCAGCACGCCGCTCGATCGATCAACGCTCAACAGAGCCTGTAGTGACAGGGCAGTGGCATCGGTGTCGGCCGAGGAATCGGTACTACATCCGCCATCTGAGTAGATGAGGGGGAATCCACCCGAAGGACACTGTTGACTCAACAAGAACTGAACCGACTGGGATGGAACACCATTGTCGCTGAAGGCGAGCGCGAGCATGGCGAGCGACTGTCCGAACGCGTTGCTTGCGTTCCATGTGGGATCGGGTACGCGGTCATTGAAACGGCCGGCCTGGGACCCACTGGTCGCCATCAACGAACGAAGTTCGTCTTCTAGATCAACCCCATCGACAATCGTTGAACGTTCGTAGGTGTTCAAGACCAACAGGACCTTCGCTGTCGCTCCTGCCACTCGCACCTCCGGCATTGTCGGTGCCCAGGTCGTGTATCCCGTTGCAGCCCCGGTGAGCAGATCAACGGCTTGCTGTGCTTCAGTCGAGCCGGTGCGGCCCCCCGCAGCAAGAGCCAACGCTGTGTCAGCGGTCAGACCCCATTCACTGGAGCCGGGACTGAAGCCGGGCATCGAACCGCCATTGGCCATGAGCTCAACCTCCAGCCAATCCAACGCATTGCTGGCAGCTGTTGCTTGATCAGTAGCTGATGGTGTGGCGGCACCCGTTCGGGGAGCCGTTGCTGCTCCAAGGGTCGCGAGCGCTCCGACCGTGGCGAGCAGAGCGGGAACGAACCGTGCCGGCCGCTTGCGTTTGGCCCGGTCGGCGCTGTCGGGCTTGGTGGTGCTGGTCATTTGGGTTCCTCCTCGGGCCGTTGGCCCTGGAGGTCCTACTTCCGAAGGAGCACCCGGGCTCCGGCATCCGCAATCCACGACGGACAAATCGAAGCTACAGAATCCCGAGAGCATTCCGACTTGTCATCCGGTCCGGCCAACTGGCCTTGTGGGTGACCTACGGTTGCGGGACAGTGCCGGACTTTGACCGGCTTTCCTCCGCGGGATGCATGAAACTCGGGCCAACGCTATCTGGAGCCCCCTTGTCCATCAAGAACGAAGCCACACGAGCGATGACCCTGTTGAACGCTGCGGGCATCGACTTCGAGGTCCACTCATACGAGCCTGATCTGACCGCAGCATCACGAGGACTCGATGCCGCTCAAGCGTTGGGGGTTGAGCCCGCCACGGTATTCAAGACCCTGGTGCTCAGCACAGGAGACAGACTGGTCGTTGCGGTCATTGCCGCCGATCGGTCATTGGATCTGAGAGCGTTGGCATCGGCTGTTGGGGCCAAACGTGCACGACTGGCGGAATGCGATATCACTGAGCGGAGTACCGGTTACATAGTGGGTGGAATCTCGCCGATCGGTCAGCGAAGGACGCTGGCGACTTTCGTTGACCTGGGTGCACAAGAGTACGAACAGATCTTTGTGAACGGTGGTCGACGTGGGGCGATGATCAAGCTGTCGCCGACCGACCTGTTAGCGATGACCAAGGGCGTTTATGCGGACTTGGTACGTGACGACGATGGATGATCGCTTGTGACAAGCAATCTGGTCTGGTCTGATGAAACCAGTTCCGTGTGCGTACGGTGACAGCGTCAGAGGCCAAAGTAACGCTGAGCGAGTTGCTGGAGATTGTGTTGGCTGGACAAGAGGTCGCGATGGGACGACGAGCGAAGGCAGAGGTGAAACTTGTGCGGGTCAACAGATCTGAAGCACCGCGTCGTCTTGGGCAACTTGAAGTATCGGACTACTGGATGAGTGATGACTTCGATCAACCATTGGCTGACATCGGGGATGACTTCGATCCAACACGAAGGTGCTCTTGGACACTCACGCACTGATACGGGCGGCGGTCGACCCGTCGCGACTTTCGGACCGAGCGGTGGGAGCAATCACTGATGAGACAATGATCTGTATGTGGGCTCGGTTTCTGCGTGGGACATTTCGATCAAACGCGCCAGGGGACTGTTGAGGTTCCCGGATATCGACGAACGGGTCAAACCTTTTGACCCGCTCAGACGTCTTCACGTTGTGGTCAGCTTGTCTGGTGGAGCAACAACCAATGGTTTCAGCGGGATAACCGATGGACGCTGAGAACTTCGCTGCCCAAGCCCTCTCGCTGTACAACTCGATAGTTCGAGCTGTGTACGCATACTGCGGCGACGAGACTCTCGCTCAGGACAGCGCTCAAGAAGCACTTGCACGAGGGTGGCAGCGTGTCGATGCTGGAGCCTCGATCGATTCACTACAGGCATGGACGATGACAGTCGCGTTCAACTGGTGCCGGTCTGAGCTGAGGCGCTCCGAGAGTCGATTGAGGGACACCGCCAAATCAGAACGTTTGAACAATGAAGGACACGCGGTCGAATTAGCGGTCCAATCGAACCGGTCGACCATTTTGAGCCACGAGACGCTCGAGATTCTATTGACCTTGCCTGAACGGCAGCGACAGGTCCTTGCTCTGCATTATCTGGTCGGTATGGACATTGCAGCGATGGCAGAGGTGGCTGGTATCAGCCAGGGGGCAGTCAAGAACGCACTCTTCAACGGGCGAGCGGCCATGCGCTCACGACTTCTGTTGGAAGACCACACCGGAGACACACGATGACCGATCAACATGACGATCTGGACCGACGGTTGGCCGAGGACCTGATCGCAGCAACCGAACACCTGACACACACTGACACCAGCTGCCTCGCAACACTGTTGCAGTCGCGTCGTGAGTCGTTGAGCACTACTGGGGACAGCCCGGACACCGATCCGGTTCACGAGACGCCGTTCCTTCATCCCAATTCCCGCGGCCGTCGTAGTCCTCGGTTTTGGCCATCAGTAGCGGCAGCACTGATCGTGGTCTCCGGAGTGATCGGCGCGGTGATTCTGGCCAACAGTCGACCATCCCAACGAGTCAGCACCAACCCCGGCGGCTCGTCGAACAACACCGGCCCAAAGGACGCCCCAGAACCCTCGACCGGTTTCGAGGTGTTGGGGCAGGGATGGCACGAGATAGACCTTGGACCAGTGCCTCGCGGTGCTGTCTACTCGACCACTTGGTATCACGGGCGACTGATTGTCGCTGCGTCCGACTTCACTGCCAGAGGCGATCTTGGTTGGACCACAGCGCTGTGGAGCTATGACCCCGGAGTTGGGGAGTGGACGGAACTGCCGGCACCCGATCTGAATTCGATTGAAATCACAGCTGCGGGGGACCATCTAGTAGCCGTTGGAGTCGAGCCAACTGACGAGATCAACTATCCGCCGTGGATGGTGCTTGACCACTGGGCGACCTGGACCGATGGCGACAGTGAATGGACCGCACGAGGTGAGATTCCACGCTCTCCGCAACTCGTGGCTGCCGGCGTCTCTCCCGTCGGACCCGATGGCGCGAATCTGTTGATCTGGACCGGAAATGAGCTACTGGATTTCACACAAGGCTCCGTTCTCAGCCCCGCCACGGGGGCAACACGGCCCTTGGTGCTGCCTGACAATCTGGTCGACTTCGGTGACCTGCTGAGCTCAGAACCGGTATTCACTGGAACCAAGGTCGTGTGGCCATCGCCATCGGGTCGGCAAGGGCTTGCATGGTCTCTGTCCGGCGATGAGTTCTGGACAATCCCGGCACAGCCCAATGGCGGTACCGATGCGAGTGGGTGGTCCCACCTAACAACTCGGGTTTTCGCCGTAGCGGGTAGCGCCGTAGTGCTCGACTCCTATCCCGGCAATGAACCAAGGACCAGTGGCGTACGTGTGACGAGAGTTGATCCTGACACCGGTACCGAGACTCCACTCGACCCGATCGAGAACCTTCCGGTGCCCGGATGCATCGCCGGAGCGGTGACGTCAGAGGACCGTCTGTTGGTAGTTCCTTGTGCCAGCAACGATCGTGCGGGCACGCCACTGGTGCTGCGTGATGGAAAGTGGTCTGAGACTGTCCAGGTCCCCGATGCCAAGACCATGACTGTGGCAAGTCGTAGCGTCACGCTGACCACAGCTGGCAACTCAGTCGTGCTGTTCTCGTCGCTGGTACCGGGAGACTGGTTACACACTGACCGCAGCACGGATGAATGGAAACCCCGGGCAGCTGTATGGGTTCCCGGCTGAACGACCAGTCTGGTGATCTGACTGCACGGTCGCCCATGCCCGCGCGCCAAAGACGACTTTGACACAATGGCACGATGTCATCCTCCATCGCTCACGAAGATCAGGAATCAGGATCCCCTGAAACCGATTCGGACCAAGGGGGCAACACCGACGAGCGCCGATCACGCTGGCGTCGAATTGC
Organism: Microthrixaceae bacterium; assembly: GCA_020439285.1. GTDB lineage: Bacteria > Actinomycetota > Acidimicrobiia > Acidimicrobiales > Microtrichaceae > JAGQSZ01. The sequence continues at coordinate 10,765 of JAGQSZ010000067.1, forward strand.
CGACGTTGTGATCGCACCGCCAACCTTCGGCGGATTGGTGATGGCACTGATTTTCGGGTGGCAGTCATTTGCTCCAACCCTTATGCCGCGGACCGCTCTGGTGCAGGGAGCGATCTGCGCCATTTCGATCACGATGGGGTACGCCGTGGGCACCGTCTTGGGGCGACTCGTTCGCTACCTGCTCAAGAGCACCAATCGTTCGATCTCCCATGGCTCATGGCGAAAGGCGCGCATTGTCCTGGCCACAGTCGCGGGTATCGCGACCGTGGTCGGAGTCGTGATGTGGCTCGCCTGGCAGAACCGGCAACGAGATCTGCTCGGGATGGATCACCTCGGACCGGCCAACATCATCGTGGTAATCATCGCCGGTGTCGTGTTGACCGCGATTCTGTTCGTCATCGGTCGGCTGATCGGAGCAGCTGTCCGCAGTCTCGATCGTTGGCTCAACAAACGCATACCTCGGATCATCAGCGTCACAATCACGGTGATCGTCGTGTCGGTGGTCGCCAACTATGCACTTCGTGACGTCGCCTTCTCACACTTCACGGTCTGGGCCGACACAACCTTCGGGGAAAAGGACGCGTCAATCGACAAGACCCTGACACCACCGGAATCGCCAACGGTTTCGGGCAGTCCAGACTCGCTGGTTACATGGGAATCACTCGGGATGCAGGGGCGGGCTTTCGTCGCGGATGTGACAACCCGAGAACAACTCGCGGACTACTGGGGAGAAGACGCCACCTTCACCGACCCGGTTCGTGCCTACGTGGGCGTCGGCGATGGAGACATGGTCGACAACGCCAAGACAGCTGTGGCCGAACTCGATCGCGCCGGCGGCTTTGACCGGGGCGTTCTCGTTGTGGCGACCGCGACGGGTTCGGGCTGGATCGACCCTGACGCTGCACGTGCAATCGAGATGATGCACAAGGGCGACACAGCGATCGTGACTCTGCAGTACTCGTTCCTGCCGAGCTGGATCTCGTTCCTGGTCGGACTTGACCAGTCTGCTGAGGCAGGGACCGACCTGTTCAACGCCGTCAGCGATCACTGGTCACAGCTGCCGCCAGACCAGCGACCGAAGCTGATCGTGTTCGGCCTGAGCCTCGGATCATATGGAGCTGAATCTGCATTCGCCGGAGTCAACGCCGAAACGTCGCTAGCGAACGTGATGGCACGCACCGACGGTGTCTTGTTGGCAGGGCCCACCAACTTCAATCCGATGCACGAACAACTAGTCGCTGGGCGTGACAAGGGCTCATCTGTTTGGCTTCCGGTGTTCGGCGAACAAGAAGACGTCGTGTTCATCACGCGTGATCCGTCGCAGAACGTTCCAGATGAGCCGGAGACATGGCCATTGGTTTATGTGCAACACACCAGCGATCCAGTGACCCACTGGGGATTCAACTGGTTGTGGTCACCGTCAGGATGGAATGAAACACCGCGCGGGTTCGACGTCCCAAACACCGGAACGTGGTTCCCGTTCGTCACTTGGACTCAAGGTGTGTTCGACCTTATGGCAGGGTTCTCGGCTCCTCCTGGTTTCGGACATGACTACCGTTTGGACTACGTCAACGCCTGGAGCCGAGTCGTTCCACCTGATGATTGGTCGACGACCGAGCGGGACCGTCTCATGAAGTACCTGAACGAGGATTGAGTATCGCTACCACCAAGCCTCGGGGTTTAGGGGCGCTCGCCGCGTTGCTCGCGATCGTCGTGCTGGTCAACGCGACACGAACCTACGTTGTGCCTGAGGACTGGCACTTCGCCTACAACGTGTTGTTGGCGGGCTGTTCGATGGGATTAGCGCTCGTCGCAGGGCTAAGGGCTGATTCGCTAGGCCTGTCACGTTCCAGCCTCGGTGATGGTTTGAGGCTCGGTGGGATTGCGTTCGGCGTGATCAGCGCGCTGGTGGTGATTGGCGGTCTTACTGGTGTTGTCAGCGACACCAGGGTTGACACCGGGGTTGGCTCAATGTTGTGGCGCGTCCTGGTAGTGATCCCCGTGGGCACCGTCGTAGTCGAGGAACTCATATTCAGATCAGCTCTTCACGGGCTTCTCAGCACCGTTCTCAGACCAGTGCCGGCGATGGCGGTTGGATCAGTTCTCTTTGGTCTATGGCATGTGCTGCCAGCAGCGAACG
>JAGQSZ010000068.1 GCA_020439285.1 Microthrixaceae bacterium
TGCTCGCTCGGAAGGCAAGACCCTTCCATGGAAGGGCACTGAAGTTGTGGTCGAGGACACCGCCACCGCTGATTTCTCGGGCATCGACATAGCCCTGTTCTCCAACGGTGCATCCAACTCCAAGGAGTACGCACCCAAGGTGGCGGCCGCGGGAGCGGTCGTTGTCGATAATTCGTCAGCGTGGCGCATGGACCCGCAGGTTCCTCTCGTCGTCGCCGAGGTCAATCCCGGCGACTTGGCCGATACCCCCAAGGGGATCGTGGCGAATCCGAACTGCACCACGATGGCGGCCATGCCGGTGCTCAAGCCGCTCGCCGATGAAGCAGGGCTGAAGCGGCTTATCGTCAGCACCTATCAGGCCGTGTCAGGCGGGGGACTGGCCGGGGTTGAAGAACTGGCCACCCAGGCTGTTGCGGCGGGTCCAAAGGTCGACGAACTCACCTTCGATGGTTCTGCGATTTCGTTCCCTGCTCCACAGAAGTTCGTTCGCACCATTGCGTTCAACGTGGTGCCTCTCGCTGGAAGCATCGTCGATGACGGCACCGGTGAAACCGACGAGGAACAGAAACTGCGTAACGAGTCCCGCAAGATCCTTGGGCTTCCCGAACTGCGGGTTTCGGGAACGTGTGTCAGGGTGCCGGTCTTCACCGGCCACTCCCTGTCGATCAACGCCGAATTCGATCGTCCGATCAGCCCCGAGCGAGCCACAGAGATCCTCAGCGATTCGCCCGGCGTCGAACTGAGCGAGGTCCCCAACCCGTTGGAGGCTGCAGGTGAAGACCCGTCCTATGTGGGCAGGATCCGTCAGGACAACTCTGTCGACAACGGCCTGGTGCTCTTTGTCTCCAACGACAACCTCCGCAAGGGCGCGGCGCTCAACACTGTTCAGATCGCCGAGTTGTTGCTAGCTGCCCGAAGCTGACCGAGTCCTAAGGTCGCCGACCCACTCGGTATTGTGGATCGATATGGGAGCGCGTGGTGCCGGTCGACGTAGTAGGCCAACGTCTCGTTCGACCTGAGTCCTGGTCCAGTTTCAGGGCAAGAGATTCATGGCGTTGATATTGGACTTGACGACCGTGAAGTGAGGTCTGTCGAGCGTCGCGATGTCGTTGATGCCGAGCCGCTCAGCGACGGCCACGACGGATGCATCGACAGTGCCCAAAGGTAAGTCGGCGTAGCGCGCGACCAGTTCGGCGATGCGCATCCAATCCGATGCCGCAACTGGCTCCACAATGAAATTGCCGGCAGCCAGATCTCCGAGGAAGCGAACCTCGGGGTCAACGCCGAGCCGTGAGCCAAGCAGGTAGCTCACCTCTGTGACCACGAGGGTGGGAACAATCAGCGGTCCAGGGTGTGTCTCAAGCAGGTCAAGACTCGCGGCGTGATGTCGATCGTCACGATCAATGTACGCGTAAAGCGGACCGGCGTCGACGATCAGTGCGATGAGCCGAGCTCGCTGGCGAGAATCTCTTCGATGCGTTCAGAAATGTCGCTACGTCCGCTGGCGCCTGCTCCTGCCGCGAGGAGACTGCGTCGACCTCTCGGTGCGTCGAGCAGTGTCTCAATTGCTTCTCTGGTGAGCTCGGACACGGTGACGCCTCGGCGCTTGGCTTCATGTCGCAGCCTTGCGTCCAGATCATCAGAAAGCTTGACCGTGGTCCTTTGCATGTATGCCAGCATACCTTGTTTGCGGGCATGGGGGTCCAGGCCGGCTCACCCAGCTGACGTTGGGGACCTACGCGGACGCGCCGGATTTGAGCAGCCGAGTCTTGCTCTTGGGTTCTGGAACAGCCCCGGTGAAGTCAACGACGAGAGATAACTGTGACGCGGAACTTCCAAGATCCTCTAATAGCGGAACACATAATACTTGAAAAGTATCATTTGCTTGATACAATCTAAATCTATGTCTATTTCACATGCTCTTCGCCTTCTTGCTGAGGTGGCGTCATCTCAATGGGGAATGGTGACGACGGCGCAGGCCGCTGAGTATGGCGTTCAGCGACTTGATCTATCCCGGCTGGCCAAGTCAGGACATCTTGAACGGCTCACACACGGCGTCTATCGCTATGCCGGTAGTCCATCCGAAGAGTTTGAGAACCTGCGTGCGGCTTGGCTCGCAACTGAACCTTCGCTGATGGCCGAACGACGTCTCAGCGATCTGGCGAACGCTGTCGTAGTTATGGGGGCGTCAGCTGCATCGCTGCATGGTGTGGGTGACCTCCCCGCCGCTCGATATGAGTTCAGTTCCCCCGTCCGTCGTCAAAGCCAGCGTCCCGGGATTAGCTATCGCCAGCGAGAGCTGAGTCCTATCGACGTGACAATCGCCCATGGGCTGCCGGTGACCACGGTAGAGCGAACAATTGTTGATCTGGTCGAAGCAAGGACCGATCTGAGTCTTGTTGCAGACGTCCTCCGCGACGCGGCACGAATTCGTAGTCTCGATGCCCACCGACTCGTAGAACTCCTTCGTCCACTTGCTGGCCGCAATGGACTGAGGAAGGACGATGGAGAAGCGCTACTCGACCAACTGATTGTCCTCGCTGGCCTCGATTCTGAGACCCTGGCGAACCAACTCGCCGCATCAGAAGCTCTGGCTGACCTAGTAGCTGCGCGTCGCCTGGCCAATCTGACCAGTGATGGTTTCGCCACGAAGACTGTCGGGCCGCAGACTCAGACGGCAATTCGTTCGCTGACCAAATCGATTGCCGGTGCTGTGAAGGAAGCGATCCTTCTTGAACAGCGGAACTTTGATGAATCCAGTACTGGACTGCAGTCACTAGGCGAGGCGAAGTCGACTCTGTGCCGAGTCGTTGAGCAAGCGTCGATAGGCCTTCCCATGCAGGAGCTACTTGGATCATTTGGGCAGGAGTGGATGACAGCGCTCAAGACAGCAGCCACCGGCTCAGGAGATGGCACGCTGCCCGCAGTTGAAGTTGTCAAAGCCGCCAGCGGTCTAGGGCTCGTGAGTGCCCATGATTGAGTCCGATCCGTACTCAACTGCGAAGGGTGTTGAGGACGCCATCAAGGCCGCAGCTCGGATGGCTTTTGAGGCTGACCCTTCTCTGACGACGGATGAACGTATACGGCTGGAATACTTCAATCGCTTCCTGAGTCGGATCTTCTCGGAGGGGGCGGACTCTCAGTGGTTGCTCAAAGGTGGCACTGGACTGCTGGCCCGAGTGCCTTCGGCTCGCGCGACTCTCGACATCGACCTACTCCGGGAACGGTACGACCTCAACGATGCGCTTGTGGAGTTGCAACGACTCGCTGGTGTCGACCTCCATGATCACTTTCGGTTCATTTACATGGGTCATGAAGCGATCTTGGTTGGTGATGGGCAGCCCTATGTCGAAGGGTTCCGGGTCAACTTTGATACATACATTGGAGCACAGAAGAAGGGTCGTATTCGTATAGATCTATCTAGTGGAGTTGGCCTGACTGGCGAACCCACAGTGATGGCACCGGTCGGCGCACTCAGCCTGCCGCGGTTGGCGATGGCGAGCTATCGCTTGCATCCGATAGTTGATCAAATCGCAGACAAGGTTTGCGCAACGATGTACCTGCACGACAACCGGGCATCCAGTCGGGAAAAGGATCTTGTTGACTTAGTCGTCGTGGCACTGACCCAGGACGTTGATGGATCCTTGCTCGGCGCAGCAATCGAGAACGAGGTTCGGCGACGGAAGATGTCTCCGTTCAAATGCTTTGTCATCCCCTCAGGCTGGGGGACCGCATATTCAAGACTGGCTCAAAAGATCCCCTACTGCCAGGGTGTCGAGCACATTGATACTGCCAGAGACTTGGTCGCCAGCTTCATTAATCCCGCACTTGATGGCAGCGCTGTGGAGCGAATGTGGAAGTCTGATGCCCGTCGTTGGACCAACTGACAATGGTGATGGGCGAAGTCGATACCGAAGCCTCGCGGCCTTTGCTTTGACTCGTCAGCTCTCCAGCTGAAACGCTTGCCACCAGCCTAGCCCCCCGCCCCGCATCAGAGCGGAGGGTTGTCCACATACCGTGAGGCAGCCTCCTCGAGTGACATCCCGAGCTGATTGGCCAGCGAGGCAAGCCACGCAAGAACATCCCCGAGTTCGTGTAGTTGTTCCTCGGGAGTGCCCTTGCGTACTGCCTGGGCGAGTTCGCCGAGTTCCTCGCATAGCCATGCAACGGTCGATGGGATTCCTCGCTCACGGTCGGCTTCGCCGTAGAGCTTGTCCATCAACTCCTGGAACTCATCGATCTGCATCGATAGGACAGTAGTTTTCGATCAGCCCTTCATGAACACATGAACGGTGAAGACCGTGCGAGCACCCTTGCAGTTGCCCCACACAGCAGCCGCACCCATCTGGTTGAACGCTGGATCGAGGATGTTTGCACGGTGCCCTGGTGAGTTCATGTAAGCGTCGTGAACGACTGCGATCGTTCCACCACGGCCGACGTTCTCACCGAGCTTCTTCCAATTGGCCGGGGCACCTTCACGCAGCACCGAGTGCGAGATGTCGCAGACGTTGCGCATGTGCTGAGCCCAATTGTCGGCCTTGATGTCGAGCGTCACGTTCTCCACCAGTGGCGCAAGACCCGCTGCCTTGCGGCTCGCGTTCACGGCATTGATAACTGCGTCACGATCAGGCTTGGTCGATTCGCAACTCGTGAGCAGGCCTGAACCCAGACATGCGACGAGGATGGCGGCGATAGCAAGGAATCCTCTGGAGCGGGATCGACGTGGACCCGTGTTGGGAAGGTGGCTGGTTTCTGGGGAGTCGAGCAGCGGGGTTCCTGATGCCATGGAAGATCTATCGGCAGGACCGCGTAACGGTCTTGAGCTTTAGTCAGATCTGGCCACCCAAAGATGCAAACGGGCTCCGATCCAAGGCAGGATCGAAGCCCGTTTCGCTTGGTCGGGTGAGGGAGATTTGAACTCCCGACCTCCTCGTCCCGAACGAGGCGCGCTACCAAGCTGCGCTATCACCCGAGCGCAGATATCGTAACCGCGACGCCGCTACAGCGGTAATAGGGCTAAGCGGACCTCAGCCTTGGGTCTGGACAGTCGGCAACTGCGACAACACGGTGCGAGCAGTCGAACCGGCTGCAGCGTCGTCATCTTGTTCGCCGAGATGTTCGGTGAAGTACCCACCGGACATCACCGCGGCCGCTGCACGACGCAGGCGCAGCGGGTTGATCGGCTTGACGATCCACCCATTGGCACGTGAAGCCTTGGCGATGAACACATCCGCAATCCGGTCGAGCAGCAACAGAATGTTCTGCCCATCGAGGCGTCCGCCGTCGATTTCGTTGCGAATGGCGAGACTCACCGCAACGCCGCCCATGGAACCGATCTGCAGATCAAGGATCACCAGATCGGGCTGGAACTCGCGGACCGCGGGCAGAACGTCATGTCCGGACGACACACGCAGTACCCGTGTCATCGGCTCGCTCAGAGCGGCGTCGACCTGGTCATAGACCGCTGACGAATCCGTTGCCAAGAGGACTGTGCGCTGCGCATTCACCCTTGCGAGACTACCTTGAGCACCGACTCCGGATCGAAAAGCACCCGGCCCAGCGCCCGCAGCGACTCGGTATCGGAGACTTCGAAGGACTGTTCCGGAACTCCCACGACGGGCGCGGGCGCGACTCGTTCGGAGATCCCGACAAGGTGCTGCAGCTCTCCCCGAGCAACGAAATTCGATTCGCTGAGGCAACGGAAATGGTCCTGGAGGACCGTAGAGCCAGACGTGTCCTCAAGGTCCTCACATTCGCCATTCGGGTCGAACAGCGGACTCATCCGGTTCACGACAAGACCTCGGACAGCGATTCCGAGGCGATGGAGCTCATTGGCGAAATAGGTTGCTTCTGCCACCGTGTCGGCGCGAGGTGAGGCAATCAGAACGAACGATGTCTCGGGTTTGCGGAGCAACTCGTCGACGTGACGGGCACGTTCGGTGAATCCTGCCTCCATACCCTCGAACGCAGCGAAGAACTCCACTGCGTCTGCGATGACCTCTGCTCCGACCACCTTCGCTATCGAGCGCATAACTGTTTGCGCAGCGAAATTCACGGCTTTCACAATGCCCTTGGTCGGCATCATCAGAACCTTGTAGAGCCTGTGGTCCAAGAAGCGGGCCAAACGCTGAGGTGCCTGCAGGAAATCCAACGCGTTGCGTGTCGGGGGAGTGTCCACGACCACCAGGTCGTAGTCGCCCTCGATGGCCAACTCGTAGAGTTTCTCTGACGCCATGTACTCCTGGGTGCCCGACAGCGAAGACGAAATGTTGCGGTAGAACCCGTTGGCAAGAATCGTCTTGGCCTGGTCCTCGTTACGTGCGTACCGTTCGACCAAGCCATCGAAAGTGGCCTTGGTGTCGAGCATCATCGCCCACAACTCGCCCTTCCAATCACCGTTCACGAGAGCGGGTTCGTTGGTCAGACCAGCGAGTCCGAGCGCGTCGGCTAGTCGTCGAGCCGGATCGATCGTCACCACGATCGCCCTGCGCCCATCGATCGCGGCCTGCATCGCTATCACCGCCGCGGTTGTCGTCTTTCCAACGCCACCGGACCCGGAACACACGATCACCTGTGAGCCACGTACTAGGTCATCGAGTTCGGATCGGGTTGTTGTTGATTCAGCCATTTGAATCCCCGTCCGCAAGACCCGGCATCTGATCCATCAGCGTCTCCGCCAGAGCTTTGACACCATCGAAATCGAGTTGGGAGGTGAACAGTTTCGGCAGGTGGAGCTGTGGCAGCGGAAGATCAGCCGCGAGTCGGTCCAACTGCCGTTGCTGGAGCGCGATCCGGGCCCGTCGGAACTCGGCCGCGTCCCTGAGCGCATCGACACATCCCGGCGCCAACTCGGTGCCAGCTAGGTCCTCGGCCGACAGATCCTGTGAAGGCGCTGGGGGAAGAACACCGTTGATGACCACCGGTCCGAGCGCGACCCCGACCTCGTCCTCGATGGAATATGCGGTCTCGATGAGTTCGTTGACCGGTGTCTCCTCGGGCAGGGTCACAAGGGTGACTCGACAGCGGTTCGGGTCCCTCAACAAACCGAGCACCTCGTTGGCCTGCGAGTTGATCGGACCGACCTTGACTGCGTCCACCAGACCCGAAGCCGAGCGCAGGAAGCTGATCGCGTGCCCGGCCGCTGGGGCATCGACCAAGATGACGTCGAAGGTGCCCTCACGCTCTAGTTGCTTGATTTTGCCGAGCACCAGGATGTCGCGGATACCCGGCACGGCGGTCGAGATGACGTCGAGTGCCCCAGACGAAACCAACCGGTTGGAGATCCGCTTCATGCCGTGGTCATGGAGGTATTCCAACAAGGCGTCATCGGGGGTCAGGGTCCGGGCGATTATCCCGCCGTGACCATCGCCGGGCGCGAGGAGTTCCAACTCGCCATAGGTGAGCGCCTGAAGTCCATACGCCGCGGGTAGTCCGCTCTTACCCTCGATCTCGACGACGAGTGTCCGCAGACCGGTCGCCGAGGCCGCGTATGCGAGCGCGGCGGTGACCGCCGTTTTGCCGACGCCACCTTTCCCGGCGACGATTATCACACGAGATTTCGTGAAGAACCGGACTGGTGTCATCTCATCTCACGGGACTTGGTGTCCCGACCGTACTTCCCCCATCGGAGACCATTACATGGGCACACTACCGAGTTCATCGCCCCACCGTGACCACTCTGGGTTCGGATGTGACGACATTGGCATGACCAGGCCCGCTCGGACAGCCGACTCCAATCGCCGAACCCGTGCGAAACGGCCGACATTTGCGGCCGCGGTATTCATCGTGGCGTCCCTTTGGATGGGGCTGTTCGCCCAAGGAGCATCAGCCCGCAGCACCTGCGGGGACGACGGATGTGTGGACGTCGTGTCGGTCGACGGGATCATCGACGACATCGTCGCGGACTTCATCTCGAGCAGCATCGACCGGGCCAATGACGCTGGCGACGTCGTCGCTGTCGTTCTTCAGATGGACAGCTCCGGTGCCGCGGTGTCCAACGAACGATTGAACGAACTGGCCCACACCATCCACGATTCAGCCGTGCCGGTCTCGGTATGGATAGGTGCATCAGGCGCACGGGCATATGGTGCATCTGCCGAACTGGTGCTCGCTGCTGACTCATCAGGTATCGCCCCAGGTGCACGCATCGGTGACGTCGGCGAATTCAGGTTGGATCCGGCGCTCTTGGGTTCAGGCGCAAACCCTGAACTCGGAGGCCGCATCTTCAAAGGCGAAGCGGCTGTTGACGCGGGGATCGTCGACCGGTTCGACCCGACCCTGGTGGACCACATCGGAAACCTAGAGGCCGTCGACTCGAAAGTCGTCACCGTCGATGGAAAAGAACAGCGTCAACCCGTGCAACGGGTGCGGCTCTCGAAGCTCCCGCTTCCGGTTCAGATCATGCACACAGCAGCGAGCCCCGCAGTTGCGTATCTGTTATTGGTCATCGGGGCAGCCCTATTGCTCTTCGAGTTCTTCACCGCAGGAGTCGGAGTCGCCGGAGTAGTGGGCGCAGGGTTCGTGTTGCTCGGCGGTTACGGCTTGGGCGAGTTGCCCCACCGCAACTGGGCACTCGCACTGTTCATCGCCTCGTTCGTCGCGTTCGCGATCGACATGCAGACAGGGCTCGCCCGCCTGTGGACCTGGATCGGGTTTGTTGCATTCACCGTGTCGTCGCTGTTCCTGTTGAGCGATTTCCGTCCCACTTGGCTCGCGTTGATCTGTGGCATCGGCGGCATCGCGGCCGTGGTGTTCACCGGAATGCCCTCCATGAACCGGGCGCGATTCGGAACTCCCTACATCGGACGTGAATGGCTCGAGGGGGAAACCGGTGAGGTCACAACCGAGTTGTCACCGGTGGGCACAGTCAGAATCCACGATGTGGACTGGACAGCGAGAGCCGCCGAGGGATTCTCGGCCCGGGTCGGCTCAAAAGTCACCGTGGTTGGATCGGACCGGCTCACCATCGAGGTAGATGCAGAGGGCTCGTCCCCGGAGTCCAGCACCGAGCGCTAACGAAAGTAAGCGCGAGGCATAAAAGTTCATCCTTGTGCACCATCGAGAACGTAAATAGTGTGCCGTCACCGCCAAAACCGGGGGGTTCATACGGTGAGTGCACAACTATCTCCAGACGCTTGGCAGCACAGAGCGGCCTGTCGTGGTCCGCAGTCGGCTGTCTTTTTTCCACCACCGCAGTTCGAACGCAAACGTGATCGCTTGGAGCGCGAGGCCCGAGCGAAAGCCATCTGCGAGGTCTGCCCCGTCAAGCGTGAGTGTCTCGAACACTCGCTGCAGATCGAGGAGCCACACGGCGTCTGGGGCGGTCTGAACGAGGTCGAACGCAAAGCGTTGCTGGCCACACCAGCCTGAGTTTTCGGCCAGCGCCACACCCGGTCCGCGACGGATCAGCGGCCCGGGCGCCCTAACGTCATGGCCGTGATTGCCGTGATCCTGCTGATCATCATCTTGGGCCCGATCATCGAACTGATCGCCGGGGTGCTCATCGCGTCGTATATCGGTTGGGCACCCACGATTCTCTTGGCCCTTGTTTGCAGCCTCACCGGCGTGTTGTTGTTGAAAGTCGAGGGCATCGCCGCTCTGCGTCGAGTCCAACACGACCTGCGTCGAGGAAAGTCACCAGGCCGCGGTCTGGTGGATGGTCTGTTGCGAATGACCGGCACTGTGCTCCTCGCAGTCCCGGGACTCGTCAGCGCATTGGTCGGGATCCTGTTGCTGTTACCTCCCATCCGAAACCTATTGACCCCGATAGTGGCAGCTGGTTTCGCGAGCCGGGCCATGTCGAGAGTCTCGAGAATGCGTTTCGGTACCGTCATCGTCGAGGGCGGCCAGGTAGTCAACAACGCCACAGGTGGCGGTCATGCGGGCGAAGTAATCGAAGCCGAGGGCTGGGACGTCGAGGATCGGCTGCCCCTGACATCGGGCGACCCGCCGGAGCTTTGAGATGTAAGGTCGCCGGTGATGGCTTCTGTCGACATGACTCACCCGGATCCCGATTCGGTGCCTGTGCGTGACGCTGCCACTGTCGTGGTGGTCCGCCAAGGCGACGCCGGTATCCAGGTCTGCATGTTGCAACGGAACCTCCAATCGGATTTTGTCGGCGGTGCATATGTTTTCCCCGGCGGAGCGGTCGACCCCGGTGACGACGATCCCCTCTACCGCGACCTGTTGGTCGACGCGGAGTCGATCGGTTCTGGTCCGGGCGGGGATGACCTACGGTTCCGAGTGGCGGCGGCCCGCGAGTCCTTCGAAGAGGCAGGGATCCTCTTTGCCCGCAGCACTAGTGGCGGCACCGTCGCGCTGTCGGACCCATCGCTCGCGTCCCGTTTCCACCAACATCGACTCGATGTCGATTCGGGTCGCCGTCAACTCTTCGAGATCTGTGTCGAAGAACACCTGTCGCTCGAACTGTCCTCTATGTCGTATCTGTCCCGCTGGGTGACACCCAGAGGCGCTCATCGGCGCTATGACACACGGTTCTTCGTGGCGGAGGCTCCGGTGGGTCAAGAAGCGCTCCACGACGACAAGGAAGTCATCGACACCATCTGGATATCGCCCGAGGACGCGCTCGAGGATTCACGATCCGGACGCCGGACCATGATCTTCCCCACGGTCCGCACCATGGCGTTGTTGAACCAATTCGACGAGGTGACCCAACTGCTCGAGTACATGTCGACCATCGACGAGGTCCCGACCATCGAACCGGTCATGACTGTCGTCGAAGACCGCTTGGAACTCGAATTGCCAGGAGATCCCGAAGGTGTCGGCGGACGCTACGATGCGCTCAGCGGAGATCCACTGAGCGCATCGTGAGTTGATACGGATTCGGTTGTTTCAGTAGACCGGATGCGGCGCTGCCACACCCGGATCACGCTCCGATATCTGCGATATCAGACGCTGAGCAGATCCCGTGCGCCGGTATCGGCCGAGGGGTGACGCAGCTTCGACATCGCCCGAGCCTCGATCTGGCGGATGCGCTCCCGGGTCAGGTTGAAGTGCTCGCCGACCTCTTCGAGGGTGCGGGGCTCACCACGGTCGAGTCCGAACCGCAGCTTGAGGATCTCGCGCTCGCGGTCATCGAGGGGTGACAGCAACCGGCTGATCTCCTCGGGGAGCAACGCCAACGAAGCAGCCTCGAAAGGCGTGGTCGCACCACGATCCGGAACCACATCGCCGAGTTCAGCGTCGCCGTCCTCACGCAAAGGAGTCGACAGCGACAGGGTGTCAGCCGCGAAGAGCAGGGTCTCGGTGACCTTCGCTTCGGGCATCTCCAGATCAGCGGAGAGCTCTGCAAGCGTCGGAGCCCGACCAAGAGTGGTCTCGAGACGGGTGCGTGCCTTTTGCACACGGTTCATCGTGTCACCGGCGTGAACTGGTAGACGGATGGTACGGCCCGTGTTGGCAATACCCCTGGTGAGGGCCTGACGGATCCACCATGTTGCGTACGTGGAGAACTTGAATCCCTTGCGCCAATCGAACTTCTCGACAGCGTGCATCAGACCGAGGTTGCCCTCTTGGACCAGGTCCAACAGCGGCATTCCGGAAGCCTGGTACTTCTTCGCGATCGAGACCACGAGACGAAGGTTGGACTGCACGAATGTGCGCTCTGCGTCGTCACCCTCACGGATGAGTCGGCGCAGCTCACGCTTACGGGCCGGAGAAACGCTCTTTCCGGCTTCCTCGAGTTCGGCACGGGCCTCACGCCCTGCTTCCATGGCCTGAGCCAGACGAGCTTCGTCGTCCTTGGTGAGCAGTGCGTATTGTCCGATGTCTTTCAAGTACATGCGTACGAGGTCTTCCTCGTCACGCTCTACTCGCTGGTTCGCCACAGAGTTCCTCGCTTTGGCAGACTTATGGCCACATGTAGTGATGATGAGCCGCATACAGTGGTACTGAGTCGTAACTCAAAATTCAACATGTTTGGCAAGAATTGATTGTAAAGGCCCTGTCAAGGGCTACTGGGGGGCTGATCTGGTGTTTCGCAGCATCACCGATCAGTACAACACATACCCTGTCGATCTATTCCACATGCCGACGTAATTACCCAAGGGGAGAAAATGGCCCAACAAACATCCGAAAGCGCTGATTTCTGGGGCGAACTCGACGGTCAGTCGATCTATTTCCCGGTGGTCGTCGACGACATGAACCAGTTGACATTGACCTATAGCGTTCCCTTAGCAGCGGCTCAGGCGCTGCTCCCGGGTGACGGATTCGACATTGTCGAGACCGAACCGGGTAAGGCCATGTTCGTGATATCGATCGTCGACTACGTGGTCAACCCTTGGGGTGACTACAACGAGGTGAATCTCGGGTTCATCGTGAACTCGCGCAAGGATCCCGAGGTCAGCGGCGCGTTCGTGTACCGCATGCCGGTCAACGAGGAGTTCACCTGCAAGGCAGGCAACCAGGTGATGGGTCTGCCCAAGACCGTCGAGGACCTGACCTTCGAATATGGCGAAACCGTTACGGTCAACCTCGCCATGTCCGGCCAGCCGACACTCAAGGTCACATTCCCTGACGAGGCACCGGTGATGGAAGCGTCGATGACTGAAACCCTCACGTTCTCGTATTTGGGTGGCGGCCCGACGGCTATCCCGCTCGAAATCGAGATCGGTGGGGCGGTGATCGATCCGGAGTCGATCGTTGTCGAACTCGGTGACTCCGAAGTGGCCGACGAACTCAGAACTTTGGGACTTCCCGACAACGTCGCGGACATGGCGCTGTGGGGCAAGGGCCTCAAGGGAACCTTCCAACGGCCCTACTCGATCGG
>JAGQSZ010000006.1 GCA_020439285.1 Microthrixaceae bacterium
AAAGGGCGTGGCGCGAGCTCGGATTGACAGGCGAGTTGCCAGGGGACGGAATCATGTTCTCGCTCATCAATCGTGGCGCCAACAAACTCGATCAATTCATAGACATCACAGCGCAGCTAGAAACCAAACGAGGTGGTGACCTGACTCACATGAGCCTCGCGTTCACGATGGACAACACAACGCCTGCTGGCTTGCCGGAGTTCGTTGCGGGAGGCAGCCCACTAAGTGGAGTATCAGCAGGCGACTACCTGGGCTATGTATCACTGAACGTTCCTCTGAGCGCTGGCAACTTCACCGTGGACGGGGGCGATCTCCTTGCGACTGCTGTCGATGGCAAGACAAGGGTCCTGATCGTGCGCGTCGTGATTCCAATGGGTCAGAAGGTCTCCCTCACTTTCAACCTCGATCTGCCGAGGGCGCTGGAGTCGGTGGAGTTGCTCCCTAGCGCACGCATCCCGCGGGTGCAATGGACAGACGGTGAAGAATCATGGGATGACGGAGCTCCACGAACGATTCCACTTCGTTGAGCTGACCGGGGCGTACAGTTCTGGTCGTGTCAACGATCGTGCTCCTCATCGGAGTTCCACTCTTGGCCGGGGCGGGCTGGTCACGAGCGATCCTCGATGACGAGAGTCTCTACGTTCGCTCGATCACCCCGCTCGCGTCATCGAGGTTTTTCGCTGATCTCGCGTCGATCTCGGTGGCCACCAGTGCCCGACTCAAGATGAGGTCGCGACCGAGGATTTCTCGTGGGACAGCACGCGTTGCAGGCCGTGGTATACGTTGGGCGATGGGCACGGCAGCATTCGGTCCCACTTGGATCATTAGCCATCGAACCCTCCATAGGAATCAGCACCTGGCTCGCCGACAAGGCCGTTCGGTCCAACTGAAAACCACAACGTTGATGATCAGCCTTGCGGCGATGGGCAGCATCATCGGATTGACCTCTTCCAAGAACTGAGTTTCAGTCAGCCCGAGCCATTCACAGTGCATCAATCATCACTCTCAGTGGTATTTCAAGATAATGGATGCCGCTATTTCAAGGGGTAGTCAAATTGCCCACTCAGAGTGAACGCTATGTACTAGGAATCCGCGTTCAGTGGTGTTACCTTGGGCGACATGGCAAAGTTGATGCGCTCTACATTCATCGCTCTGGCGGCAGCGATAGCGGCCACCCTCGTTTTCTCGGCCACCGCAGGCGCTCAGACCGATGGGCCCTACGTTGGCAACACGGTCACCAGCGCCCCGCCGACCACGGTCGCTCCGGGTGAGGTTGAAAACGCCTCGACCGAAGTCAAGTCGGCTACCGACGTGAAGGCCGCTGCTGAGGTGAAGAGCGAAAGCCTTGCATTCACCGGAAGCGACGCCACGACCTTGGCACTCATCGGTGTGGTCGCTGTCATCGCTGGTGGATCCATCCTCATTGTCCGTCGGCGCAGCGTCAGCTGATCTGATTCGCAACTAATCGAACTCCGGGGCGAAACGCCCCCCCCTTACAAGCTGGGGAACGCCGCTGATTCAGTCAGCGGCGTTCGACTTTAATCCTGCGAGTCTCCGCCTGATCCAACAGTTGACCCGGTCGGGTCAGTGCCAAGAGTATGCCGTTGACCTCGGTCGCTTCGGTGGCGCCACCTCGGACACCCGCTGGCACGATCGAGAGCTCACGGTTGAAGTCAACCGACACCAGTAAACCCGATGCGCCAACCGTAAGGTCCATGGCTTGCAAGCCAATGACAGCTGGACCAAGTCTGGAAATGTCCTCCCGACGGAACAGGGTTGGCTCCGCCAGGGACAACTCGTCGACCAGAGTCAGACCAGCAGGCACAAGAACCAAGCAACGGCGAGACAGACGGTGGATCAGACGACTCGAGTACCACACGGCTGGCGCCGATACGCCGGCAGCTAGTACTGCCAGGGCCCATTTCCCTGCAGCGGCGAAACTGACTGTCGCTACCGGCAGCCCCACTGTGATCGCCCACATGAGCTGCAATGGTCCGATCATCAAGAACCCTGGTGGCCGTAGCCCCAAACGTCGTTCGTCGCCATAGGAGGGTCCATCGATGAAGTCGGCTCCGACATCTCCACTCATGACGAGCACCGCAACTGCTGC
Organism: Microthrixaceae bacterium; assembly: GCA_020439285.1. Taxonomy (GTDB): domain Bacteria; phylum Actinomycetota; class Acidimicrobiia; order Acidimicrobiales; family Microtrichaceae; genus JAGQSZ01. The sequence goes on from JAGQSZ010000006.1 coordinate 2,111, forward strand.
AGCTTGGCCGATGCCCACGATGCCGAGCACCCCCACGCCGTTGGGGCTGTCAATGGCTAGTGCGAATCCGACTCCGAGCACGGGCGCCAAAGGAACACAGATTCGAATCAGCGTCAACGCCTGCGGGAGTTGAACGAATGTTGATCCGAGCACAACTACCCACATCGCCCACAAGGCGATCTGCCAGATCAGCGCGAACTGGGTATCCCCTTGGGCGAGCGAACGAGAGAAGACTTCGCCGAGGGTGATTGGAATGGCAAGCCACAAAGCGCGGCACACCCAAGTGACTACAGAGGATTTCACGGCTACAGATTTGCGCGTCCAGAGGCCCCACCGCTAACACTTGGACATGGATGGGCCTGTGGCTCTGAGGTTCGGCCTCCCAACTTCCATCGGGGGACTACCGTTCGCAGATCATGCGACAGCGGTCGAATTCGCGCTGGAGAACCAGCCCTGGTTCCCAACGGTCCCGCGCCTTCGTAGTGCCGGTACTGGCCTGATCCACCAGGTCGCATCGTTCATCGACGGCGCCCACGTGGCAGAACCTGGCATTTTGGAACTCGCTGATCCAGATATTTCCTCTGTGCGAATTGAATCGACGGATCTGAGAACCCTTACAGGATCCTTTGCGGGACTCGCTGAATTCATCGCTCAGGTCCGGGCCAAGCATCTAACTGAGTCTTCAGAGTTCTTGGGTGTCCGAGCCGGAGTGCTCGGTCCAGCGACCACGGCGCTCGCGCTCCGTTCTGCGGGTGTTCCGCTCGATTTGGCGCTCGATATCGGCACCACGATTTCCCAGACCATCGCAGTTGCTCTCCACGACGAGCTTCGCCGAGCCGTGGATGGGGCAACGGTTGCCATCGTGTTGTCCGAACCAGGTTTGGTTGGCTCGATGCATCCCACGTTCCCATTGCTCTGCGGGCAGGTACACAGTGCACTGGTTCAGGTAGTCGATGCTTTGGACACACGCCGCAATCACGGTCCGATGCTCATAGGCGCCCACGTTCCCGGTCGAACAGACTGGGCCACGGTCATCGCATCAGGGGTTTCATTGATCTCTGTTCCAGTCGGCGGAAATCTCGAGGGTGCTGCCAAACACCTCCAGCCGTTCCTCGATGCCGGTGGCGCTGTTGCTTGGGGAGCCGTTCCTGTCGACGAGCCACTGGGAACCACAGAAGAACTGCTGTGGCGACGACTTGGAGCGTTCTGGTGTTCGTTGGTTGGAGCCGGTGTCGATCCGTTCCTCCTTCGGGCCCAGAGCTTCGTTTCGACTTCCGGGGGCTTGGGCCACTTCGGTGTCTCCCAAGCATCAAATGCGTTCGCTCTGGTCGATGCACTGTCGGTCCGGGTTCGCCGTCAAGCAGCCGGAACTCGGTTGTCTCTCGGCGCCTGAGTCTTTCGCCCGAAGGTCAATTCCCCGAACCGAGTCCTCTCGTCGTGACGACGTTGGAAGTCACACGACACCGGTAGCCTCGTCTCATGACGCAGAACAGCCAGCTCGGCCCCGATCCAGAGCTCGATCCTGCCGGTCGAGTCGACTGGCTACGAGACCAGATAGAGCGTCACAACAAGGCCTATTACGAGGATGACGCACCCCTCATAGCCGATGCGGACTACGACGCACTGATGCGCGATCTGCGGATGATGGAGGCAAGCCATCCCGATCTAATCTCCGCAGATTCTCCGACCCAAGTAGGTGTGGGTGGCGAGCCATCCAGCCAGTTCGCGCCGGTCCAACATGCGATTCCGATGATGAGCCTGGATAACGCCATGGATCTGGGTGAACTGAAGTCGTGGGGTGACCGCACCGCCAAGAGACTCGACCAACTCGGTTACTCACAAGCCGTGAATTACGTGTGCGAATTGAAGATAGATGGTCTCGCTGTTTCCATTCGCTATGAGAACGGCCAACTCGTCCAAGCGGCCACCCGTGGTAACGGCAAGACGGGCGAGGATGTCACAGAGAACGTTCTGCGGATCAAGGCAGTTCCTGGACATCTAGGCGAAGGCGCTCCCGAAGTGCTGGAGGCCCGCGGTGAGATCTATATGCCGAAGGCCTCCTTTGAGGCGCTGCGAGACACGACCATCAAGAACAATGAGGAGTTGGTCGCTGCGGGGAAGAAGCCTCGTCCTGTACCAGTCAATCCCAGAAACGCAGGTGCCGGGTCGCTACGACAGAAGAACGCCGAGATCACCGGAGACAGAGGACTCGCCTGGTGGTGTTACCAACTCGGAGCGGTCCGCGGCGCAGCCGCACCAGGGTCACATTCGGCATCACTGTCCTGGATGTCACAACTTGGGATACCGATCAATCCACTGACCCAGACATTCAGTGACCTGAACGAGGTCTACGAGTTCTGCTCGTCTTGGATCACCAAGCGTCACGACCTGCCCTATGAGATCGACGGGGTTGTGGTCAAGATCGATGACCTGGCCCTGCAGGCACAGATGGGTTCGACTGCCAAGGCGCCCCGCTGGGCCATTGCTTTCAAATTGCCTCCGGAGGAGCGCACGACTTTGTTGCATGACATCCAGGTATCAATCGGTCGGACTGGCAAGGCCACACCGTTCGCAGTGTTGGAACCTGTCTTCGTTGGAGGGTCAACGGTCGCACTGGCAACTCTCCACAACGACGATCAGGTCAAGGTCAAAGACGTTCGACCAGGCGACATCGTTACGGTGAGGAAGGCTGGCGATGTCATTCCTGAAGTAGTGGGCCCAGTTCTGGAACTCCGCCCAGATGGTCTGCCCGAGTGGTCCTTCCCCACCAATTGCCCCTCCTGTGGCACGGAGTTGATTCGTCGGCCCGGTGAGGCGCAAACGTTGTGTATCAACCCCAAGTGTCCCCAGAAACGGCTCGCTGAACTCGAACATTTCGCGTCCCGTGGAGCAATGGACATCGAAGGCCTCGGCGAGAACCAGATCGCCCTGTTCATGGACAAGGGTCTCATTTCTGACTTCGCTGACATCTACTCCCTCGACCGCGACGAACTCCTGAAGTACCCCCGCTACGGCGAAGCTTCGGTGGACAACCTCCTCAATGCCATCGAGGCATCCAAGTCACGGCCGCTCGCCAACCTTCTATTCGGTTTGAACATCGTCCACCTGGGTTCCGCTGGTGCCGAGGCACTTGTGGCGGGGTTTCCTGACCTCGCGTCGATAGCCGCTGCTTCGGTCGAAGAGCTCAGTGCATGTGAAGGCATCGGTGTTGTCATAGCAACTTCGGTTCACGCCTATTTCAACGACGAAGGGCGTATGGCCGTGATCGACCGACTCGTAGAAGCAGGGGTCAACGTTGAATCACCCCAGCGGTCGAGTCTGCCTGCGACTCTCGAGGGCAAAGCGGTCGTTGTGACAGGCACCCTCAATGGTTTCACCCGCGACGAGGCGGCCGATGCCATCAAGTCAAGGGGAGGCAAATCCCCCGGGAGCGTGTCGTCAAAGACCTTCGCTGTGGTGATCGGAGAATCTCCCGGCGCCTCAAAGGTCACCAAGGCCGAACAACTCGGGATCCCTGTTGTCAGCGGCGAGGATTTCACCCGGCTTCTCGATACCGGCGAAATCCCCTAGGACTCGCACAAGTCCGATTGGCCATAGCGCCCGAGATGAGCTGACCCAATTCACGTTGCGTTGAAGCACCACGAGACGGGAACCGCGCTCTTTTCGTTCTCTAGTTGGTCCCAGACCATGGCGATCACACAGTTGCGTCCCTCGTTGAGGACCTCGATGGCCTTGCCCGGACCGGGCTGAAGGAGGACCAGACCGGTGCCCAGATCACGGATCAGACCATCTTCCGCTGACTTCACCTCAACACCATTGATGATCAGATACGCGTCATGGCCCGCTGCTACGTCGATACCCACCTGGCTCTGTCGCAGAACTTCTGCCCCGGATTCGGGAATCAGGCGATCGACCTGGTCAGGCAGGGATCCCGATGCTGAGTCGAGCCCGGTCGTTGCGGCTTTCCCTGTGAAGAAGATTCCGACAAGGGCGCACAGAATGAGAGCTATCCACACCACTCGCCGCACGCCGTCGCGGTTATCGCCAATCAGGGTCGAAAATCGACTTCCACTCGGGCCCTGCTTGACACGATCTTGAGGCGCCGAGGAGCGGTTGCGTCCGCGAACCACGCGGGGTCCGTCAGTGTGCGCACCTGAAGTGGCGGCGCTTTGGGTGGCTTCGCTGCTGGCTTCGCCTTCAGCGTCATTGTCAACGGTGTGTTCAGTGGTCATCTGAGCAGTTGGAGTTCCTGTGACATGGTCTCCCCTATGTCTACCCCGTCCACGGCCTCCACCGTTAGCGACAGTACGATTTGATGCTGTGACGCCTATTGGAGTGTCCGAAGAGGTCGGCCAGACACTCGACGGAAGATATCAACTCTCACAACTGCTCGGCTCAAGCCCGGCATCCCGGGTCTACTTGGCTCTCGATACCAACCTGAGCCGGTTGGTAGTGGTGCGGATTCTCAACTCGGATCTGACCACGGATCATCAGGCGCTCCAGGATTTCAACGCTCGGATGCATCGCGAAAGTCGTGCCTCGGACGATTTCATCGTCAAACTGCTCTCTGGTCGGACACCAACAGACACCGAAGTGGGGCTCGAAGCTCCCTACCTCGTGTACCAATTCCTCTCCGGCGGCAGCCTGCGGGCAATGCTCGACGCCAACGGGCCGCTCAGTGTCGCACAGACCGTTGCTATAGGGCTCGCTGTTTCCAGAGGACTGAGAATCGCCCACGAAAAGGGCGCTGTTCACTACGACATCCGCCCGTCCAACATTCTTTTCGACGATAACCAAGTCGCTCACATCAAGGATTTCGGACTGGCCAAGGCGCTCGCCGAGTCTTCGCTGACGGAGCCGTTCGGAATGGGATCGAATTCGGTTCTCTACGGTGCACCAGAGTTGGTCACAGGAGCCGACGTAGACGGGAAATGCGATGTGTATTCGTTGGCATTGGTGCTGGCCGAGTGTGTCACGGGCTCGGTTCCGCTGAGCGGTTCGACCACTGCTGAGACGCTCCGAATCAGGGCTGATCAGGATCTCGAACTTCCTGCTGAGATGGGTCCGCTACGCAGACTGCTCGAAAGTGCGGGACGGGTCGATCCGTCCCAACGACCTGACGCTGCGACGCTGAGCCATGCGCTGTCGGATATCTCCAACGATCTCACCGACGATGGCCCGCTGCCAACGGTCCCGACATTGGACATCGGCTCAGAGACCATGGAGATGGAACGGCCCGTTATTGCCACAACCGTGCGTTCGTCCAAACGGTCCGACGGAGCCGAGCTGCGAGACCGGCCCGACCCTGCTGTTGGCAACACAGACCATGCTCAGAGCTCGACCGACTCGACTTCGGTCGTCGAAGACAGCGCCGATGTAGATGAACCAGCTGTGTCGAAGGTTCACCGGTTCGCTGAACCGGCAAGTGATCCAGAACCAGGTTTCGCCACGGTGGTGGATCCCACCATCCAGGAGTCACTGCTCGAGGCATCCAAACCGCGGTCTTTCGGCCCGGTGGAGCCCTTTGGCCGAGAGTCCGGCGGCAATGAAGGTACAGAACTGGCAGCCCCGCCAGAACCGTCCGGTCGCCCCCGTAGGAACAAGCGTCGCAGAGTGTTGGTCGGTGTCCTGTTAGTTGTAGCTCTGGCTGCAGGCGGATATGCATTCTGGTGGTTCCAGATCAGGATTCCCCAGCACCTAGTACCAACTACGCAAGGCCAGGATGTCACGGTAGCGACCAAGGCGCTCAAGCGTCTGAACTTCGTCGTCGACACGAGCCAAAGTGACCGCCGTGACGGCACCAAGCCCGGCCAGGTTCTGAGCCAGTCGCCGGCGCCGGGAACCTCGCTCAGCGAAGGTGAAACCGTGAAGCTAAACGTGTCGTTGGGTCCGACACTGAGGACCCTGCCTTCTCTGACAGGGCTCTCCAGAGAGGACGCTCTCAACACGCTGATGGCGTCAGACTTGGTGCTCGGGACTGAGACACCACAAGCGGATGAGTCTGTACCGGCCGGCACAGTCATAAGTTCGGGTGTCAGTCCTGACTCACCCGCTGTAGACGCAAATGGTCAGGTCCCGCGAGACACTGCTGTCGATCTGGTCGTGTCCTCGGGACCAGCTCCACGGGTCGTCCCGAGCGGACTCATCGGCGCTTCGGTTGACCAGGCGCGGGCTGCGCTCGAAGAGGTTCAACTCGTTGCCAACGTGTTGGAGGCCTACGACGAAAAGGCTCCAAAGGGACAAATCGTGTCCTCGAGCGCTGCCAGCGGTGAGGAACTACCCCGAGGCTCCAAAGTGACACTGACGATGTCAATAGGCCCAGCGCCGATCACGGTTCCAGATGTCCGAGGCCAAAGCGGAAGCGCTGGCGCATCAGCCTTGGAAAAGGCGGGGTTCGAAGTCGAGGGTATCGAGGGCTCTCCGAGCGGCGTCATCCTACAAACGGACCCCACGCCTGGCGAGAAGCGTCAACGAGGAACAGCGGTCCGGATTTTCACCAAGAGCCGCTGACCGATCCCACAAGGGTCGGCTTTCGTGAACCGGTGATTTAGTTGCCCATGCAACTATAACGATCACAACTTCATCTGGATAGGTTCGGTCGTCGTCTCTGCGCCCACCACCTCGAATGACCTGACAAATACTCAATTGGGCTCACACTACGGATTCCGCCTACCACCATTAGTGAGTAAAGTGCTGACAGTGGACTATCCACCACTGTCAGTGCGAATACTTGTACTGTCTTGATCGTGAGTCACTAGGCGACTCGGTAAACCGGATCCTCGGATGCCGAACACCTGGAGACCACAGAAAGAATGTCAGTCGAGTTGGGGTGGTCAGCCGGACGTGGTGTTCCCCAGCCGCCACGATGAAGCGGCCGCCCCAACTGGACTGTCAAGAGAATCTGGACTCTGCCCAGCAGTGGAAGATGCCCCAGCATGGTCTACGCGCCGCCAGCGAAAACGACGCTGGCGGCGCATCGCTATTGACACACCGCCAGTCGCAAATGATCTGGGATCAGTTGATTGCCGGGCCCACTCAAGTGAAGCCCAGCGGCATCACTCTGTGATGTCCTGGATCGCCTTGGCTGCTTCGGCAGCACCGGGATCCGCGATAGATGTCTGCATCGCCATGAGCTTCATCATGTCGCCGTCGACCGTGATCTTGCCTGCCATGAACGCTTGCATACCTGCTTGAGGATTGCCCTCGACGAGGATCGCCTTGGCAGTTGCGTAGTCGAGAGTGACTGTGAGGTCAGGGTTCTCGATATGACCGAGGTCCATCTTGACCGTTCCATCGGTGGTGTCGACGTGAGCGTTGATGGTTCCCTCACCAAATGGCACCTCGGTGATGATCTGGTTCATACGGATCAGATGGGCAGGAGGCGCACCAGCGGTGGTGTGCTCATCCCGAACCTTCTTCGCTGCCTCGACCCACTCTTCGGTCAAGAACTGGTACTTCGCCATGATTTGTCCCCTCTTGTAGGAATTGAGTACGCACTCAATTATCAATCGGCGACGACACTACTCGGATAGTGTGCCCCTGACCATGATTCAGGTCAGAGGGCACACCGGGTGCCGCGACCACTACCGACAGGAGACCACGAATGCCGGATCTAATGGCGGGAGCCGAGCCAATGTCCGTGGTCGGTAGCGATGTAGGCGTGCTCGTACTCCACGGCTTCACCGGGAATCCACAGTCGGTACGACCCTTCGCCGAGGGTCTGGTTGCTGCTGGGTACTCAGTCGAGATGCCGCTCCTGTCAGGTCATGGGACAACGGTTCAGGACATGCTCGACACGTCATGGGACGACTGGTCAGCTGATGCCGAGGCTGCTCTCGCCCGACTAGCTGACCGAACCCGGACCCAGGTGGTTGCCGGACTGTCGATGGGCGGGTCGCTGACTGTCTGGTTGGCGACGCAGCACCCCGAACTCGCAGGCATCATCTGTGTCAACCCTGCAACCCAGGCTCCCGTCGAAGTGCGTCAGTTCATCCAGCAATTGATCGACGAGGGTGATGAGACCTTTGAGAGCATCGGGTCCGATGTGGCGGACCCGTCGTCTCCTGAGTCCGCCTACGATGCCACTCCCCTGCGCCCGCTATTGAGTCTTTTCGAGGCATCGGATCGGATCGCTCCGTTGGTACCCAATATCAAGGCACCGTTGTTGTTGTTCACCAGTCCCAATGACCATGTCGTGCCCCCGGGGGACTCCGACTTCTTGGCCGGGTTGATGACGGCTCCCGTGGAGCGCATCTCCTGTGACCGGAGCTTCCACGTTGCGACGTTGGACTACGACAAGGAAATGGTCCTGGAGAACTCGATCGATTTCATCGAACGTGTGACGGGGACACAGGCGTCGTAGCGCCGGTTTCAGTTGGCGATTCCACCGCCGACGACGATCTCGCGTGGTACGCCGCCGTTGGTGAGTGCCTGATAGAGCACCACGCTCTGTCCGGGAGCTACCCGCCGATGCGGCTCTGACCACAGCAGTCGCATCTCGTCGGGACGGCCTTCGATTTGCTCGACCCGGGCAGGTGCAGCTGTGCCATGTGCAGAGCACTGGACGAGAACCTCGCCGTGCACCGGTTCGGTGGCCCACACCAGGTTCGCTATGTCGGTCGAGTCGATCATGAGGTCCCGACGGCTACCGATAGTCACCGTTGAAGTTGCCACATCGACATCTGTGACGAACCTAGGCTCGGCTCCGCCTGCCAGGTTCAGCCCTCGACGCTGCCCGATGGTAACCATCTCGATCGCGTCGACGGTCCCCACCTGGTGACCATCGCTGTCCACGACCCGAGCCGGATGAAGCTCGGTTCTCGCTGCCAAGAAGGCCTCCCGGCCATCAGTCTTGGTGATGAAACAGACATCTTGGCTGTCGGGCTTGGGTGCAGTGCGGAGGCCCAGGTCTGCAGCAATGGTACGGACCTCGTCCTTGGTCATCTCCCCCACTGGCAACAGGACCCGCTCAAGATCAGCGGCCCGAACCGGATAGAGCACGTAGGACTGGTCCTTGCGTTCATCGGCGCCTCTAGCGATGCGGCGTGAACCATCGGGCATCACATGGATCCGAGCGTGATGCCCTGTTGCTACCGCATCGAATCCGAGCATGTCCGCTCGTCGGAACAACACATCGAACTTCAGCTTGCGGTTGCACTCAATGCAGGGATTGGGTGTGCGACCGTTCGCGTAGGCATCCACGTAGGGATCCACGACTTCGGCGTTGAACTCCTCGGTGAAATTGAAAACGTGATGGTCGATCCCGAGTTGGGCGGCTGAGCGGCGGGCGTCCTCAACGTCGGACACTGAGCAACAGCCGGAATCCGACTCGCCGCCCCAGAGTTTCATCGTGGCTCCTACGACCTCATGGCCCTGGGCCAGCAACAACGCTGCCATCACCGATGAATCGACGCCGCCGGATAGTGCTGCGAGCACCTTCACGAAAAGAACTCCCTTGCTCTGGAGACGGCATCGGGAATCAGCGACAAAGCGCGATCGATGTCGTCGACAGCGATGTCATGTCCGAAGCTGAACCTGATAGCTCCCTGTCGTAGCGACTCGGGCGTGGCCATGGCACTAAGAACGTGGGACGGTTCGGTGGCACCGGACGAACAAGACGAACCCGCAGACGCGACGATTCCCACGCTCTCGAAGAGCAGCAGGAGGGATTCGGAATCTGCTCCCTCGAAACAGATATGGCAGGTCCCGGGCAGAGTCACTACACCCTCAACTGTCGGATTCGCTCCTTGCACCGCTGCAGTCAACCCCGTTACGAATCGGTCCTTCAGGTGGGTCAGCCGTTCGTTGACCTCTGAACGGTCACGTTCTACTGCACGCAACGCTTCGGCGAATCCAACGATCGAAGCAACGCTGGGCGTCCCCGAACGACGACCACGTTCCTGTCCGCCCCCGAGGATCATCGGTCTGATCGTCGTGGGTGCCCTAACCACCAACGCCCCGACGCCCTTTGGCCCACCAAGTTTGTGCGCCGAGATCGAAATCATGTTGGCCCTAGCCGCAGCGATGCGCAGATCGAGCCAGGCCGCTGCCTGCACCGCATCTGTGTGCAAAAGGATCGCGTGCTCCGAGGTCGAGAACTCCTCTACCAGGTCAGCTACCGGACCCAGATCATTCACAGAACCAACCTCGTTGTTGGCCAACATGACCGAGACAACTGAGGCGGCGCCGTCGACGTCACCAAGTGTTGCTTTCAGCGAGTCGAGATCGACCCGGCCGGCCCGGTCCACGTTCACGACCTTGCCGTCGAGGGCTTTTACTACATCGAGAACAGCGTGGTGCTCAACGGCTGTGCAGATCGGAACTCCCGGTTGTGGCGGCATCCCACCTGTGATGGCGTGGTTGTCAGCCTCGGTACCGCCACTGGTAAAAATAACCTCGCCGGGGCCACATCCAATGATTCCGGCTATCACCTCGCGTGCTTCGTCCATCGCTCGGACCGCCGCACGAGCAACCACGTGTGACCCAGAAGGGTTTCCGAACTGTTCGGTCAGGTACGGCGACATCGCTGCGACGACCTCGGGTCGGACCGGCGTCGTCGCAGCATTGTCGAAGTAGAGAGTCCGGTTGGGGTCCGATGGCACCCCACCAGCGTAGGGCGTCACCGATACGCGGTTACTACCGCCGACGACGCTTGCCTTTTGCTGGCCTACCCAAGGGCATCGGTGGAGCGAGCGGGGCAAGGCCCATCGCCGCGTCGGCCAACAACCCGCCAGATTGCAGTTGATAGGCGGATGCAACACATATCAACCACAATTCGGGTGCAATATTGCCCGGCAGGGGCGCCTGTATCCGCCGTTGGATCGATTCAGCGAGCGACAACGCGAGGCTGTTGCGGGCCTGTTCTGAGAACTCCTTGACGCGAAGCAGGAAGTCTCTGATCAGAACGAAGTCGTCGTCCCGCAACTGCCCGACGGCCAAGGTCTGGACGTATCCCTCGTAGCCGACAGGCGGGTGGAACGCGATGGGCACGGTCGCGCTGCTGCTGGTCTGGCTTCGGATCACGACCGTTCCAGCAGCAAGATCGCCCAAGCGTTGGTTTCTTTCCGAAAGCACCATCGAGGCCATGGCCAGCACACCGAGAGACAGAAATATCTCTGGGACTGCAACGAATCCTCTGACCATCGCCTGACGGTTGGTGAGTCTGGATCCGTCAACACCAACGACTTTTAGGCCGAAGATCAACTTGCCGACGGTACGGCCACGCCAAAGCACTTCGGATGCGATCGGGAACACCAGCAAGTAGGCAAACATGGCCAGGGCCCCGATGACCGTTCCGCTGATCACAGACAACCCCGAAACACCCACGACTGCGATCAACACGGAACTAGCCGTAGAGATGATGACGAAGTTGAACACCAGATCGAATACCCGGGCGAAGGACCGAGCAGCCGCTCCAGCAGTGGGCAACTCGACCAGCACCGCTTCTGGAGTCACCACCCTGCTCGCCATGAGGCAATACCGTAGGACGCCGTGGACCTGGACCGGTACATACAACGCAACGACTCGAATTGGCGACGCCTCGAATACCTGACGACGCGCGGACGGAAGCTCGCCAGCGAGGATCTCGAAGAGCTGGTCAAGTTGTACCCACGGGTTTCAGCGGATCTGTCTCACGCCCGGGCAAGGTACGCGGATCCCGACTTGAACGCGAGGCTCTCGGCGATCGTCGGCAACGCGAACAATCTCATCTACGCAGCGCCCAGACGCTCAAAGCCCAAGGTTCAGACATTCTTCGTCGAGACCTTCCCTGCAGCAGTGTGGAGCGGACGGATCTTCATCGTCATCGCAGCACTGTGCCTGTTCGTTCCTGCCATCGGAATGGGGTTCTGGCTCAACCACTCCGGTTCCACCCTCGACGCAGCCGTTTCCCCCGAGATGCAGAAATTGCTCGCCCAAAGGGAATTCCGGGCCTACTACTCGAGTCAGGCTGCCAGCGATTTCTCGGTGCAGTTGATGCTCAACAACATCAGGGTGGCACTTCTCGCTTTCGCCTTGGGTGTGATCCCGTTGGTGGGCACAGGGTGGATCCTCATTTCCAATGGCATTCATCTGGGGGTGATGGCCGCTGTGATGCACCATGCAGGCGAAGGTGTTCAGTTCTGGGCGCTGATAACTCCTCATGGCCTGTTGGAGCTGTCATCAGTCGTCGTTGCTGGCGCTGCTGGCCTTCGACTCTCATGGTCCTTGATCGCCCCGGGAGACCGAACCCGACTCGAGTCCTTTGCTCGAGAAGGACTCCGCTCTGTGATCGTGGCGGGGGGACTCGCTTGTTGTTTCGTGGTTGCCGCATTGCTCGAAGCGTTCATTACGCCGTCAGGACTTCCTGCGCCGGTTCGGATTGCTATTGGTGTTGGCGTGTTCGCAGCGTTCGTGGCCTACATCGTCAGCTTCGGAGCGTCCGCTGAGCGGCGAGGCATCACCGGCCTGGCAGCCTCATTGTCAGAGCCGACCGGTTCCTTTGATCATGAGGTACGCGTCACCGAGCTCTGAGGCCAACCGGTCAGGGCTCGTGTCGATGACGGTCGCGCCCATGTTGCGGAGCTTGGCGATGGAGAGCTCACGTGAACGGAGCGTGTTCATCGCGGAGATTCGACGACTGATGAGTTCCTCTGGAGTCATGTCCCCATCCGCTTCGTTGTCGGGTGGGGACAACGTCGTGGGACGAGCCCATTGTTCCAACTGAGGATCGCGGATCGCTGCAACCAAGACGATGTGTTTCCGGGAGAGGGTCGGCAGAGCCGGGAGAAGCGCCCCGCTGATCGAGTGGTCCACGATGTCGGTCAACAGGACAATCAACATTCTGCGCCTGAATCGGGCCGCAGCGAATGAGAACGCGCCCGAGTAGTCGGACTCGGCGAGTTCGGGATCAAGGTTGTACATCGCTTCTGCTACTTGTGAGACCTGATCTCGATGCCGGCTGGGAGCAAGAACTGTTCGAATCTGGCTGTCGAATCCGACGAGCCCGCAGTGATCCCCAAGTCGGGTCGCGACCGTGGTCAACATCATTGCAGCGTCCATCGAGTACTCGACTCGTGGAACGCCTTCGATAAGACCGGCCTGAACACGCCCGTTGTCCAAGAGGACTAGTACGGACTGGTTCTTTTCTGCCCTGTAGGTACGCACAACGGGTCGACCCACCCTGGCGGTGGCGGTCCAGTCGATACGGCGGTATTCATCGTCGGGCAGGTACTCCTTCATCTGTTCAAAGTCGGTGCCGCCACCAAAGCCTGTTGCTGAACGAGTTCCTACTTCGAGCACTCGAGCTCGTTTGATTCGCAACTCAGCTTCATCCTTGGACCTGAACCGTGGATGGACCCGAAGGACAGTTGTGAGAGGAACATCACGCTGGCGGGCCATCAGTCCGAACCGTCCGACGATCCGCACGGTCATGGTCGAGATGTCGAAACGGCCACGTCGTGTCGGCTCAATCCGAGTCGACACCTCGACAGTCGACCCGCTTGGCACCGTGATCGCGAACCGTCGGATGTCAGCCCTGAGCGACGGCGCCAACTCATCGGCGACCATGACCCGAAGGGGTCGCTTCGCGTCCGATCGGATTTCCCATTCGACCTTGGATACTGCGCCCAACGCCACTACCGGTGGATGTCGACGTGTCACGGTCAACAACGAATGTGAAGTGCCGACAAGTCCATCCCAGATCGCGACGACAAGCGCGACCACAGCAACCGTCGAGAAGCTATAGGTCTCTGGGACTCCGGCTACCGACGCGACAAAACCCACACAGGCGAGCACCACGGCCAAGCCTGCGAATCGGGTCGTCGGAACGAACTTCACCTATCCCCGCTCCAAGCGCGTTCTGGCAGGGATCCCGCCCGGGTCAGGGTCATCGCGGTGCCGGAACCGTCATAAGAATCGAGTCGAGGACCGAGTCTGCGGTGGTCCCCTCGAGTTCCATTTCTGGTCGGATGATCAGCCTGTGACGCAACGTCGGTTTGACCACGGCCTTGACCTCATCGGGGCTCAGATAGGTTCGACCGGACAGCCAGGCCCATGCCTTGGCCGCGTGCAACAGAGTGGCGGCGCCACGAGGCGAGACACCTAGCTCAACAGCTGGCGAGGACCTAGTCGCTCGACAGATCTCGACGATGTACCGCATCAGAAGATCCTCGACATGGACCTGATCCACCAACGTTCGAGCTTGGGTAATGACGCTTTGATCTGCCACCGGACGTACACCTGCGCTGACAGGATCATGAGGGTCCATCCCTGAGTGGTGACGAGCTAGGACTTCCACCTCTTGAGCGGCTTCGGGGTACCCGACGATCAGTTTGAACATGAATCGGTCGAGTTGGGCTTCGGGCAGCGGATAGGTGCCCTCCTGTTCGACCGGGTTCTGGGTCGCCACGACCATGAACGGGTCGGGCAAGGGCGACGAGATCCCCTCGGCGGTGATCTGTCGTTCCTCCATTGCTTCGAGGAGTGCTGACTGTGTCTTGGGTGGCGTGCGGTTGATCTCATCAGCGAGGAACAGGTTGGTGAAGATGGGCCCCTGCCTGAACTTGAACCCGAACCCTTCGGCAGCTGGGTCCAGGACCAGTTGGCCTGTGACATCGGAGGGCATGAGATCAGGGGTGAACTGCACCCGCTTGAAGTCCAGGTTCAGCGCTGTTGCCATGGTCTTGACCACGAGGGTCTTGGCAACACCCGGTACGCCCTCCAAGAGAACGTGGCCACCAGCGAGGAGACCGGCGAGCAGACCCGAAAGGGTTCCTTCCTGGCCGACTACCACTTTGGAGATCTCGGTTCCGATGGCCAGTATCGCTTCGTGGGTCGAAGTGTCATCGTGCATTGACATTGCCCACCTCCGTTCGTAGTTGTTCGATTCGTCGTTCTAGTTCGAGTACTTCTGCACCGGTCGCGCCCGAATCAATGCTGAAGAGCAGTTCGTATATCTCGCTGGGTGTCCGTGTGCTTCTTCGTGCAAGGACACGGCACAGAGTCTCGGGGTCAGTGGTTACCGGCAGCCCGACATCGGCGGCGCATTTCTCTCGCGCCTGACTGCGAAGCACGCCTGCCCCTTGGTCCAAATAGCTGGAGTCGTCCTCGAAGAGCCGTCCAATAGCTGCGGTGAGTTCGGAACTGTTGATCTTCACCTCAGCGGATTCGTCCACCGGTTGCCCCAGCCGGATGGACCTGGACCAGATGAACAATCCCAGTGCTGCAGCCAAGGCGATCAACAGGCCCTTGACCGGGTTCGGAAGCAATTCCAAAGGGTCCTTTGTCCCTCCGGAAATGCTCTCCGCGCTCTCGACAGCCCGCACGATGAGCACCTCCCGCTGAGGCTCATCTGCACCTTCTCCCGATCCGAGTTCACCGGTGGGGCGAGCGGTCAGGAGCGCCAGTGCAGTGACTCCGTTGTCCAAGACACGCCCGCCGGTCTCCTTGGCAGGCTGAAGGCGGGCATTCACCCACAGGTACGGCGAACTCATAACGAAGATGCGCCCGTTGCCAGCAGCGACTTCGACGAACTCAGCGTTGTCCAGGCTGCCGTAACAGCGGCCCACCACTGTCGGGTTTCTTGGTAGTCCGTTCGCGTTCGAAATGGGGATCTGGACCTGGGAGCCAAAGAGTGAGTCGATCCTGCCAAGTCCGGCTAGTTCAGCAATGTCACAGGTCCCGGGGCGAACCAGGGCTGCTGGGGTTTCAGCCAGAACGCTGTTGGGGACTCTGTCGAAGTACGGGGTTGTCAGGATCGAGGATTCTGACAACCCCTGATCCTCAGGTGGGGGCATCGACCCGTAGATCACCACTGCACCCCGGCGAGCAGTGTCGATCAGCGCGTTCAACTCGCGGCGACTCATCAGTTGTGGCACGGGCACGTACACGACCGAGCCCTCTCCAGCGTTGGTCAATCTCTTTGATCCCGGTAGCACCGATGCCGCTTCCACACCGTTGGCAGCGAGCAGCAAACGAGTGGCCTTCATCCCATCTGGAGCGGATGATTCAAGGGCGAAGGGTTCGGGGTCACGGGAGATCGTCGAGACAACAACAATTACGAGGACGCCGATGATCACAACGATCGTCAACACTGAACCCGACCTGCGCTGCTTCACTTATTGGTCCCCTTGTCGGAGCCCGAACCTGCTTCGGGGGCAACGCCTTCGAGGATCTGTTCTGTGAGACTGCCGAGACGTTCGACTTCGACCGCGCTCGTCGGCAGATCTCCATACCAAGGGTCTTCGAAGATCACTGTTGCTTCACCGAATAGTGCACCGGCCCGAGGATCTGCTTCTCCGAGGTCCCGACCCAACTCCCCTGGCGTCAATCCAGGTGTGGATTCCAAGACCTTTCGTTCCATCAACTCGTTCACCAGGCGCCGGTACCGAACCAGCACCGATCCTTTCCAATCCCCTGCGGATTCCAGGTTCAGAGCCTCGTCGATCCATTCACTGTCAGGATCGTTCGCTCGAACATTGACCTCTACTGACTCGTCATGGTCGGTGTCCTGACGGGACGCTCGACGACGAAACTTGAGGACCGCCATAACGATCACTGCTACCGCCCCAGCGATCAACAGCACCGAAATCAGAACCGACCACAGTCCCGGGCCCGACGCCGGCGTCCCCATCTGAATATTGGGTGACGGCAGGATCCTTCGGAGCAGCGACCCGAGCCAGTCGAAGAATCGTCTGAGAAGCGACTTTTCATATGAAAACTCGGACCGCCCGAGAATCTCTTCGATCTGGGCCCGAACCCTTTCTGGGTCCTGGTCGGACTGCAGGACCATTCCTATGCCACGAACTAGCACGGCTCTGAGAGCACCGGTCGATGTAACGATCAGCGAGAGAACCCACGTGGGGATCATTGGGGTGCTCCGATGGGCAACTGCACGTCGCTACCCGAAACGATCCGCTGTTCGAGGTCCATTCCTTCAGATCGGATTCGCAGCATCACATAGGCGCTAGAAGCAAACGTTGCTGTCAAAGGTTGCACGATGACAAGGAGGATCGCTGAGGCGCTCGCCAGTGCTTCGATCAGTGACTCCGGCCCGCCGAGCACGAAGACCAGCGCCACTGGGCCAGCAAGCAGGACGGCTCGTGTCAGCGCGAGTAGCACCAGTCCGCCCAGGTAAAGGTTGATCGCTGGCGAGTTACGGGATCGTCCGAAGGCGATGTTGCGTCTGATCGCCATCCACGGGCCAAGTCGCTCGGCTCCGGCGATCACCGACGCAATGAACGTGAACGATCCGGCTATCAACCAGCCCACAACGGGGACGATGGAGAGCACCAAGTAGACACCGGCGCTTAGCACGACGATTCCCGCGGCGACCCAAATTCGCGACAGACCGAATCGGATCGTCTCGCCGAATTGGCTGGCGCGCCGTTCGATCAAGGCGGCAGTCATGTGACCACTGCACAACCCGAGAATCGATAGAGCGAGGCTCTGCGCCAACAGGATGAACGGTTCGTAAGTGGCCACATCAGCGATACCCGCGATGGCAACACCTGATGTGGTCAGCACTGTTGCGCCGGCATGACCCGAGTTGGCGAGTCTGAGTAGCAAGTTGACTACTTGGATCGGCAGATACAGAACAGTCGCGATCGGTATGAGGATCCTCGCCTGCACTTTGAACAGCGTGAACCCCAGGTCCAACGCCTCGGTCACACGCATCGGCCGCAGCGGGTGAAGGACCTCATTAGCGGTCGTTCCCGCTCCCAAAGCTCCCGCAGCAAGCTTCGTGTCAGCTCTGAGCGTTGCTTCAGATGACACCGACCCGACCCGAGGGTCAACGCTGGTCGCGCCACCTCCCGAGTTCAGGCCGTGAAGATCCATCCTCTGCATGGGGATGAAGCTACCCGCGTTCCTTTGCCATACTGCGCGATATGGAACCCGACTTCGATGCCGGCACTTACGGGCGCGGCTTCGCCGATGTGTACGACCTCTGGTATCCAAGCGACGACGACACCCTGGCCGCTGTGGACTACTTGGGCACCGTCGGTGAGGCTGGATCAACCGTGTTGGAACTGGGTATAGGAACCGGTCGTTTGGCGATTCCTCTGGCCACGGCTGGACACTCGGTCTCTGGTATCGATTCGTCTCCCGAGATGCTCGACATTCTGAAGTCGAAACTCGACACAGCCGACGTGTCGGTCGATTCACATCTCGGAGATGTGTGCGAGGGGAAGCTTTGGCCATCTGGACCATTCGACATCATCGTCGCGGCGTTCAACTTCATGTTCAACCTGGTCGGCGATGACGCAAAACTGCAGGTCTTCGATCATGTCGCCAAACATCTGGCTCCCACGGGAGCGTTCGTGGTCGAGTCGTTCGTGGCCGCGCCCGCTGACCAGTCCGGCTCTACGGAAACACGGCTAGAGCTACGAGAAGTCAACGTCGATTCGGTCGTGTTGATCGCTTCGAGCACCGATCATTCGACTGGGACCGTGACAGGCCAACACATCGAGTTGCGTGACGGAGAACCAGTCAGACTCCGCCCTTGGAAAGTCCAGGTTGCGACGACTGAGCATCTGGAGCATTTGGCGTCACAGGTCGGTCTGACTTTGGTGGAACATCACCAGGATTGGCAGCGCAGTCCCTTCACGACAGATTCGGTTAGATCTATCGCCAGGTTCCAACTCGGCTAGGTCAGTCGGCTTTTCTCCGCTGTCAGAATCTCTGCGCTCAGCCGCCGGTCCGGGACAACAGTTCGCGGTCCCATGCTCCCGGGACCAAAGCCTTGGCTGCTACGACTGCCAGGACTCCAAGCGCGAGTGCGATCACAACAATGATCGCAGCGCGGACTTTGGGATTCGCCCTACCCCACGGCAGGGGTTCCACTATCGCTCCGCCCAACGCCCCGGCAAGCAGGCCTCCCAGGTGCCCGCCGGCAGATATTCCGGGAACCGCGAAGGTCAGGATCAGGTTCAACACGACGAGTCCTCCGATCCCCGAGTTCCATGGGTTTTGTTTAGCTCGCAGTTGCAGGACGACAAGTGCACCCATGAGTCCGAACACTCCGCCTGATGCGCCCAGGGTCGGGGAGATAGGTGAGAGCACCATGACTCCTAGGGATCCGCCCATCACAGAAACGGCGTACAGAGCGCTGAACTGTTCACGGCCAAGGGGTGCTTCCATCTCTTGGGCCAAGAACCACAACAACAACATGTTGGATCCGATGTGCACGACTCCTGCGTGCATGAACGCACCGGTGATCAGACGCCACCATTCCCCCTGAACCACGAAAGGACCCCAAAGGACGAGGTTCTCGTAGACGGCCCCGCCCTGACCGGTCGCTCCTGCCCCACCGATCATCATCGCGACGAACACGATGGCGTTCAGGGCGATGATCACCTTGCCGATGACGACCTCGGTGTGACCGCGGAACAGATTGGGTGAGGTTCTGGCGTAGCTGGTTCCGGGCGGAGGAGGCCCTTGGGGTGAACCTGGTGGCGTACTAGATGTCAAGGTTGTCTTCGTGTGGTTGTGCCGGCAGCGAATCCTTGCCGTCGAGGAGGCGTTCCACTGCCTGAATCGGAAGATCCGCCAAGTCCGGTCGGTACGCAAGCTCGTAGGCCACTTCGTATACGGCTTTGTCGAGTTCAAACACGCTCAAGAGTGCGTCACGACTGGCTCTGGACCGTGGCAGGAGCCTGTGAGCGGCATCAACATCGGCGTAGCCCGCCAGGAAACTGTTGAGGTTTCTGACAGCCCACGCATCGGCGAGAACTTTGAGCGAAGGGTCGGTCGAGTTCTGTTCCCGGAGCGCGATCCCTGCCGCATAGTGGAACGATCTAGTCATTCCGGCGACGTCACGCAGCGGGGACGACGGACGTCTGCGCTCTTCGACCGGGCGTGCTGGTTCACCCTCGAAGTCGAGCACCATCCAGTCCCTTTGCCGTCGAAGCACCTGGCCCAGGTGTAGATCACCATGGATCCGGATCGCGCTGCCCAGATCGTCCGATGACCCCAAGCGGTGATAGACGCGTTCGATCTGCGCCGAGTCGAGGTGGCCCGACGCAACGCGATGTAGTTGGGCGACCATGTCATTGGCCCATTGGGCACCATCTGCTGGTTCGGAACCGAATGCCTCCGCAAGGGCGACATGCAGATCTGCAACGTCACGACCCAGCAGTCTGGCGTCACGGGCGAAGTCGAGCTTGCAGTCCCTAGGTGGACGTTTTCGGTTGAACATTTCGCGTAGTGACGCTGTTGCTAGTTCGAAACCGTCGCCCTTGGATCGCTCGTAGCGGCGGATGACAGCGAGGTCGGTGCCGTTCTTGCGCCAGATCGACACCGGAACGGGAACTCCCCCGAACCCAACCCGACCGAGCGCTTCTGTTACCTCGACATCGGGGTTTCTGCCGACCTGAACACGCCGAAACACCTTCATGATGTACCGGTCATCGAGAATCAGCGAGGTGTTCGACTGTTCGCCGCCCTGGGGTCGTATCCGTTGAGGGTTGACCTCTGGCATCACCTTTGAGGTGAACAGGATCGAGGTGCGTTCATCAGCCAAGGCGTCGAACAGCCAGATGCCCGTGTCGTCAGAAGGAATGCGTCCGAGTACCGCCGAGCCCGGCAGATCCAACGGCTCGTCCTTGGACGCGCCGAGTGGCACTTGGTAAAGCACCGGGTCAGATGCCCGGTCCGCCGGTCTCACCTCGACGAGTAGCCACATGAGTGTCGGCCAACCGTCGGACAACGTGTCGATCCGACGGATCCTCAGGCGAGGTCGGTCAACTGCGGAATACCAACGCTGCGCTGCCAGGAATGCTGGCAGCAACGCAGAAAGCTCTCTGGCGAAGGTCTGTGAGTCGATGGCGTATCTATCCAGTCTGCTCGGTCAACTCGAACCACAGGAACGAGTAGGGCGGCAGAGTCACGAAGTAGGGCAACTCGCCGATCGGCGGGAACTCAACCCTACCAAGAAGCTCGACCGGGACCCTTCCTGAGACCGCCGAGAGGTTCAGCTCACAAGGCTGCGCGGCGCTCGAGAAGTTGTTGACACATAGAACCGGGTTGGCTGTCGGAACAGCGTCGTTGGGTACCCGGATGTAGGCAAATACCGACTGACTGGACACTTCGAGGAGTTCGAGACCTCCCAGGCCGAACAGGGGGTGTTGCTTCCTGACGTGAAGCATTCGTCGCAACCAATTGAGGAACGATCCCGGGTCGCGCCTATCGGATTCGACGTTTACTGCTTGGAAGCCGTACACCGGGTCCATCAACGCGGGTAGGTACAGCTGAGCAAAATCGGCGCGGGAGAACCCTCCGTTGCGATCCGGGTTCCACTGCATCGGGGTACGAACGGCGTCGCGGTCACCCAGATAGATGTTGTCGCCCATGCCGATTTCGTCGCCGTAGTACAGGATCGGCGTTCCGGGAAGGCTCAACAACAAGGCGTGCAGCAACTCAGCCTGACGGCGGTCGTTTTCGAGCAGAGGGAACAACCGACGGCTGATTCCCAGATTGCGACGCATCCGGGGATCCTTCGCATATTCGTCCCACATGTAGTCACGCTCTTCGTCGGTGACCATCTCCAAGGTGAGTTCATCGTGGTTACGAAGGAAGATCCCCCACTGACAACCGTCGGGGATGTCGGGCATGCGTGCGAGGATCTCCTCGACCGGTGTCTTCTCTTCACGTCGAAGCGACATGAACATGCGGGGCATCAACGGGAAGTGGAAACACATGTGGCATTCGTCGCCGTCGCCGAAGTACTCGACGACGTCCTCGGGCCACTGGTTGGCTTCTGCCAACAAGACCTTGCCGGGGTATTTCGCGTCGACCTCGGAACGGATGCGTTTGAGGTAGTCGTGGGTTTCGGGCAGGTTCTCACCGTTGGTTCCGTCCGCTTCGAACAAATACGGAACCGCGTCGAGTCTGAACCCGTCGAGGCCCAGGCCCAACCAGTGCAGGATGACCTCGATCATCGCTTCTTGAACCGCGGGGTTGCGGTAGTTCAGGTCGGGTTGATGGTGGAAGAACCGGTGCCAGTAGTACTGCTGACGTTTGTTGTCCCAAGTCCAGTTGGATGGTTCGGTGTCGACGAATATGACCCGGGCATCGCCCCACTGCTGATCATCGTCACCCCAGACGTACCAATCGGCTTTGGGATTCGTCCGATCCTGACGTGATTCGACGAACCACGGGTGTTGATCAGAGGTGTGGTTGACCACCATGTCGGCAACGACCCGGATCCCCCGACGGTGTGCTTCGTCGATCAGGTCGGCTGCGTCTTCGACTGTTCCGAAATCGGGGTGGACGGTCAGGAAGTCCGAGATGTCATATCCACCGTCACGCAAAGGAGATTGATAGAACGGCAACAACCACAAGCAATCGATCCCGAGCCATTCCAGGTAGTCGAGTTTGGCTGTCAGACCGCGAAGGTCGCCGTTGCCGTCATCGGTGTGGTCATAGAAACCACGAACCAGGACTTCGTAGAAGACAGCCTTGCGGTACCAGTACGGATCCGCTGCAAGGACACTTCCTGTTGGGTGTTGTTGACTCACGGGCGCTCTCTAAGTGGTCCGTAACTGACTGAGAAGATATGTCCTACCCTGTCGGCAGGTCCGAGGCGAACATAATCGCCGTAGCCACTCCAATTCCACGACTCGCCTGTTAGCAGATCGGTCACCGAGACGGGTCCCCCATTGGAGAGTTCCAGTCCTTCACGGTTGAGGTACACCGTCGCTTCGCTGGTTTGGTCGGGTTGAAGGTTCGCAATGACGAGGACCCGGTTGAATTCCTGACCGACACGCCGCACATGGCTGTACGCGATCACGTCGTCGTTGTCGACGTCGTGGAAGGTCAATGTGTCCATCCGTTTGAACGCTGGGTTGGCTCTGCGGATGCGGTTGAGGGTCGAAATAAAGGGCCAGATGCTCGACGGATCGTCATGGTTGCGGTCCTTGAGTTCGTACTTCTCGGAGTAGATGTACTCCTCTTTTTCTGGATGGGGATCGCCTTCACAGAGTTCGTATCCCGAGTAGATCCCCCAACTCGGCGCCAGAGTCGCTGCCAACAAGGCCCGCAACTCGAAAGCTTCCGGTGTCCCGTTACGCAGTTGCCCGGTGAGTATGTCGGGCGTGTTTGGCCACAGGTTCGGTCGAAACCACTTGGCCGTTGGAGCGTGTGCCAGTTCTTGGCCGTAGTCGGTGATCTCGGACTTCGTGTGGCGCCACGTGAAGTACGTATAGGACTGACTGAACCCGATCTCTGCCAAGGAGTGCATCATCGGCGGGTCGGTGAACGCTTCGGATAGGAACACCACTTCGGGATGATTCCGCTGCACTTCGGAGATGGCCCAGCGCCAGAACGCGAGGGGTTTGGTGTGGGGGTTGTCGACACGGAACACCCGGATGCCACGGTCGATCCAGGTCTGGAGTATCCCGAGACACGCTGACCACAGGGCGACACGGTCGTTGTCATCCTCGGGCCAGAAGTTGATCGGATAGATGTCCTGGTACTTCTTGGGCGGATTCTCCGCGTAGCGGATGGTGCCATCGACACGATGGTTGAACCATTCGGGATGCTCGGTGACCCACGGGTGGTCGGGACTGCACTGGAGCGCGTAGTCGAGGGCTATCTCTACGCCGACAGAACGCGCATGGTCGACGAACGCCTCGAAGTCAGCGACGGTTCCGAGCGACGGTTCGATCGCATCATGCCCACCCTTGGAAGAGCCGATCGCCCACGGGCTGCCAACGTCGTGGGGCTTGGCCACCAAGGTGTTGTTGCGCCCCTTGCGGTGAGTCATGCCAACGGGGTGGATCGGGGGCAGGTACACCACGTCGAATCCTGCTTGTGCAGCGGCGGCCAGACGTTCCCAACTCCTCGCTCCCTTGACGAACCCGCCCTCGGATCGAGGAAAGAATTCATACCAGGATCCGAAGACCGCCAGTTCAGGATCGACCCGCAGCGGATACCACTTCGACGACGACATCTCTTTGGCAAAGCAACGCGATGCAGCAACTTCGAACAGTGCCTCATCGGTCGCGGCGCGGAACTTCACCTGCTCAGAACACGTATCACTGCGGAGCGACTCGATCGCACTGCGGACAAGAGGACGGTGTGGCGCCGGAACACTCCCCAGGGTTCGATCGAGGATCAAGGCTCCTTCGGCGAACTCCACCTCTAGGTTCTCGCCGGCGTCGCTGCGTAACGCCAGGTCTCGTCTCCAAGTGGCGAATCGGTCGACGTACCCGCGTATCTGGAACTCGTAGAGCCCGGGATCTTCCAAGGTGATCAGCGACTCGGCAACACCACTGTGGTCCACGGCCATTGCCTCGACCGAGATGGAAGCCCGGCCAGATCCCCGCAAGATTCCCTGGCGAACACGTAGTTGGGCAGCCAAAATATCGTGACCATCGGCAACCAAGCGAGCCGAAACACGGACCTGATCCCCGGCAACGACCTTTGGGGACAGCCCGAGCGGGGTCACTGGTTGGACATCCCTTATGAGGATCCGATCCCTTGCCCGCAGCGCCGAACGCGTCGAATCGTGGTCCATTGTCTATCCCCTGAGAACGGACAGACGGAACTGCCCAGTGGTGAAGGGCATGTCCGCGGTCGAGAACCAGATTCCTGACATTGAAGCGACCCTCATTCCCACCAGTGACGCCGCGCCCGTGATGACGAACGTTCTATTGATGCCAGCTTCGGGATCTACGAGAGTCATGGTCCCGGAGGAGAACTTTCGGGTGGTATCCACTTCCACCTTGAACGCCAAAGACCGGTTCTCATCGTGTAGGACTACGTCGATCACAGACGCAGCTTTGGAAACGTCGTTCAGTTCACCTTCGGTGTTCGAGTCCACCAGGAAGGATCCTTCGTAAACGATCGGGCCGTCCATCGCCAGGTGCACAGTGATGTCTTGGATCAGTGGACGTGAGACGGTCGATACTGTCGATGCCGCGATCCCGTTGATCTGCACGCTTCGGTCCGGGTCGAAGAAGGACACGACACCTGAGCATGTGGTCGCATCGTCTTTGGTTCGACAGTCGGGGAACACGACGAAGTGACCGTCCTGGGTCCACTTGACCTGTGACGTTGCGAACGTCAGACCGGGCCGCTTGGGAGGGGTGATGTCATATGCCTTTCCACCTTTGGAAGATATGAGCATCAATTTCGAGCAGTCCTCGCCCGCACCGAACGCGATTCTGGTGCTGTCCGGGGACACCGAGGGATTACAGATGTTCTCCGATGAGGTCAACACCACGCGGGAGAACGTTTCGGTTGATATGCGCAGCAATTCCCTACCACCGGGTCTGGGGCCGACGGCCAGGATGAAGTTGCCATCTGGTGAGAACGCCGGATCATCAGCGGACAGCACGGTTCCGTTGATTCCTGGTTGCTGGGCGCTCGCTGTTGCGAGCGTGTAGGGCTGGTCTTTGCCGGGGATAGTCGACTCGACGAGGATCAGGTCATCAGTGGTCGAATAGGTAATACCGCTGATTGATCTGGTGGACGGATCTCCCATCCGGTTGATCAACTCGCCGTTTCTGTCCACGACCTTGATCACTGCGCCGAGAGTTCCCTCAGGCAACGGCGCAGAAAACGCTCCGTCGACCGAGGGGGGATCCTGAGTCTCGGACCGGGGCTCGACCATGTCCTGGGTTCCGACTGCGATGTACGCCACCCATGCCGACGCCGGATCCCATGCCAATGCAGAACCAGTACCCACAGCTGGCATCCACGCGTCCGTTGCGAGCACCTTCGTTTCTCCGCCTTCGGCGGGGACGCTGATCACGGCCCCGTCAGCACGTATATACGCGATTAGGTCTCCCGTCGGAGAAACCGCCAACGATCCCTGCCCGTTGGATCCTCTGGCTGCCTGGTCACCGACTTGAACTGGTTCCGCGGCGCCGATCCCACTCATGACCCGCCCGTCGCTGGTCACATAAGCCACCCGATCATCCGGGAACACATCCGCTGGTTTGGTCGACGCTGTCGAGTCACCCTTGGATCCAGCGAGGGACGTCGAAGTGGCCGACCCGGTGCCGCTACCACCGTCACTGTCACCCTTGCTGCCGGAACGAACGACAGCCACCACGACCGCTAGTGCAACGAACAGGGCTGCGAGTCCGCCCGCGTAGAGGAAGAAAGCCTTCGCCCTCGCTTGTTGGTCTCCGGAAGCCGTCATCGGGGTCAAGGTTACCGGCGTGCCCGTCGAAGTCTTCCACCCGCCGCTACCCTCGCTCCTATGAACCCGATCAGCATGAAGGCCTTACGCAGCTTCACAGTCAAGCCACATCTGCCCGAGTCGCTCGCAGGGTTGGATGGGCTCGCTCGAGATCTGCGTTGGTCCTGGGATCTGCCGACGAGGGAACTGTTCTCCACGATCGACCCGCAGTTATGGGAGACCGGCGGCCACGATCCGCTGCTGTTGCTCGCCGAGGTGTCCCCCGATCGTCTCGAAGAACTCTCCAACGACAACGCATATCTGGAGCGGTTGGCCAGCGCTGTCGAGTCCCTCACGCAGTACCACGAGTCTCAGCGCTGGTATCAGCAGACCTTTGGTGACGACGGGCCCCGCACGATTGCCTACTTCTCCCCTGAGTTCGGAATCTCTGAGGCTGTGCCGCAGTACTCAGGCGGTCTGGGAGTACTCGCTGGCGATCACCTGAAGACGTGTTCAGATCTGGGTGTTCCACTGGTCGGGATCGGCCTGTTCTATCGCCACGGGTACTTCAGACAGTCACTCTCGGTCGATGGTTGGCAACAGGAACGATTCCCCGATCTCGATCCCTACTCGATGGCCCTCGAGCTGTGCGACGGCATCCGGGTTGAGCTCGAACTCGCTGACACCGTGCTCTATGCCCAGGTGTGGAAGGCGACTGTCGGGCGGGTTCCGCTGTACCTGCTCGACACCGATATCCCCGACAATCCGGAACACCTACAGACCATCACCGACCGTCTCTACGGAGGTGACGTCGAGCATCGTCTGCGCCAAGAGATGCTGCTCGGAATCGGGGGTGTCCGGGCGCTTGTCCAACTCGGAATCGAAGCAGATGTCTTCCACACCAACGAAGGCCACGCCGGGTTCTTGGGACTCGAGCGCATCAGGATGTTGATGGACAGTCATGGCCTGTCTTTGCCCGAGGCGATGGAAGCAATCCGAGGCGGTGCGGTGTTCACGACCCACACGCCTGTGCCAGCGGGCATCGACAAGTTCCCACGGGAGCTGATCGAGAAGTACTTCCAGGGTTGGGCGAATCGTTGCGGAATCGACATCGACTCGTTGATGTCACTCGGCCACGGGCCGGGCAGCCCAGCAGATGAGCCTTTCAACATGGCTGTCATGGGAATGCACCTAGCCGAATTTCGCAACGGTGTTTCCAAGCTCCACGGCGAAGTCAGCCGTGAGATGTTCTCCGAACTCTGGCCCGGTGTGCCGGATGCCGAAATACCGATCGGTTCGGTGACTAACGGGGTGCATGGACCGACGTGGGTCTCGGCTGAGATGGCTGACTTGTTCGACACCGAAGTCGGTTTTGATTGGCACCTCCGCGATGCCGAGGACTGGGACAAGATCGCTGATTGCGATGACCACACACTCTGGTCGGCTCGTATCGCTGCGAAGATGCGGTTAGTCGATCGCGTTCGAGAGCAGTTGCATCTTCAACTATCTCGAAGCGGCGGGGCGTCAAGTGGCTTGGAGTGGGTCGACGATGCTCTTGATCCCACGATTCTGACCATCGGGTTCGCCAGACGCATGGCCACCTACAAGCGCGCTGCATTGCTGTTGAATCAGCCCGAGCGGCTCAAGGCCCTTCTGTCGAACCCGGAACGGCCGGTGCAGTTCGTTTTCGCCGGCAAGTCCCACCCTGCAGATGACATGGGCAAGGAGTTGATCCGCCAGATCTTCACATTTGCTTCCCAGTCCGATGTGCGGCACCGATTCGTGTTCGTCGAGGACTACGACATGGCGATTGCCCGGGCTCTGGTCCAAGGCTGCGACGTGTGGTTGAACACTCCTGTGCGGCCGATGGAAGCCTCGGGTACCAGCGGCGAGAAGGCCGTTCTGAACGGAGGGCTTCACTGCTCCGTCCTCGACGGATGGTGGGCCGAGTGTTTCGTGCCGAACTCCGCCGACACCGAGGCGAACGGTTGGGCGATCCCATCTGCCGAGGGTGTCGAGGATCCCGAGCGGCGTCTGGAGATCGAGGCGAACAGTCTGTTCGAACTCTTCGAAACCCAACTGATACCCCTGTACTACGAAGACGTTCACGACGGTGTGGCTCGGGGTTGGACTCGTCGGATCAAGTCGAGCCTTCAGAGCCTGGGCCCGTTCGTCGGATCGCACCGGATGGTCAAGGACTATGTGACCGACCTGTATCGACCGGCCGGTATGCGCAGCCAACAACTCTCGGCTTCTAACTTCAACGCCGCCCGGACCCTGTCCGAGTTCAAGAATCGTTTACGTGAGTCCTGGTATGACGTTCACGTCGATTCCGTTGACGCCGACGAATCCATGGCCGACATGTTCGCAAAGCGCACAGTCACCGCGACTGTCCACCTGGGCACGCTCAACCAGGACGATGTCCAGGTCCAACTCGTGGTCGGTCAGGTCGGCCAGTCGGGGGAACTCGCCCCGTCAGCGGTAGTAGCGATGTCCCCCGCCGGTTCCATCGATGAGCGACACATCCGTTACTCGGCCGATGTCGACTTGAACCTAGCGGGTCGGATGGGTGTGACCGTCAGGGTCGTACCCAACCATCCTCTTGCAATCGACCCACTCGAATTCGGTCTCGTTGCATGGCCCTGAGAGCACAGCGCCTGATCGCGTTGCACTGAAAGTCAATACCCAACAACGGGTGGGAGCGACGGGACCCGCTAGGGGATTCAGTCGAACTTGGCTTTGCCCGGACCTTGGCTCAGGAACGATTCGACGCCGATCAGGGCGTCTCTGGTCGCGAACGAATCGACGAACAGGTCTTGTTCCAAGTTGAGTCCGTCTTCGAGCGTGCCCGCTAGTCCCGAATCGATCGCTCGTTTAGCAAGGGCGAGAGCATCGGATGGCCCTGCAGCGAAGGTGCGGGCCCACGCAATCGCTTCTTCGACCACATCAGCGCCGTCATCAACAACACGATCAACGAGGCCGATCCGCAACGCTTCGACAGCATCCACTGCCCGACCTGTGAACACCAGGTCCTTAGCTCTGGACGGACCGACCAAGCGGGCCAGACGTTGTGTGCCACCGCCGCCAGGGATGATTCCGAGGAGGATCTCGGGCTGACCGAGGCGTGCCTTCTCACCAGCGACCCGGAAGTCACACGCCAAAGCAAGTTCGCATCCGCCACCAAGGGCGACGCCCGAGATCGCGGCGATGGTCGGGCAACGCAGCGCCGCAACGGCGTTGAGTGCCCGCAGGAACGCTCCACCGATCTCACGGACACGTTCTGGGGACGCCAGCTCGAATGGTTCTGTCCCCGCGGTGAACTGTGTGATGTCCGCACCGGCAGCAAACGCCCGCTCTCCACCGGCGATTACGACCGCTCTCGCAGTGTCGGCGACTTCGGTTGCCGCATCGTGGAGTTGGTCGAGCAGTTCTACGCTCAACGGATTCAGTTTCCCGTTGTTCAATCTCAGCTGCACAACTCCATCGCCACTGTCCGTGCGTTCCACCAGGGTTTCATCATTGCTTTGCGACATGCCAAGGACTCTAGGCCTTGGGCGCCCGTCTGGTTCCCGATCCGGGCTTGGCGAGTCTCCGCAGATCCCTCGCAAGTTTGGCCGCTGTCGGACGTTTCGTTGGGTCCGCGACCCTCGCCCGTTCAAGCAGACCGGTCAATCGAGTCTCACCATTTGGAAGCACCTCCAACAGAGTTGATGCGAGCGCGTACACATCTGAGGGCCCCGACGGGCGTGCACCCCGGATCCGCTCCGGTGCAGCAAACGCGGGAGTGAGCCCGACCGAGGCAACCGTCTCCTCGAACCCGATCAGATCTGACATTCCGAAATCGACTATCACCGGCGAACCTGAGGAATCGAAAATAATGTTGTTGGGCGAAATATCTCCATGGAACACGCCTGCTTCGTGTGCTTCGCCGAGAGCGACGAACAATGAGCAGCAATCCGTGGCGCCGAGTTCACTGCAGTCGCTCGTTGGGCCTTCGATCCTGTCGGTAAGCGATCCGCCGGGAAGAAACTCGGTGACGAGCCAAGGAATAGATCGCTGGTCGAGGCCGGCCTGCAAGACCTGGCAGATACCCGCAATGTCACGGAGTCTGCCCAAGGATCTGAGTTCTGCCTCGAATCGTCTACCGACAATCTGTTCCCATGTCTCCTCGCCGAGAGCACCCGGAGGCATGCTCGGACTCAGATCCATCACCTTGACCGCTACGTCGCTTCCCGTTCGGGTGTCACGAGCGAGCCACACCGTTGCTGAACGACCCGAACCAATCTCCCGGATGAGTCGGAACCTGCTCGGCAGCCTGACAGTCATGACCCCGAGGGGCTCTCCAGTGGTCGACGAGAGACGAGCGACGCCAGTTCTGATCCGACTAGGACTACGAGGAACATCACCACTGCGGTTGTCGCTATTGCTGCCCCCGGTGCCAGATCAGCGTGCCATGCGATCAACAACCCGATGACTACCGCAATCTCGGCGAAGACCACCGACGCCACGAGAACCAGTGGCACTCTACGGACGACTTGGACAGCCGTGGCGGCCGGTGCGGTGATCAGCGCGAAGACGAGCAGGGAACCGACCGCTTTGAAGCTGGCAACGATTGTTGCAGTGACAAGGACGAGCATCACGGCGTGGGTCAACCCGGGTCGAAGACCCATCACCTTGGCCGCACTTTCGTTGAAAGACAGGACGAGAAATGCCCGGTATCCGATAACGGTCGTCACCAGGACAAGCGCAGCGACGACGGCACCAAGGATCAGGTCACCGCTACGGATGCTTGTGATTCCACCGAACAAGAAGCTCGTCAGATCGCCAGCGAAGGTCGAGGAGCGACTCAGGACTAGAACACCGACTGACAGCATGCCGACGAACAGCAAGCCGATCGCTGTGTCGGCTCCGAAGCGTGCGCGGCGCTGCACGGCGGTGATGCCTGCAACCATCACCGCGGCACTCACGACTGCCCCGATCACCGGACTGATCCCGAGAACAGCAGACACCGCTAGGCCGGGCACGACCCCGTGAGCGAGTGCATCGCCGATGAAGGTGAGGCCCCGCAGGACGATCCAAGTGCCGATCAATCCGCAGGCCGCTCCGGCGAGTAGCGATGCGAAAAGAGCGCGCTGCATGACTGGCGAAGTCACGAACGGGTCGAACCATTCGAGTATCGGAACTGCTGCGAGCACTGGTCGAACCTACTTCGAGAGTGCCGCAGCCACACGCTCGGCGTTCACGGTCATCATCTGCACGTATGTGCTCGAGATGATGCCGCCAGCATCTGCTGAGGTGTCGACGGTCTTGGGGGGTGTCTCGATGTAGAGGGGAACGACCTCTCCGTTCACTGACACGTCGCGCGCCAACGACTCTGCCTTGTCGTTGCTCTCGCCGGCTTGGACAAAGACGGTGTCGATTCCGGCGGAGGTCATCAGGACTCGCAGTTTCTCGAGATGCCGGGCGTCGGTCTCGGCAAGGGATCCGGATGCGTCGTTCATGGCCCCGAGAACCTCGAAATCAAATCGTTGAGCGAAGTACCCCATGTTGTGATGCTCCGTGACCAGCTTCCTTCGACTCGAAGGAATCACTTCCATCTCCCTGGCCATCAATGTCGTCAGGTCTGTCAGATCGCCCGAGTACTGCTTCGCACAGCGGTCCAACTCAGTCGAGTCCATCAACTCCAGTGGCTTCAGCTTCGCAGCCACAACGCCGACTACTCCCCTGACACGTTCCGGTTCCATCCAGAAGTGTGGATCCCCTGCAATGGGGGGCATGTCGGAGTCCATTGCGGCGCCGAGGTCAACCACTTCCACACCGGCATCCCTTGCCATATCGAGAACCGGGGTGAATGAGGCGTCGAGCCCCAATCCGTTGGTGAACACGACCCTGGATTCGAGCACCTGATCAGAAGCGTGCAGGGACAGTTCGAAGTCGTGGGTGTCAGAACCTGCGGGGACGAGTGAATCGACGGGGATCGCGTGGCAGGTCGCCGACGATATGACATCGGCCCAAATAGCGGTCGTGGCCAACACAGGTGCCGACTTCGCCGGTTTGGTGTTGTCGGAACCTTCCTTGTCCGATGAGCAGCCGTTGACAACTGCGACCAGTAACAGCATGGGAACCAGGGCCCACCCGAGGCCCGCCGATCTCTTGGACATTCAGTCGACCTGGGCCCAGTCAGGAGTTTCTTCGACTTCGAGTTGAACAACCGAGGTGACCCACGGAACACGGTCCTTCATGATTCGCTCCACCCCGAACTTCATTGTCAGGGTCGCAGATGGACAGCCCACACATGATCCCGTGAGGCGCACTGTCACCACGCCCTCTGCCTCGTCAACATCGACCAGTTCGACATCTCCGCCGTCGGCCTGAATACCGGGACGGACGTCAGCGATGACTTCTTCGACGTCGGCGTTCACCGATCAGATCATGGATGCTATGGGGCGTCATTACAACCCGGGGGCTACGGTGGAGGCCATCGACATGGGTTCACTATCTGCGTTAGGCGTGATTCTCGCCCATCAGGGCGGATGGGACGAGTTTCTCATGGTGGCAGCGCCAATCATCGCGTTCGCCTTCTTGCTCAAGGCAGCCAGCAGCAGAGCCAACCACCTCGATGATGACGAGGGCGCCGTGTTCCGATCTGATCAGGACACCCCGTCACGTGGACCCAAAGGGCTCGTGTAGGCGAGTTACTTCTCAGTCGTCCAACTCGACGATGTCGACACCTATCGACCTGAGGCGTTCCTCGAAGTTCTCATAGCCACGGTCCACGTGATCAGCGTCGGAGATGATCGTTTCGCCATCTGCACCGAGAGCAGCGATCACCATCGCTGCCCCGGCGCGAATGTCGAGTGCTTTGACCGGAGCTGAGGACAAGCGCTCTACCCCGTCGATGACCATGTGATGATCCTCGATCCGGACCCGGGCACCCATCCTCGTCAGTTCTCCGATGTAACGGAACCGTCCAGCGAAGACATTCTCGGTTGCGTAACTGGTTCCATCGGCGAAACACAACAATGCGACGAGCATCGGCAGATAGTCGGTTGCCAGACCGGGATACGGCAGAGTCGCTATGTCGACCGGTTTTGGCCGCTCCCCCGCCATCGCCCAGATGCCTCCGGGTTCTGGAGAGACCCGAAGACCCATCATCCCGAGCTTTTCCACCAGCAGATCGATGTGGTCGAGCCTCGCTCCACGCAGATGTATCTCGCCGCCAGCAACACCTAGTGCGCACAGGAAGGTAGCGACCTCGATACGGTCTGGAATCACGTTGTGTTCAACAGCGCGGAGTTCATCGACCCCCTCGATGGTGAGCACAGGTCCACCCGCGCCTATGACGCGTGCACCCATCCGATTGAGGAACGCGGCAAGGTCCGCAATCTCGGGCTCTCGAGCAGCGTTGTGCACAACCGTGACACCCTTGGCCCTGACTGCAGCCATCAGTAGGTTCTCGGTCGCTCCGACGCTCGGATAGTCGAGCACGATTTCTGTACCGACTAGCTCTGTGGCGGTTCCGCGGATGATCCCGTGTTCCATCGTGAACTCGGCACCGATCGCTTCGAGCCCTTGAAGGTGCATGTCGATCGGCCTGGATCCGAAGTCGTCTCCGCCTGGCATCGCAACACTCGCACGCCCGACCGAGCCGAGCAGCGGACCGATGACCGCGCTCGAAGCTCGCATTCGTTCAACGAGTTCATAGGGCGCTTCGGGGATCACCTCATCGCCACGGATGATCTCGAGTGCGCTGTCCTCTCTCCAGCGGGTGCTCATGCCCATAGCCGTGAGCAACTCGCACATGTGGTCAACGTCAGAGATACGGGGCACGTTGCGCAACACGTAACGTCCCTCGGCCAGCACACAGGCCGCCATCAATTTCAACGCTGAGTTCTTCGCCCCTTGGATCTGCACCGAACCCGATAGCGGACCTGAGGGGCGGACCTGTAGCCGGGACACGCCATCAAGTATGGAATATAGGATCGTCCTTCTGTGGCACGCGAGCGGCTCAAGGGCGAGGAAGCCGACCTGTTGACCCTGTTGGAACCCCGGGACCATGTGCTGGTCAAGGAGACAGCGGGAGCATCTGGAAATCTGTCGGAGCTTTCAGATACTGGGACCAAGCGCTTTACTCACGTCGCCGGACCCTTCGATCACTACGAGCGGACCGTGCATTGGGAACGGACCGATGAGGGTTTCAGAATTGATAACTCGGTACGGTTCAAACTTGCTATTCCGTATTGGGGTTGGC
>JAGQSZ010000069.1 GCA_020439285.1 Microthrixaceae bacterium
ACCAGTTCGCCCTCCAGCAGGAAGACCTTCCCCCGGACCAGCGACTGAAGGTCGGACTGATCTACAGCTTCGCTGCGAACGAAGCCGTCGAAGACGATGTGCTCGGTGAAGAAGACTTCGAGACCGACAGGCTCGGCTTTGACGCACGCGAGTTTCTCGAACATGCCATCCAGGACTACAACGGCCTCTTCGGCACCAGCTTCGACACCACTGCGGAGCGGTTCCAGAACTACTACAAGGATCTGTCACGTCGTCTGAAGCGCAGAGAGATCGACCTGGTGATCGTGGTCAACATGTTCCTCACCGGGTTCGATGCCACCACGCTGAACACACTGTGGGTCGACAAGAACCTTCGGGCCCACGGGTTGATCCAGGCGTACTCACGAACGAATCGGATCCTCAACTCCGTGAAGACGTTCGGGAACATCGTCAGCTTCAGGGATCTGGAGCAGGAGACAAACGACGCGATTGCGCTTTTTGGCAACCCTGACGCCCGCGGGATTGTCCTACTCAAACCGTTCACCGAGTACTACGGCGAGTACGCCCAACGTGTCGCCGAGCTCCAGAACGAGTTTCCACTCGGCCGGCCGATCATCGGTGAGACCGCCCAGAAGGCGTTCATCGCTCTTTTCGGATCGATCCTTCGCCTGCGAAACATCCTGTCCTCCTTCGATGACTTCGCTGGTAACCAGATTCTCTCCCCCCGTGGCATGCAGGACTACCAGAGCATCTACCTCAACCTCCACCAGGAGTTCCGCTCCTCACAAGGCGCCGACAAAGAACCGATCCACGAGGACGTCATCTTCGAGATCGAGTTGATCAAACAGGTCGAGATCAACGTCGACTACATCCTGTTGCTCGTCGAACATCACCGCAGCACCAACGGCGACGGTGACGACAAGGAACTCCGGGCGCAGATCACTCGTGCCGTCACTTCAAGCCCATCATTACGCAACAAACGAGACCTGATAGAGGAGTTCGTTGACTCTCTGTCCGCCACCTCCCAAGTGGACAGCGCTTGGGCCGAGTTCATCGCTCAGAAACGGACCGAGGAACTTGAGCAGATAATCGTCGACGAGGGCCTCGACTCAGATGCCACCCACGCATTTGTCGATGCGGCATTCCGCGACGGAGCGATTCAAGGCACCGGAACGGCAATCACCAAGATCCTGCCTCCGGTCTCGAAGTTCAGTCCCAGCGGCGGACATGCTGCGAAGAAGCGCTCCGTGCTCACCAAACTCGGCGAGTACTTCGACCGCTTCTTCGGTCTCAGCTGAGCCCGGTACCGCAGTCCTTCACTCCAGGTGAACGCTCGGCAGCAGTCGGTCCAGCCACTTGCGCAGCCACCAGTTGGCGTCGCCCATCAACGCCATGGTTGATGGAACCAGTACCATTCGAATGACGGTCGCCTCGACAGTCTCGCAACTGGCCTCGCAGCTCAGTAGCGCACTACGAACGACTACGACGGACGCAGGTCAGAGACCGAGCAGACCGCCTAGTCCTCCACCGCTTGATTGTTGCGACTCTCCAGATCCCTGCGGCACGGTCTCAGACGGTTGAACCAGTACATAGCCCTGACCACTGAACGCCATCTGAAGAAGCTCGCCGCTACCACCACGCAGCATCGATTTCAGCCCGCCCGTGTCCACTCTGATGCTCATCGTCACACCGGCGGTCCACAGAACAACGGCTTGAGCATCGGCAAAGGTTGGTGCACTCGCCACGTCGAGGGCCACCGGTTCTCCCTCTGTCAACACAGCCACGTAACCGGTTCCGCGGAGCACAACGTTGTACATGCCGCCAGCCATCATCGAGCCGCGGCCAGCGTTGACCCGTTGAATGTCCCATTCGACCGAAGCGGAGAAGGCGAGCAGGCTCGCCCCGTTGACAGAGATGGAGTCGTTCTCCAGATACATGATCTGGATCTCCGACGCGTTATCGGCGAGAAACAACTCGCCTGATCCCTCGCAGCTCATCATCTCCACGCCCTCGCCGGTGAGCTTCGACTTGATCATCTTGTTGAGTCCCCCAGAGCCGGTGTTCTGGAAACGGACATCTCCCTGATACGCGACCATCGACCCGAGCCTTGCCATGACGGGCCCGTATTGCATGGCAACTTTCAGCATCTTCTTGTTCTGATGGGTGAACGGATCCGCACCGGTCGTTTCAGCGTGATCTTGAAACAGGGATCCGTGAATAGTCATGGCAGGCAACCTCAGGGTGAATCGCTGCGAGTGCCAGTCACTCGCTTGAACACGCGAAGCATACGTCTGGCTTGGGAGATTTCAACGGATGAATCGCTGTGCGGACGTGCGAATGACCAGAGGCGGCTCTACGCCAGGGAATCGACCGCCACAAGGTTGTCATCAGTCAGGTCGGTCTCGCCTGACCACCGATAGGCGACGAGTTGCCCGTCGCCGGCAACACTCCAGTCGAGACACGCAGTTCTGGGACTGTCGATGACAGGCCGGTGACCCTGGCGCCAGTAGTGGCCGTACAGGATCGGCACCTCGTAGGTGAGAGCGTCAAGAACAGCGGTATCTACTGGTTCTTCCGGAAGCGGGCCGAAGGCTCCTCCATTGCAGTTGGTTACTCCGGAAGGGATCTCTACCGCATTCGCGAGGTTGTTGATCTCTGGATCCCACCACCGCAACCTTGCCTTCTCGCGGCAGATCCCTACTTTGTCCTTGTAGGTGTAACCCATCATCTCGATCTCGGGACCCTTGAGAACCACTTCTAGTGCTTCATAGAGTTCAGAACCCTTGGGGGCGGTGACTATCTCTGGTGTCAGTTGACCATCACCTAGGGCGGCCATCTTGGTCATGCTCGGAAGGTGCCAACAGGCGTGAACTACCCGTAGCCCGCCGAGGTCCAGCCACATGGGAAGTTGCGCGAACCATTCGATCCAATCCCGGTGATCGGCCGAGTTCTCGCCCACCGCCGCAAGGAAGGCGGCGTGTTGCCCGAAGTTCGCCTCTGTATGAGGGCGGCACCAACCGCCAGCCGAGTTCTTCACAGTCCACGCAATCGCGTTGAATTCATGGTTCCCCATGACCATGAGGGCTGAACCAGCCTCCACCATCGACCTGGCAATGCTCACCGTCTTGATCTGGCCCGGACCCCTGTCGATCAGATCTCCCACGAATACGACCTGGCGATCTGGATGACGGTAGACGCCATCAACAATCCGGTATCCCATCTTCGCTAACAGGCGCTCGAGCACCTCGGAGTAGCCGTGTACATCGCCGACTACGTCATATCCATCGCTGTATCCACCCATGTGCCCATTTTACGAACTCGCTGTGATCGCGTGATGCCCCTATTGTGTGTCAAGGGTGTCGAGCCATTCGGCGTTTCGTTCTGTGAGGTAGCGTAGGGGTTGTCGTCGGAGTTCGATATCGGATACTCGTTCTGGTGGAACTCATTGAGTCTTGTCGCCCCCAACGCTGGCTACAAACCCACCACGCGGCATAATCAGACCGCCAAGATGTGCCATTCGAGCTCACTGGGCGAACCCTAGCGACCGTGCCAACAGCTAAAAGGCCGTCATAGACACCCGTTCCGTCCGCCACAACGCCCGCATCAGTAGTGTCGCCAACTGAAAATGACCATCCCAGTTACCCACACGACGCAGAAGTCCCGACCCGATCACTCCATGAACAACCGTGCGTTTCTACGTCGCCCCTCACAAACAACCACTGTCGGTCTAACAGTCGCCGCAGCCATATTCGCGCTCATCGTTATCCGCTCTGGCGACCTTCGCACATCCCCAATATCGACGTGGGCTGATTCCGCAGCCAATGCGATACTCGTCGATAAAGCGCTTCGCTGGGATCTCTTTGTCGGCTACTACTCGCGGTTCGGATTCCACCACCCCGGACCGGTGTTTCTATATGTTGAGGCCGCTGGCACGTGGATCTTTCATCGTCTATTAGGCGTCACGAACTCCGATTTTGCTGGTAGCGCTCTCGGGGTCGGCCTCCTCAACTCCGCACTCATCGGATGGATGGCGGCCATCGTATTCCGGCGAACTCGCTCAGTTTTCTGCGCTGTGTCGTTGGCACTGCTCACGTTGTTGGTTGGCACGTGGGTGCCAGGGTTTCTGACTCTGGCGTGGGCACCATCTCTAATAATCGTGCCTTATATTCTTCTGATCTGCGCTAGTGGGTTCGTGGCCGCTGGCCATTTCACCGAACTCACTCCCCTGGCCGTGGCCATCGGCCTGTTGGGTCAAGGTCATCTATCATCGCTCATATTCATTGGCGTCTGCCTTGGCGTGATAATCGTCGCGTTGATCCGACGACAGCGTCAGACCAACGACGCAGAGTGGCTTCCGGCTCGCAAGCAATGGGTGCCAGCAGCTGTGACAATCGGGCTTTTCTCGTTGCCCATCGCTGTCCACACATTGGTCGACTGGCCAGGAGAACTAGGTAGATACTCCAGATATCTACGATCCAACGCTGGTCGTAGCAGCGGATCCTTGAGCGAGGCATTGATGTTCGTTCGGCAGTCCATGGTGCACGGCCCATGGCATCTGGGTGCGCTCATCGCGGCAATAACGAGCATTGTTGCTTTGACGTTCGTCTTCCGGTGTTCAGAACATCGAGCCGGGACCACCGAGATCTTCAGCGCTTTCAGGTGGTTGGCTCTCATGGTTGTCGTTCAGTCAGTGACATTTGTGATCTACACGTGGCGAACTGTCGATGACTTAGCACTCTCCTACCTAGGTTGGTTCGGACTAGCCTTGCCAACAGTAGCTATCTGGTTGGGGATATCAGCTATCTCGGTGGAGTTGCACTCGAGACCAGCTCCAAGCTGGCGGGTCGCCTCGACGGCCTTCAGTATCGTCGTGATTTTCGCTCTCTCCTGTCTCAATCTTGCGCGTACACAGCTGATCAACGGAGACAGGGGCGACCCTACAGTCGCAAAGATGGTTCAAGTAATAGGACGGGAACCAGGCGCCCTGCATTTTGAGCAGGACCAGTGGCCTATAGCAGTCGGAGTGCTCGCCGAGTCACGACGGTCTGGAGGGCATCTATGTGTTGCCGACCCGAAGTGGGCATTCATGGTCACACAAGAACTGATCTGCGACTCAAAGGACCACGTGAGGCGCATCACGATCACGACCGAAGGTTCGCCTGTCGACACCGAAGGACGGTACCAAGAGCTTCTCCGTTCTGATGGTTTGGTTCTGCTGGTAGCGCCATAAAGTCCGGCCCAGAACATCGCACCGGATCCAATCCCGCTCGGTGAGGCGTACCTCACCGATTGAAAAACCATCCTGGCAGCACAGTGAACCGTCCCGGGTTTTCTGCCGTTTCTATGTGGGGAGAGACTCTCGGGTGAGGGTCTTGTAGTAGTCGGCCTCGAATTCGTTGGGGCTGACCATTGCGAGGCTACCGTGGAGTCTGCGGTTGTTGTACCAGTCGACCCAGCCAGCGGTCGCGTACTCGACGTCTGTGATCGTCTTGTATGGCCCGTCGTGGAAGATTGTGGTGCGGATGCATTCAGTCTTGTAGAGGCCGTTGATCGTTTCCATGAGGGCATTGTCGTACGCGTCGCCGACGGTCCCGATTGATGGTGCGATGCCGTCGAGGGCGAGTTTCTCGGTCCATGCTAGGGACGTGTATTGAGACCCGGCATCGCTGTGCGCTCGGAGCTGGTTGGGTTCGACGGGCCGGCCTTGGCGGTCTCGTTCCCACAGCGCCATCCGTAGCGGGATCATCACTAGATCTGTGCCCTTGGTGGTCTGTGCGTGCCAGGCGACGATGCGTTGGGAGAACACATCGAGGATGAACGCGACGTACACCCAGCCTGCCCAAGAGCGGACATAGGTGAAGTCCATCACCCACGTATGATCCGGGCGGGGCGCGGTGAAATCACGGTTCAGTAAGTCTCCGGCACGGATCCCGTCTTTAGCGGGGATCGTCGTCCGAATGGCTTTCGCTCGTGTCACACCCGACAGGCCAAGCACCCGCATCGCACGGTCAACCGCTCCGCGGGAGGCGTCAGGGATCGCGGTCCGACGGATCAACGCTGTCATCTTCTTACGCCCATAGAGACCCTCTGGTGTCATCTTCCGTACCACGACACCTGCGGCGTCGACGACATCCACCCAGGCCGCGTCACGGACGGCATCAACAACGAGGGCATCAGTGACAGTCCGGGCGGCGATCCGGGGTCTGGCCCATGCCCGGTAGGTACGCGCAGCAATCTTCACGCCTTGGTCTCGTAAGACGCGAACGATCGACTCGACTGCGTGTCCCTCGGCTCTCATCTGATCGATGAAGCCCACGATCAACGGTTGCGGGAGTCGAGTTCCCCCGCGAAGAAAGTCGTTGCCGCTTTCAGGATCGCGACGTCCTCGCGTAGACGCCGGTTCTCGGCCTTGAGTCGCTTGATCTCGGCGTGTTCTTCACTGGTCTGACCATCACGGTCACCAGCATCAATCTCAGCCTGAATCACCCAGCGACGCAGGGACTCCGCACCCACACCTTCCTGACGGGCCACGGCCGCGACAGCTCTCGCGTTCGAGGGGTACTCACTACGGTGCTCAAGCACAAGCCTCACAGCTCGCTCACGCACCTGCGGATCAATCTTCTTGGGCATGACGCCATCCTTTCAACAAGAAACGAAGCGGCAACAAACCCAGGACGGTTCATTCCGAAACGCCCCGCCCGATCGCACCCACCCACAAAAACTCATCGACCGCAAAGACCACCTTCAGTCAACCCAGCCCGCCCAGGCCGACAGCCACAGCATCGTCACATCCAGGCGAGAATCTTGAGCCACTCTCACATAAGTGAGCCTGACGGCCTATTCCGATGCCACCGAACTATTACGAGCAAACCCAGAGTGATTCACTTCCAACTCAACGAGACAAGTCGACATGACACGACGTCAGGCCCAACATGAATGGCCGGGCTAGAGAGGTTCAGTCCGTCGACGTCACAGAGCAGCGCGAAGGTCAGGGATGAGCCCATGAACTTTTGACTGTTCCGAACACAGGTGTCCCAGGCCAAGTGTCCCGGGCCGTCTGATCAATGCGGGCAGGCATTACTACGACATCGCAATGGTGTTGCGCTCCGACCAGGGGCTCGCTACGCGTCCAGCGTTCAACGACGATGGCCTCATGAATGTCGTCGAGCGGAGCTACGAGCTAGCGATGACATGGGTTTGGGGTGAGCGGCCGACACTTGAGGACTGCCTTGGTGTCATCAAGGAACACGCTGTTCTCCTCTAGCTGGGTGCTCAAGTTCTCGATTTCGGCCCGTGACTCTTCACAGGCCGTGAGCTTCAGATGATGCGTCGTTCTGTTGCCCAGCGGGTCAGTTCTCGTCGGTTTGATAGTTGCAGCTTTCGCAATACTGCCGACGCGTGTGACTCGACTGTCTTGATGCTGATAGTCAGCTCTCTCGCGATCTCTTTGTAGGCGTAACCACGCGCCAGGAGTCGCATCACGTCCGTTTCCCGAGCAGTGAGCCGATCGAGATCAGAGTCCGCGGTTTCTTCAGGTTCACTGGAGTTGAAGGCGTCTAGGACGAAGCCTGCGAGACGGGGCGAGAAAACGGCGTCGCCTGCTGCGACTCGGTCAATGGCATCGAGTAGGTCTGGAGCGTCGATTGATTTGGTCACGTATCCGCGTGCTCCGGCACGGACAACGGCGATCACATCTTGGGGAGCATCCGAGACGCTCAAACACAGAAACCTGACCTCATCCATGTCCCGGGTAGCGGTGATGACTGCTGCACCATTTCCAGAAGGCAGGTGCACATCGAGTAGCACCACATCGGGTTGAACTGAGCGAATCAGATCGACAGCCTCGTCCACATCTGACGCCAGTCCGACAACCTCCACGTTGTCGCCCAGTTCGGCCACCACACCTGCACGAAACAGTGCGTGGTCATCTACGACTACGACCCGTGTTCGTCCGTGAGCCTGACCGTTGATTTCGTCGTCAGCCATTTCCACCCCGATCACGCGCCGTTCTGATGGCCTTCACTGGGATCGACAGCGCGACCTCGGTTCCTTCCCCGGGATCTGATCGAACTCCAGCTGACCCTCCGGCTGATGACATCCGACCGATGATCGAATCTCTGATCCCGTGACGATCTCCAGCGATATTCGATGGTTCGAATCCGATACCGCGGTCTCTGACGAACACATCTAGTCGGTCAGCACTGAGCTCGACATAAACAGAGACGGTGCGCTGACCGGCGAACTTCATGGCGTTGACCAGTGCCTCGCGCGTTGCAGCGATGATGGGTGAGATTTCTTCGAAAGCAGGTTCTGTCCCGTGGCCGACCATGACCAACTCGACAGCGATCCCATAGTGGGCTTCGAGTTCCTCGACCACCATTTCGAATCCTGTCCGCCATGATGTTTCCGGCTCGTCACCACGAATACCGCTGGGCCCGGAGTCGTATGAAACCGGCCCGCCATAGAGCCATCTCCGGAGCGCTCTTTCTTCATGTCGAGCGAGAGAAGCGACTTGCATCGGATCATCGGAACGCTTCTGGATGAGAGTGAGCGTCTGAAGAACAGAGTCGTGCAGATGAGTTGCGACAGCGGCTCTCTCCTGAGCCCGCACGCGTTCGTCGCGTTCGGAGGTGAGCGAACGTAGACCCGAAACCACCGAGGGCCCGAGTACCAGACCGATTCCGGTCAATGCGACCGCGAGCGCTAGTGCCGTATCGCGAAATGTGGATAGGTCGGTGTTCTGGCCCAGCATGACTGCCAACCCGCCGATGCACAGGATCGTTCCACCGACGACTCGACCAGTCGCACCACTCAGGCGTGCCCAACGCGAGCTTCCTTTGGATCTGTCAGATCCCAACACAGGCATCGACTTCCAACCGAGGGCTACGCCCACGCTCACGAGAGCCACGGGAACAACCAAGCCAGGGCTTGTGCCTGGCCACCACTCCAGGGTGATCCAAACCAGTCCGATGAGCAGGAGGATCATGCCAGTGTCTGCACCGGCATGAGCGTCTCGAACCGGTCCAGTGCGATCACGCCAAAAGACAGCCACCAAGAGATAAATGGCGAGTCCTAGTCCGCCGGCGGCGGCGAGTGTGATGAACGTCGCCCGGACCAGTGGGAGCGACACGCCGGTTCTATCGGCGATCGCAGCGCATACGCCTAGGACTAGTGGTTGTGCCGTTGGGCTGGCCAAATCGAGGCCGTTAACCGGATCGGTGAAGGTGGCTGGATCGGCGGTTGGCATTTCGGGGTGGGTGAGGGGTTCGGATGACATTGGAGAGACGATCTGAGGCTAGTCGTGGAGCCTTGATTGTGACCCGTGTAGCGCCGCTCGCGCATCAGGTGGAAACCCTGAATTCACGGCTGCCTTTGACTCGGGGCGACTCAGGGTTTCTCGGGGTTCATTCCCACGCTACGCAGCGAACGACGATCGAACACAGGCAGAAGCGGCGACGAAGTAGCGAGCGAATGGGGAGGTAACCCGGGTCGTGGGAGACTTCGGTCATGGGTCTGCGATTCAGCCATGACGATGACAGTTATTGGGACGCAAAGCCTGGTTTGCTGGGGAGCTTGCCGAGCGTCTCGGGCCTGGTCACGATCCGTCGATAGTGGGGAACACCGAGTTGTTGTTGGACTGGAAGTACAACTACAGCGACGGTGTCCTCGACACCTTCAGTGTCGAGGACCTCAGAGAGTTTCTGCTCGAGTGGTGCCCGCGAAAGGTGTCCGCCAGCCCTGAGGAGTACCTGGAGATTGTTCTTGGAGCGAAGGAATGGGTCACCCATCTCGCACTCACGGATCAGTGGCGGGGAGGTCCTGTGGCACCGGTGCTGCGACTCTGTGACGAAATTGTCCCGTCATTCCTCGACGCGATGTCCGACCATCTAAGTTCGGTATGGCAAAGGGCATGTTCATGGGTCCCGCTCTTGGTGGAGCCGATCTCGACTTTGGAGATCCCGAGTCGATTCAGGCTGCGATGGACGCGTTCAACGCGCTCTCTTTCGAGGAACGCAAGGCACTCACTGATCCTCAGATCGCCGCGAGTTTCGGTGGTGATGGACTCGGCGCCGCGCTTGATTCCACAGGTGCTGACCTGCCGCTGACACCGTCGCCGGATCCGTTGACCGTGACCGAACAGGCTGTCGCCGCACCGTTTCTGGCGCAGATTGAACGCGTGAGAGCGCATTTGGGCAGGGGAGTGAAACTCACCGCTACCGGCAACCCCAAGCTGATTGATGCCAAGGTTCTTATGGAACTCTTCAATACCGACGACCGTTGGGAGTACACGATTGGCGATTGGACCCACACGACCCGAAGCGCGAACGACCTGCCACACATGTTGTATTTGTTGGACGTCGCAATAGCTGCTGGCGCTTTCGAATCGAACGGCCGAACTCTAAAACCAGCTAGTG
Source organism: Microthrixaceae bacterium (assembly GCA_020439285.1). Taxonomy (GTDB): domain Bacteria; phylum Actinomycetota; class Acidimicrobiia; order Acidimicrobiales; family Microtrichaceae; genus JAGQSZ01. The sequence continues at coordinate 10,395 of JAGQSZ010000069.1, forward strand.
GCTGGGACGTTCTCGACCCACTTCAGCAGTGCGAACAGTTGTTGAATTGCGCGCTCGACATGGGTGCGGTCAGCCGCGGAGTTGAGCCCCGCTATGCAAATGGAAGACCGAGCTTCTTCGATGCTTGCTACGAGTTGCTGGACGACGGTGCGCTGCACCTCATCGTTCCCGCGTTTGTTGTGGGTCAAGTCGAGACAGAGGTCGTGGTCGACCATGCCACTGACGTGGTGGCTGGTGAACTCGGACGGTTCTGGCCAGAGATGGTTGATGGTGCAATATTCGACGAGTCGGTCGAACGGGATGTTGAAAGAGGGCTCGATTTGTTCACCCGGCTCGGGATGATTGGTCGCGAGGACCAGGTCGAGGTTCCAGACCGGTACTCCGGAGAGATGCGACTTCGTGGCGGTACGGTGATCATGGAAGACCTGGGCAGGCACCTCCTTGCGTCACTGCTGTCGACTCTGGGTTATGTGGTCCACACGCCACGTGATCTCGCTGGACTCTCTGCGGGCGAGGTTGTGGCGGTGCTTGCAGCAGGTCTCGGCGATGTTGAGCCAGCCGAGGTGTGGGAAGCATGGTCACGGGATCGCGATCCTGCTGACAACGTCGATGAGCTGCTCGAGGTCCTATCAGCCTCAACTAGCACCCCGGAGCGTCTCGCTGTCATGGCATTGTTGCAACAAGTGCCAGGTGATGTGTATAGACGCGTTGAGTCAGTGATCGACGGACCCTACGGTGCCTATGCGCTCATCGCGTTGGATTCGAACGATTCGCTGGTCGGTGACCTGACGGTCGATTCGGAGGGGATGTTCGAGGAAGAGCCGTTCGACATGCCTGGAGAGCTGGACCTGAGTCCAACATTGTTAACCGATGGTCGGCCAATCTACGAGGTGATGGCATCGTTGCCGCCGGAGGTGGCCCTGGCGCCATTGGTCGACATGTTGTGGGCTGAGATGGACCTCGATCCGGAATCGCTAATCGAACACGTGGTCTCACTCGATGGCGACTCCGAGGCGTCGGGCAACGGTGAGGGACCTGGCGCGTTCACGGGCATGTTGGATGACCTGTGGCGTGTTAGGTCACCTGAGACGGCGGAGTTGCTCGAGTTCGTCGGAGCCAACCATCCCGTCAAAGCGACGGCCAAAGCCGCTCGCAAAGCGCTGCAGCGCCACCGGAGCGCAAGTCATGGCAGTGAGAACTGAGAGCGGCTTAGGGGTTGCGCGGGTAGGTGGCTATTTTGGGTTCCATCGGTTGTGGTAGTCGATGAGTCTTCCGGCCATGAGGATGACGGTGGCCAGGCTGAGTGCTGTGTATCGGTGATGTTTGAATCGGTCTGTGTTTCGCCGTAGCTGTCCGTAGCTTGACCACCACGAGTTTGTTGCTTCAACAACCCAGCGGAGTCCTAGACGCATCGACTGTTTTGCTTCCCCGCTGCCGGGAACCCGCCTTGGTTGGATCATGACATCGGTGAGTCCCACAGCTGCTGTTCGTTCTCTGGTGACCTTGGAGTCGTAACCGCGGTCGAGGTGCAACGTCTCGATCTCAGCGAGGTATCCGTTGACGCGAACAGCTTCAAGGGTTGGTTCCAGGAGGATCGAGTCGTTCCGGTTCGCTCCGTCTGTGACCCAGCCCAGTGGGACCCCCTTGGCGTCGACAGCGACTGACCATTTCCAACCGAGTTTGGCTCTATCAGTGGGATTCGGGCCGGTTCCATCACCACCACAGGGTGCTTTGTGGATCGATCCGTCCAATGCCACCTCGCTTAGATCTATCCCGATGATCCGGTCATACGCCGCGCGGACTTCTGTTTCGAGACGGTCGAACACACCAGCTCGGATCCACTCGTCACGACGTTCTCGCAGTGTTGTGTCGGATACTTCATGGTCCAGGATTGCTTCGATGTTCACCCACGATGCACCGGTAACCAACCGAATCATGATCCCCCCGGAAACACAACCGATCCGGCACACGCTGACGGTGACACCCCAACGGATGCGTCTCCACACGCACAGGCAGTAACGCTTCAATCGTTTCCCACAGAACATCCATCATTTCCGCCTCAAGCGCGCGCATGATATCGGTGACCCTCCACTACCTCGGGGTTGTTGGTTGCACCCGATATCAAAACCGGGACAACACACCGAGTGGTGGATGGTCACCTATCCGCGCGACCCCTTAGTTCAGGCATTTATACCGCCCCCAAGAATTGTGCTTACTGCACAGCTAGGCACCCATCCGCGAACTTCGCCACGAAGTGTACCCTCGCTGAACAATGCATTCATCATGAAGGATCCACCGCGAGCA
>JAGQSZ010000070.1 GCA_020439285.1 Microthrixaceae bacterium
ACCTTCCGTGCGGGACTCCCGAGCGAACCCGGGGCCAAGGTGGAACTAGTAGGTCGAACCGATCGCACGCTGCCATCCGAGTATCTGGAGGGTGGGTTCAGAGAGCTGATCGGCCCGAAAGGGTTCGCCGGGGCGATGGCATGGTGGAGGTCCACACTGCTCCCCTCGCCAAGGGCTACACGGCTTTTCGAGGTGCCAGATCCTATAACTCCGGTTCGCGCCGATCTACCCGGAGGGATCGGCACCCTGATCAAGGAGTCGGATCACGTGGGCAACCATCGCGGTGCAGCTGCGGGATGGTTGTTCCCACTGCCCCATTCGGCCATCGAAATTGCGGGCGAACTGGTGGGTGGAACCACCGTCACCGCCCGGGACCTGACTGACGCCGGGCTTCTTGATCATTGCCTCTCCCTTGGCGTCTTGCGAGCGTCGGACTGAGAGCGGCCGCTGTATGACCCGGCCTGACTTGCATGCCTGTGGTGCGTGTCGAACGGCTGGTGGTAAACGGTCACGAACGGTCCGGATATCGAGGTCCCTGCGGCCATTCGTACGATGTGGTTCGTCCGCACGGCGTGAAGCTCGTTCTCGATGGCATCTGACTCAAGGCCAAGAGCTGATGCCAAGTCCAGGAGTCCGGTCAGTTCACCGACGGGTATTCTCGGGGTCGAGGTATCAATATCAACGGACACCCGTTGGATGGATGGTTCTCTGACGACCAAACGATCGAACTCGGCGCCGCAGTTCCTACCGAGTTGCATGTTGTCGACTACGCGGACCAGGACTCTCTTCAACTCAGGGTTGTCGTCCAGTGCCATCCCAAGAGCAGATGATCGGCTTTCCGTCGAACCCAGAGGAACCCAGCGATAGGTCGAACGAATGGGCTGCGATGCCGTCTTCCACTTCCACGCGAGAAAGACGGTTCCAGGCTCCTCACCTTCGAAACCGTTGCGTCTCTCCAGGTACACCTTCCAACGAACTTCACCTAGATGAGTCTCGTGTCCGACGTGGAGTTCGTGTGCGTGGGGGAAGAGCGCAGTGACTGCCTCACTGACACTTCGTGGAGCCGCCAACTCGGACAGGGTGTCAGCAACTAGCACTGATGAGTTGACTGCCAGCGGGAGGCTCAGGACCAACCGATCGGCAGCTAAGCCATCTGACGAAAGACGAAAGGAATGCAGGTTTCGTACGCCAATGCCATTGGCAGCGAAGAAGGTCGACATGCGACGACCGGCCGACTGGCAACTGCTCACGCGGGGTAAAGATGTTCCTGGATCTTGCTGACAGGAAACCCGTCGGAATCGGCGATTATGGTCGGCAGTGTGCTGACTATCGGGCCAAAGGCGTCCAGATGCACCTGGTTCCACGACCGACAGAGGTGGAACGCTGCCCGACGAATCGAGAAGTCATCCATCGATGGCATCACTATCCCAGCAGGTTGGAGTGCAGTGTCCGTTCCTGTCGACGTGTCGCTACGGTCGCCCGGGAGTACCAGGTGGTCGCCATCGATCCGGAGCAGGCCGCCAGCGGTAGGGGATACTCCGACTGCACCGAGTTCGATCCGCGCAGCGTGTGCGCTCTCCGCCAAGGATGGGTGGACCAGGATGACTCGGTCTTGAGACCGCAGCGACATTCCCTCGAGCCAGGCACCCTTGTTCAGCTCGGCTCGTGAGAAGACCGAGGACCTGAGCGCGCTGATCCCAGCGTCGTAGTTGCGATCCGCGTACCAACGTATGTCTATCGTATCGAACAGCTGCTGGAGTCGGGGCACCCTTCCCTGTGTCGCCCGAAGAAACAGAAGATCACTGGGCTGGTCGTCTGGCGCATCGACTTCGCAACCAAGTCCGCGGAGGTCGTCAACCAGGTCGTCCACGACCGTGTCCACCGTCGCTCCGAACCTGAACGGCGCAGCCCACGGAGACCTGACCTGAGCGATCCAGCCCCGGTTGAGACCCATCTGGCGACCTAGACATGAATCCCCTGGCACCGGTACATTGACCCTTCGCTCATTGAGCGGGGTGGTGGAATCCACGAAATAGCCGTCGAGGTCAACGGCTATAGCGATACTGAGGACTCTCGTCAGTGCTTCGTCGAAGGTCAATCCCGTCAATTCTGCGAGGTCCTCTGCCAGCTCGCTCAGGCTCACCGCACCGTCCATTAGCTGGATGATCGTTCCTGAGACCTGATCCAGCATCACTATCCTGCCCACGGATTCGGAGGCCATGACGAGCCCGCCGTCCACTCCGAACATGGCGATGTCGGATCGCAATCGGGGGCGAGTGTCGGGCTCGAGCCCGCGTCTGTTGTTTGGGTCGAAGGTCAACTAGACTCCTCTGTCCGAGCGGTGCAGATGGTAGGCATCGCTTTCACAGATGCAGTCTACCGATCAGCTGCCGGGGATGGTATGCGAATAGCGATCCGCGGTCTGCAGCAACTCGGGAGTCAATCGACGCTGTACAGTCACTTGTGTGGCACACGAAGCCGAACGACCCGACCTCGAGATCCGTCGGGCAACCCCCGATGACCGTCCGGCGATTATCGACCTGTGCCGAGAGTCGCTCGGTTGGAAACAGAGCGACCCGAACGAGGAATTCTTCAAGTGGAAGCATGACCGTTGTCCTTTCGGTGTTTCACCAGCGTGGATCGCCGTGGCACCGGAAGGGCAGATCGTCGGGCTGCGCGTGTTCCTGCGTTGGGAATTCCGGGTCGCCGGTGGTTCCCAATCACTCGGATCTGATCGGCTCACAGCGGTCAGGGCTGTGGACACTGCCACTCATCCGGACTGGCAGGGCAAGGGGATCTTCACCAAGCTCACACTCGCGGCGGTAGAGGAGTTGAAGCAGGACGGTCTCGATGTGGTGTTCAACACCCCTAACGACCAGAGCCGACCCGGCTATCTGAAGATGGGCTGGCAGGTTGTCGGACGGATACCTGTGAGCGTGAGGGTCAGATCGCCGATGTCTGCAGCCAGACTGAGGGGTGCCAAGGCCGCGGCTGGGAAGTGGAGTTCTGGAACCTCGGCCGGAATCGATGCCCGAACCGTGTTGGCTGACAAGAACGCACTGGAGCGGTTGCTGTCGAGTGTTCCAGAGCCACAAGCCATCCACACGCCGCGGAGCGCGAACTATTACCAGTGGCGGTACGACTTCGCTCCCCTTGGCTACCGTGCCCTGCCGCTGGGCGACATCGTCGAGGATGGGTTCATCGTGTTCCGGGTACGTACTCGCGGCACCGCGACAGAACTCACCGTTTGCGACGTCGTTGCCCCACGCAGAGCATCGGTCGGAACTGCAGTCGGACATCTCCTACGATCCGCCAAAGCTGACTATGCAATAAGCACATCGAACAAGGCTCTGGAAGCGGGCCCCTCGAAAGGGTTCGTCCCGGTGAGGCGACTCGGGCCGATCATGACCTGGCGTGAGGTCACGCGTAGCGGGATTCCGCAGATGAAGGATCTGGGACTTACCATGGGAGACGTTGAGCTGTTCTGACGCAGCGTGCCCATGGTTCGGCCAGGTTTGTCGGACATCGGCCACGGAGGTGCAGGTATCGCGGAACCCGGCCATTTGGGTGGGACCCCGCGTGGAAAGCAGGGTGCTCGCCGGCCGCGGAGCAGTGTGAGCGTTTGTCAATGTGGTTTCTGCCAGGGGTGATCGACGTTCAGGGTTAGTGCAGTTCCTTGCAAGTCATAATTGCTGGGAACTGGCGGTACTGGCGGCCTGTCCTTGTTCGGTCGTGGTGGATACGGAAACGGAAACGGCCGCGTCGATAGTGGCGCAGGAGCGAGCGGCTGTGGTGGAGCTGGCGGGAATGGGGGTGCCCACATGACAGGTTCGTTCAGCAGCAGCGTAAGTGCTGGGAGGAAGGGTCAGGCATTCGGTCGTGGGTCAGGCGTCGGCGGTAATGGAGGAGGCGTATCCGCCGTGGGTAGTGGCGGTGATGGTGGTGGTTATGCCAGTCGGGGTGGGAGCGCGCCTACCCGACGAGCGCTACACTCACGCGCAATCAGGATGGTGGCCACGGAAGTTCAGGGAGTGATTGAAGTGGTAGTTCGGACGGCGGGTGGCATGCGATCTGATCATGGGCAGGACCCATGTTGTAGACACGTTGGCGGCCTTGGTTCTCGACTTCGCAGGGACAACGACGACGGTTCGTGAGATCGTCGATGGAGTCGTGGCCGAAACTCGATTTCCTCGCGACGATGTGCCGAAAGCAGTTGAGGCGACCGTGACGGAACTCCGAGCTCTCGGCCTGCTCGACCGACCTGATGTAGTGGTAGAAACGCCCCGCGGGCCCGGCTCACCCTGTGTATTCACACGTCCATATTCGAGCAATGTGCTTCCTTTCCTCGACCGCAAGGTAGTAGTCCGCAGTAATGATGGGCTGATCCTCCGGGGAATCGATGAGATCCTGGGGGTGAGCACCGCAGAGGACTGCCCAGTTGCCTTTTTCGATGTGGATGTAGCACCCGACTGGCGTGTCACATCGAACGTAGCCAATAAGTCGGTCTTCAAGTATCGACTTCAGCTCTTCGAACAGCGACCCACTGTGATCAATGATTACGCAGCCAGGTCCGTAACTATGCCGGTGCTGCATGCAGGGGCTGTTCGAACGCCTTCGGGTGAGGTGATGCTTATACCCGGCCACATGAACGATGGCAAGTCGACGCTGGTGTTGGTGTTGTTTAAGGCCGGTTGTGACTATCTGGGTGATGAATCCGCCTGTAGGCGACCACGCTCGCTTCGTGCCGAAGCATATCCGAAGCCGCTCACCCTGGAGAACCGCAGTTGCAGGTACCTCGGTCTGACAGATGTAGACGCATCAGTGGGGTCGTTTTCGCTAGGGGCCACCCAGGAGCGACGGGTGATCTCGAGACCGTTTCGGCACGATCTGCCCCGAGACTCCCGCTGGACAGCGTGCAGGACCTCAAGCGTTCTGAACAGGTTGGCCTACGAACGCTCTTCGGCCTGTCGCAGCGAGTGGAGTTCTTCGAGGTGAGCTACGGTGAAGCCCGAGAACTGGCGGACAACTTGCTTGCCCTGCCAGCCGGCTCAGCCCTCGCGTGACCTTGCAGGAATCCCCATCACGGTGATTGACGGGTCGACGTCTCGCAACACCACCGACCCGGCCCCCACCCGGGCGAAGTCACCCAAGCGGGATCCTCGCACCAGGATCATCCCAGTCCCCAAAAACACGTCATTGCCGATAGCACAGTCACCGTTGACGAACACGCCAGGGCTGAACTGCACGAAGTCCCCAACGGTCGTGTCGTGGTGGATCGTGCAACCTACGTTCAAGTGTGTGTGGGTGCCGATATCTACATTCGTGGTGATAGTGCAACGGTCATAGATCACCACACCCTCGCCAAGGCGAACGTCCAAGCCGATGTGGGCTCCGGGGTGCACGATAGTCGTGGGTTCACAGCCAGCGGCCTCCAACCGGGCCGTGATGTCGCGCCGGACTGCCGAAGTGCCGATCCCGATGGCGTAATAGCCAGGGTTCGACTCAAGCCAAGCAGTATCGCCCAGCACTCGGGAGCCCAAGCGTTCGACCCGGTCCAAGTGTTGGGGGTCATCGTCGACGAAGCCGAGGATCCGCCAAGTGGGGGTGGCGGCGTTGATAGCAGCGACGGTGGCGAATAGCTCTCGGCCGTGGCCCCCGGCACCAACGATGACCAAGTCCCTCATAGCCTGCCTGCTCCCTTTACCTAGCCACGAAATCGGCGACTACGAGGATACCGGCTCACCAACAATATGCGTCGCGGTCGATTGAACACGGTGATGAGGAGAGCCAGTCGCCTCCAAAGCTGTCAGATCAACTATCTCAACCTCAGCGGAAGCCAGCGGATCATCAGCTTGGTGGCCTTCAACCCCGTTGCCGGTGATGATGGTGGTCACGGTCTTGACCGAGAGACGAATGTCTTCAAGTGGGCTCTGGGACTCGACGTATTCAATATCAAACCGGATCCGCTCATCCCACATAAGTGAGTTACGACCAGACACTTGTGCGAGTCCGGTGAGGCCAGGCTTGACCGCAAGTCGGCGCCACTGATGGGAGTTGTAACGCTCCACTTGATAGCGCAGCGTGGGGCGGGGACCAACGATGCTCATCTCGCCGGTGGCAACGTTGATTAACTGCGGAAGTTCATCGAGTGAGAACCGGCGCAGGACTGCACCCACTGTGGTGATCTCACACTGGTCGGGGAAGATCGGGTTGTTGCCGTTGGTCATGGTGCGGAACTTCCAAACCATGAATGGCTTGCCGTCCAGGCCGATTCGCTCCTGGCGGAAGAACACCGGGCCACGAGACGTGAGCCGAACGGCCAATGCGCAGACAAGACCCACCAAGAACGCCGGGACTACTGCGAGTGCGAGCATGGCCAAGTCCATGGCCCGCTTGCCACGGTATGGATGGTCGGTTGAGAGACCGCTCTCGAGTCGGACCGACGGCATTGTCGATTGGGTTGCATGCGCTGCAGGGTTCGCCGCAGCACCCAGTCCAGATCCAGCTTTCATTCCCACTCCACTCCGAGCGCCGCCCCAGCGGTCCTACTCCCAGCGACAACTAAACGAGGTGATGGTTTCCCCAACTAAACGATCCCATCAACTCACGAGCTTGAATCTTATTCAACTCAGCTAGTCCGGGTCCACTGGTAATTGTTCCCATTGGTGTCAATGGCTGTGAGGTGTAATTTTCGTCACTTATGGCTCGCATCTATTTGTCTCCCCCCGATGTGGGACCCGCCGAACGCAAAGCTGTTATGCGGGCATTCGATTCCAACTGGATCACCACACTCGGCCCCGAGGTCGATGCCTTCGAAGCCGAGGTCTGTGCACTCACTGGAGCGCCGTCCGCCGCGGCGCTCAGCTCGGCGACAGCGGCACTGCACCTAGCGCTCGCTATGTCCGACGTCGGCCCAGGTGACGAGGTCTGGGTCTCGACTCTGACCTTCGTCGCTCCAGTCAATGCCGTGAAGTACCTGGGCGCGAGTCTCCGGTTCATAGATTCTGAACCTGAGACCTGGAACATGGATCCTGAACTGCTCGCATCCGAACTGACTGCTGCTGCCGAACAGGATCGCTTGCCCAAAGCGGTCGTCGCAGTCGACCTTTATGGCCAGTGCGCCCAGCTAGATCGCATTGCCGAGATCTGCGACTCCTATGGTGTGACGTTGATCGAGGACGCGGCGGAGGCAATCGGAGCTTCTTGGAAGGACAAGCACGCCGGCACTTACGGGCGATTCGGCGTGTACTCGTTCAACGGCAACAAGATCATGACCACCAGCGGCGGCGGCATGCTCGTAGGTTCGGCCGAGGACATGGCCCGTGCCCGCTACCTTGCGTCACAAGCCCGCCAACCCGTTCCTCACTACGAACACGATGAGGTCGGTTACAACTATCGACTCTCCAACATTCTCGCCGCCATGGGTCGAGCCCAGTTGGAGCGGCTCCCGTCGATCATCGATCGCTGCTTCCAGATCAACGCGACCTACCGTGCGGAACTCGGACAACTAGACGGCATCGACTTCATGCCGTGGGACGAGCGCGGCAAGACCAACGGATGGCTCACGGTCATGACACTTGCTCCAGAGTTGGTGACGTCTGGCGTCAGCCCATTGGACGTGTGCGACGCCTTGGCTGCTCAAGAGATCGAGGCTCGACCGGCCTGGAAGCCGATGCACCAACAAAAGGTGTTCGCCTCAGTGCCACTTGCTGGTGGGGCAGTGTCCGACGACATCTTCGATCGGGGAGTCTGCTTGCCGAGTGGGTCGACTCTGACCGATGAAGATCTGGAGCGAGTGATCGCTGCGCTGCGTGGAGCCCTGGCAGGTCCGACCAACACGAGATGACCCTATGCGTTGACCATGGTCACAATCTGGGTATGGCTGAATCGGTAGTTGAAGCGAGCACATTCCAAGCCCAGTGTTTTGCCATTCTTGACGATGTCGAGGCGAATCGCTCCACGATCATCGTCACCAAGCACGGTCGACCGGTGGCGAAGCTAGTTCCACTCGACGAGCCTCGGCCGACGATGGGTTCAGTGACCCTTCTCTCTGAGGATGATGTCGACTACTTCTCCACCGGTGAGTCTTGGAATGAAAGTTGACCGTGTGCTGCTCGACGCCCATGTGTTGCTGTGACAGCAGGTTGGCGCCACAGAAGAGCTCGCCACACCACTGACGTCGTTCGAGATTCGTTGGTTGTCACCTGCGCAGCGGTTCGTGATCTTCGGTCACGTATACGTTCGAACATCGGTTAGTTGTCCGGTTGCTCTGTGAACTGTTCTCACGTGTTGTCTGCGACGTTCTCGGTTGTGACCTGAGGGATGTGGGGTCAGCCGGATTGGTGGCTGATGACATCTTTCGAACGTGACGCATGCCTTAAATACATCTTGGCAAGACATCAAATAGTTAGTAAACTATTGATTGGACTCCATCAAAGGTCGATACTACTTAGATGAGTGAAAATACGAGCGGAACTCTTGCTGTCCTCAAGGCGTTACTCAATCAGCAAGATGGTGACTTCCGTGGGACGATCAGCGTTGTTGGCGATGTAGGTCGGCTCCTTGTTGATCCGAACTCTCGGGAATTGGCGGTTACGGCTGCCGCTCTTGCCGAGATCCGTGAGCGTTTGGACTACGAGGGAGTGGTCAACCATGAACCTGCAAGGATGCTGACAGGTGAGAAGGCTGCGGCTTTCGCTGGAGGTGCGTTGTGGGCAACCAGTGACCTCATTGATGCATTCACGCGCCGACTTGGTGCCGAAGCCCAACGACGTGAGGCATTCAACGGAAGGGACGCCGCTCGGAAGATGATCCGTGAGGTTGGTGTGGCCCAAGGTATATTCACACCGGCTGATGTTCGTGTTCGGCTCGAAGAGCTTTCCCGCCCGATCTCAGCGGCCACGGTTTCCCACGCTATTCGTGACCTTCTTGAGAGCGGTGAGCTATCACGTGCCGAACCTCCAGCCAAGGCCAGTGGTCGCCACCTTTATTACCGTCTAATGGCTGATGCTTCATCTGAGACTTGCCTAGATGCAGCCAAGGTCGCTCTACAGCAGCTACTGCAAACGGTCGACAAAGAGTCTCTCCAATCATTGCTGCATCAGTTGTAGTCCGGTCTTATTGAACCGGTTACGGCACGATGGAAACTACGCGCTTGTTTGAAGATCGCTCGCGGACCGATATTGAGTCGACGTCGGAGAAGTCGCTCTTGGAGTCGAACACCCACAGGCACGGCAGCGGTGTAGTACTTGTGCTGGCCTCTGGTACATAGGTCTGAGCCGGGTACTTGTCTCCGCCGAACGGTCCCTTGAAGAATGCTTCGAAGCGTTCGCCACCATCGAGTATGTGACGAGGGGCGACGCCGATTGCCAGCCATGCTTGCGAGTCCGTGCTCAGCCGCTCGGCACTACCGGCTAGACCAGTCACACGATCAGAGAAGGACGGCACGAGCAGGATGTTTACCCCGGCCTCACCGAGCAGATCAATCGCCGTCTTATCCATGGCGTCGCGACAGATTAAGACTGCTAATGCCATGTCGCCCGACCTCCACACGGAGATCTCGGGTGTGGTCGAATGCATGTCTTCGGTAGCGTTACCAAGCCGTGCTCGGGTGAACTTTGTGTAGGTCTTGGTTTCACAGGTTCCCATTGGTCCGCTGACGATGAGTGTTCCCTGATTCGTGTTTCCCACGAGTGATGAACCCGCCGCGACGAGCATGGGTCGAAAGGTACGGGCCTTTGTCTCCGCTGAGATTTCACCGACTGTGCGGGCGATCTCGCCAATCATGCTGTCGGTCACCGTGTATTCAGGAACCACCACATGTTGTACTTGTGCGTTAGCAGCAAGACCGAGCAACTTCTTGAATGCGTCGAGCGTTCCCTCGATGTCCTTGGGTCCATGGTTTGCCACAATCCCGGAAAGGTCTTCTCCAGCGACAATGTTGAAGTCTTCATTCAGCGTGCCATGAACGTGCGCTGTTGCCATGCGAACATTCGGAAGCGTTCGAAACGGGGTAAGTCGCCCCTTCAGATCCCAGTCGAGCGAAATGCCGTAGATCCCATGCTCAGTTCGACCGAGACGCGCGTGGTGTGCGAACGACTGGGGCATTACCGAAGGTATGTTTCCTGGTCTGGTGGTTGCTGATTCCGCCATCTGTGGGCGGGGATTGTGAACAGCGACTGGGTAGGCCCGTTGCGGTCGGATCTTGAATTCGAGAGCGGCCGCGAATATGTCGTCGAAGGTCTCATGTCGGCGTTCGTCAACAGCGAGTAAGAGGCCTACGGCGCCGATGACTCTAGGTTCGCCTCGATCGTCGGCAGCCTCGATTAGAGCCGTGATTTGTGTGGCGTTCACCTCAGACAACTGGCTCTGATGCTTGGGTCCGAGGACCTTGATGAAGCGTGCAGCCATGTCGTGAACTTCGTCCAGAACAACTGGTAGACCGAACACGTCTATTACCTCGTGCCACGTGGGAGGTGGTCCATCAAGGCAGAGAAGAAGTGCTTCCTCGAGGGCAAACCAAGTTCCGCCATCGCTGGTAGAAGCGCCAATTGCGCTCAGAATGTCGGTTAGTTGATCTATGTCAGGCCCCGAGCGCACCAGGGCGGAAGCGCCTGCTTCTCGGGAGGTCGCATATGCAGCGTGTAAGGCACTGGGCAACTCGCCACCCTCCAATCTGTAGTCAACTCAAGGATTATCGCTGGAGTATAGATCTAGCCTCTTGAGTCGAAGTCCTCGAAAAGAGCCCTGAGGGATCTGGTGCTGTCGAGATATTTGCTGATCACATTGTTCCCTTGTGTGGGTACTGGCACTTCGTGCATCCAAGGAATGGTCGCTTGCTCGCTGGTTGGACCGTTGCTGCTAGCGACGCAGCATTCATGATGCTCGCGCCGTGAGGAAGTCGCAGTGTGGCCCGTTGACGCTGATACGCGGCGTGTCGAGTGTGGCGGGAGTCAGGCCGAAGGATTCGGCGAGGGCGTCGACGTCTTTCGAGATTCGTCTGGTGTTGAGCCGACGGCTGATTGCGTCAGCGACGTCCATCAAGGCTACAGCAGCTTGAGTTGCGGGGATTCCTTCACCTGCATGGAGAAGGCATCGTTCGCATTCGTCCACTGTTGCGATGTCCTGATTGTGACGTTGACCTCGCGCCCCAACCTTCGTTCGGATTGAATCGCGGCATCGTAGGCCGTATCACGGTCCACGACCCCCACCACCAATACATCAATGTCCCGGGGGCTTGGTCCGCTTTGTCCAGATTGGCGCGCTGCCCAGGAGCCGAAGATGAACAGTCCCTCAAGACCTTTGATTTCCTCGAATTCTTCAGCGATGACTAGCGGTGGCCCGAATGACATCAAGACCAGTTGGGTGAGCGGCGCCATGTGCGGCGAGGATGGATTGGCACGGATGACCTTCGTGCGTCCGACCTTGCGTGAGGTCAGGAGCCCTGCATCGCTCAGGCGGCCTACACCTATCTCGCGTGCCAGTCAGGGACGGTCGAGTTCGTCAAGCAGTGTGATGAGCCGCCGAGGTGTGAGAACCGGTGGCGTTGGGTCCACCAAATCGATGAGGTCGCTGTCTCCTGAAACCAACAGGTTGGCATGGGCGGAGCGAGCGAGAACGACAAGATAGTCATCGTCGGGGTCGGGTGTCAGGCCATGCTCAAGCGGGGGGTCGGGACGCATTAGTGCGTGATTCTCCAAGAAACTCACGTAGTCCTCAACCTCTTTGAGGGTCAGCCATTTTCTGAACTTTGGTCGACGCAATACTTCAGATAGTTCTCCGAGTAGATAGGGCGACACAATCAGTTCGATCTGGCCATCGAGCCAGGACCGAATCAGTTCGGCTGGTGCACCCCTACCCGATAGGCGTGCAGAGATCAGTACTCCGGGATCAACGACGATTTTGAGCAATGTGGTCCCGGGCTCAGTCGGTCGGACTTGTTTTGCGCAGTGAGCGAAGGGCTGAAAGTTCTTCGTATGCCAAGCGGTCGGCCTCCGCTGGGTCGAGCGTGTCGTTTCGACGCCAAACTGATTCGAATAGATCGATACCAAGGAATCGGCGGAGAGCTGATTCAAACACCTCGGAATCGCGGAGGTCTTTGCGGGCTGCGTAAACTTTGGCGGCCCGCAGAAGGTCCTCATCGACGTAAATAGTCGTTTTCTTTCGAGCCATCTGTACATTATAACAGAAAGAAGGAAATCATTCGCGCTCGATCATTAGCTCCCCATTCCAAGGGCCCGTTTGGATCATCGCACCTATTCCTGCGCCCAAAGCGCGACAGTTCATTAACGACAGTTGGCCACCTGATTCAACCCAGGAGCAAGATCCCGAGCGATGCGAAGCACTCTGCCGTTGACTCCGGGTACTTCGACTTGTTGGACCCGATCTGGCCTCCCTGTAGCGTTGTACCCCGTGTCCCAACCCATCTGTTCACCCCCTGGAATAGGGGAACTAGAACGCAATACACCTTCAATCAATGGGGTAGAGCACATGGTGAGCGCTGCACGGGGGCCGGTAGGCGATGTCAGATCCTGACACCCGATTCCGTGTGCTGTGGCTGGCCAAGGGCCTTGGACCTGGGGGGATGGAACGTCTGTTGGTGAACCATGCCCGTACCGGCAACTGGGACGAGTTC
>JAGQSZ010000071.1 GCA_020439285.1 Microthrixaceae bacterium
CGAAATGTCGAGCGGCCAAGCAACCTTCAGAAGGTGGTCTCGCTCATTCCAGTCCAACGTGACATGAACATCCAGGCGGGGCGATCCGGCGCGGAGCTCAACTACCTCGGTCAAAGTCGATGACCTGAACCCACGGGTCACCTGCACACGAGCCACCAGTGGCCCGGCGTCGAGGACCGTCACCGAATCGGCCCGCGTCAGGACCTCGACCCGGTTCCGGTAGTACTCCTCGATATCCCAAGCGTCGTATTCATATGGAAGATCGTGATGAAGATGCCATTCGTTGGCCGTCTCTCCACGAGGTATCACTTCTCGCTTGGTCGACAGGTGCACCAATGAGGTGACCGCTCCACTTTCGTTGAACTCGACAGAGATGATTCCGTTGTTCAACCTGACAGCCTGCTCCGGGCCGTGAGTTGTTGCCGCTGCGGGTTCCAACGGATCCGCACGCACAGCAGGGTCGGGTAGTGATGCAACCGACATGGCCGGTGCTTGCACACGGAGAGCTACGTGGCCGTCGCTCAGTACCTGACCAGATGCCCCAATAGCGGATTCCTCGAGATCCTTCGATGCGTCGAGGACCACGATCTCGTCGCGATCAAAAGGCGCCGGGTTGGCGAGCCAGAGTGGGTTGCCCGCGGCGCCTGCTGACTGGCCCAAGAGGTGCGAGAGTGCCCGATCGATCAGCACTTCGAGCCGGGCCAGAACGTCGGCGTAAGTGGCCTCGGCTTCGCGGTGAACCCACGCGATCGATGTCCCGGGGAGAATGTCGTGGAACTGATGCAACAGGACCGTCTTCCAGAGTTCGTCGAGCTCGGCTGAGGGATACCCGTCCTGTGGCGAAGTGCCGAACGCCAGAGCCGACCACAACTCAGCCTCACGTAGTGCCACTTCCGCACGCCGGTTACCGACCTTGGTGCGCGACTGGCTCGTGTAGGTGCCTCGATGAGTTTCGAAATACAGCTCGCCAACCCACACCGGTGCATTCGGATTCTCTGCCATCGCCGCGTCGAAGAACTCCGACGGTGACTCGATCTCGATACGTGGTCCACCCTCGAAGTTCCGGGATCGGTGGAACTGATCGAGCATGTCGGGCGAAGGCCCGCCTCCACCGTCACCGTGACCGAAGGGCATCAGTGAACGGGTCGCTACATCGTGATCCCGGAAGTTGTGCACCGCATAGTTCAATTCGCGGGGACTGAAATTGGCGTTGTAGGTATCGACCGGAGGGAAGTGCGTGTAGACGCGGCTTCCATCGATTCCTTCCCACCAGAACGTGTGATGAGGGAACTTGTTGGTCCGGTTCCACGAGAGCTTCTGTGTAAGGAACCGCTCTGCTCCGCCGAGGCGGAAGAATTGCGGAAGTGATGCGGGGTAGCCGAACACATCGGGGATCCACACCTCGGTGCAGGTCACGCCGAAATGTTCACGAAAGAATCGTTGACCATGCAACAGTTGTCGAATATGGGACTCACCGCCGGTGATGTTCCCGTCAGCCTCGACCCACTGGCCGCCGATAGGAACCCACTGGCCCCGCTTCACGGCCTCGGTGATTCCTTCGAAAATCGATGGATAGTGGACCCGCATCCATTCGTACTGAACAGCCTGGGAGCAACCGAAACGGAACTCCGGATCGGCGTCCATCAACCTGAGCGCGTTCGAGAAGGTACGCGCACACTTGCGGACCGTTTCACGGATCGGCCACAGCCAAGCTGAATCGATATGGGCATGCCCGATTGCTGATATCCGATGAGCCGATGGCGAGGCCGGCTTGGCCATCACGCTGGCCAGTTGGGCACGAGCGGCGACTGCTGTCCCGATCGGGTCGAGTGGGTCCAACGCATCCAGACTCGAACTGATCGCTGCGAGCAGTTCGTTATGTCGGGGTTCGTCGGCGGGCAGTTCTACCATCCAGCGCCACACGCAGCGATAGTCCTGATTTAACTCGTAGAGGTCTCGGTTGGCGATCGCTAGATCGCAGTTGCCCAAGGTGTAGATCGGGTCACGACCGGCTGTCCCAAGGTCGCTGTTCGCTTCGGGTCGGAACGTGGTCAATGTTGGGTTGGACGCCGCCTCGATCAAGAACTCGATCACGTCGCCTGCAACAGCAGCGTCGCTGACCCGCACGACATGGTTCATTGGATGCAGGCCCCGCTCGGGAACCCAGTCGCCCTCGGCGTTCTCGGTCCAGATCATCCCTTCGGCCTGGAAACCGGGACCGATGTTGGTAAACCCGACGTTCAATACAGCGTCGACTGGTTGGCCGTCGAAACCCTCGGGCACAGTTGCGGTGAGCTTGAACCAGGTGGTCGCCCAAGGGGCACCCCAAGCGGCGCCCGGAGAGATGGGCAGGAACTCCGCCTCGATGGCCTTATTGACAGGCACCGGATCGGCAGCGGTCCCGTCATCATTGGCAGGAACCGCCCAAGCCGTCACGTCGAAGGGAATCCTTGGCCACCAGATCCTGGGTCGGATCAACTCGCGGCGGACGCGATGCAACCGCTGCTCGGTTGCCGTGCGGTGCTGGAACATCTACCGGGTCCATCCGTTGATAGTCATCGCATGGAACGGTACAGCCGGCGAATCTGACGGGTGATTGAAACGTGTTCTAATGTCGAAATCTGTGCCCGGGAGTTCCGGGAGCATCGCGATAAGGGGGTCAGATGCCAGAGCAGGCAACTAGTGGGGCAGGCGCACCCACCGCCAGTGGCGACGTATTACGAGCACCGCTGGTTCTCGAATACCCGTTTCGCCGAACGACCGGCCCGGTCATCGGTGCGTACTTCACAGGGCTTCGTGAGGGACGTTTCGTTGGTATCGAGGACGAATCCGGCAACGTGATCTGCCCGCCGGTCGAATACGACCCCGTCAGCGGCGGATCACTCACGAAGCTGGTCCCAGTCGGCTCCGAGGGTGAGGTCACGCTGTGGACCTGGAACTCTCGACTCAGCGAGGGTCAGCCCTTTGACCACCCGTTCGCTTGGGCATTCATCAAACTCGACGGAGCGGATACCCCTGTCTTCCACGCTGTCGACGCTGCCCATGACCAGATGTCGGTTGGAATGCGGGTACGAGCCCGTTTCGCCGATGAGCGTCGTGGCGAGATGACCGACCTGGTGTGCTTCGAGCCGATCAGCTGAGAGGAACCGATGAGCGATATCCAAGAACCAGCACCGATCGACCTGCCCGAGGGACTCTGGTCCCAGCCGTCGGTCGACACCTCAGCATTGGACGGACTTGATGAGGTCGAAGCCGTTCAACTGATCAACACGCCAGCCAAGTTCGTCTACGACTACACCCCCGGCATCGCACGGACGCGGTTCCTGCGAGCCATCGCCGAGAAACGTCTTGTCGGCCAGCGTTGCCCCGAGACCGGCATGGTCTACGTGCCACCGAGTGGTGTGTCACCAATCTCAGGTCTGCCGACATTGGAAGAAGTCGAACTAGGTCTCGATGGAACGGTCGTCAGCTACTGCATCGTGAACCTCGATTTCACCGGCAACGCCCAGGAGATCCCCTATGTCTCGGCGTTGATCCTGGTGGACGGTTCCGATATCCCGATCTACGGACTGGTGCGCGAGATCCCGACCGATGAGGTCCGCACCGGATTGCGACTCAAGTCGGTTTGGGTCGAACCAGATGAGATGACCACCAGTTTCGAGAACATCAAGTGGTGGGCGCCCAACGGTGAGCCCGACGTCCCAGCCTCCGACCTGGTCGGCTACGTCTGAGCGCCGAGGGAGACAGAGAGAACGATGAGAGACGTAGCAATCATTTCAACGGCCCAGTCGAAGCATGTTCGTGCCGCATCAGAGGTCAACGAAGTCGAACTGATCCAACCGGTGATCCAAGAAGCGATCGAACGTTCCGGAATCGGACGCCACGACTTCGACTTCACCTGTTCTGGCAGCTCGGACTACCTCGCAGGACAGCCCTTCAGTTTCGTGATGACCCTCGACGCAGTGGCTGCTTGGCCACCGATCGCCGAATCACACGTCGAGATGGACGGTGCTTGGGCGCTCTATGAAGCCTGGGTGAAGATCCAGACGGGTCAGGCCGACACGGCGCTCGTGTACAGCTACGGCAAGTCCTCACCTGGGGACCTGACCCGTGTGCTGTCACGAATGATGGACTCCTATTACGAGGCGCCGCTGTGGCCAACCTCGATCGATTTCGCCGCGTTGCAGGCCCGTGCCGCGATCGCAGCGGGCGTAACGAGTGAGACCGAGATGGCAGAGATCGCGAATCGGAGCCGAACCTCGGCGGGGTCCAACCCGTTGGCGCAGCTCACATCGTCGCCATCAGTCGAAGCGTTGCTCGCCGACGAGTACTTGGCTGAACCATTGCGTAAACACGACTGCCCGCCCATCACTGACGGCGGTGTAGCGGTGGTGCTCGCGGCGGATGACAAGGCACGGGAGTATTGCTCTCGCCCGGCGTGGATACGTGGAATCGACCACCGCATGGATGGGCACCACATAACGATGCGGGACCTGAGCGTCGCCCCGTCGATCGCGATCGCAGCCGAGAAGGCAGGCGTCGGAGCGGGTGGCTTTGACGTCGCCGAACTGCACGCCTGTTTCACCCATCAGGAACCGATCATCAAAGCGGCTCTCGGGCTGGGTTCAGATGTGGACGTCAACCCATCGGGCGGAGCGCTAAGCGCCAATCCGATGATGGCAGCAGGTCTCATCCGACTTGCCGAGGTGGCGAACCGAATCCACTCGGGTTCCGTGACCCGTGGAGTTGCACACGCAACCGGTGGACATGCCCTGCAACACAACCTGGTAGCCGTTCTAGAAGGGGAGGGCTGACATGGCCGAGAGAGTCGCAGTAATTGGAATCGGTCAAACCAAGTACACCGCCACCCGCGGTGACGTGTCCCTACCCGGGTTGTTACGCGAAGCAGCGTTCAGAGCCCTCGAGGACGCCCAGTTGACCTTCGCTGATATCGACGCCTTCGTCATCGGTAAGGCCCCCGACTTCTTCGAAGGCGTCATGGTCCCCGAGTACTCACTCGTCGAAGCACTCGGCGCTGTCGGCAAACCGGTGTTCCGAGTCCACACCGCCGGTTCGGTGTCGGGATCGACGGCAATCGTCGCCAGCCAACTCGTCGAGGCTGGAATCCACGGAACCGTGTTGACCATCGGCTGGGAAATGCAGAGTTGTTCAGAAGCGATGTGGGCACTCAGTGTCACCATGCCGTTCCAGCAACAGCTCGTCGCTGGTGCCGGTGGATATTTCGCTCCGTACATCCGTCAGTACATGCAGCGTTCCAACGCCCCCGATGACACCGGCATTCTCGTCGCACTCAAGGACCGTCAGAACGCGTTGCTGAACCCGTACGCACATCTGCACGAACACGGCATCACCTATGAATCGGTACGCGATTCCATCATGTTGTGGGATCCGTTGCGCTACTCCGAGACATGTCCGTCATCCGACGGTGCGTTCGCGATGGTGCTGTCGAACGAGGCCGGTGGAGACGCTGCTGCAGCCGCTGGGCGCCAACCTGCGTGGGTCCACGCGACCGCGATGCGTTCCGAACCCGCGCTCGCTGCCGGGCGTGATCAGGTTTCACCCCAAGCAGGTAAGGACTGCGCTGCGTCGCTCTTCAAGCAGGCTGGTATCACCAATCCGCGCAAGGAGATCGACGTTGCCGAGGTTTACGTACCGTTCTCGTGGTACGAACCGATGTGGCTCGAGAACCTGGGTTTCGCCGAAGAAGGAACCGGTTGGCAACTCACCCACGACGGAGCAACAGCCATTGACGGCGACATCCCTTGGAACCCATCAGGTGGAGTGTTGTCATCCAACCCGATCGGTGCCTCGGGCATGATCCGATTCGGTGAAGCAGCACTGCAGGTCCGTGGAATGGCGGGCGCTCACCAAATAGACGGTGCCAAGCTCGCGCTCGGTCACGCCTATGGTGGTGCGGCGCAGTTCTATTCGATGTGGGTAGTCGGCTCCGACAAGCCCTGACGTAGCTACACCTGGAAACCTGAACTCCCCGATCCAACCTCCCAACGGACATCCGCAGGCAACACCCGCAGCTAAGGCACCGGGTTCGCGCGCCGTGGCCGTCGGCACCGTGTTGTTGGTGGCCTCGCTGGTGATCGGGTTGCTCGGCTCGGTGCTGACCCTCGGGCGACTCGACCAGAGCGGGTTCAAACGAGAGGTGGTCATCAAAGGCAAGCGCACCATCGAGATTCCCGGCTCGCTCAGTTTCGAAGTCGCTCGACCCTTGTCGGATGACGTCGAGTTGACCATGAATGTTGCTCTGGTGGTCACACCCACCGGATCTCGACGCCCTGAATGTGAACTCAAACACCTCGAGGGTGATGCGATCCGGCTTCTTTGGCTTGGGTCCAACGCTGTCTACATGAGCCCGAACGACTCCACGTTGATTCCGGTGGCGGTGGCTCGTCTGGCCCCCGGCGACTACAAGATGACCTGTGAGGCGCCAGACGGATCGAGCATCGCGGGCGCGAGCGAACCGAAATCCTTCACGGTGGCCCGGGTCGTCGGCCCAAATGATCTGACCGGAGAACTGTCGCCGTTGCTGTGGTTCGCCGGAGTCCTCGTCCTGACGGGGATCATCTTCGTGGCCGGAGGTATCACGCTCGCCGTTGGCCTGGTTCGACGTGGCCGCAAACCCACACCTCCGCAGGACCCCGTTCAACCGGTCGCGTGACAATGAGCTACTGAGTCAGTTCCCGGCTGACTGTTAGGTCATCTCCAAGATCGTCATCCCGAGTTTGTCGCGTCCCGCGACGACACGGATTGCTTCGAGCGCATCGACGAGCCGATAGCGGGCGCTGATCGGCGGGATCAACGCGCCAGAGGCGAGCATCGACTCCATCTGGGTCCGGTTCTGCTCAGCGATATCAGGATGGTTGCGTTCGAAACTAGCGATCTCGTATCCCGTGATCGTCGAGCCTTTCAACAGCACCAGATTGAGCGGCACCCGGGGGATGTCACCGGCGGCGAAACCGACGACGATGAACCTGCCGCCGTATCCGACCGCCCGCAGCGCCGGTTCGGAATACGGACCCCCGACCATGTCGAGCACCACGTCGACCCCGTTGGGGCAGAGTGCCTTCAGTTGGGATTTGAAATCGTCATCGCCGTAGCGGACCGTCTCATCGGCGCCGAGTGATTCACAGAACTCGAGTTTCTCCTGCGATGAAGCACACGCTATCACCCGGGCACCGAGTGCCTTTGCGATGGTGATCGCCGCGCTCCCAACCGCACCGGCCGCGCCGAGTATCACGACATCGTCTCCGGCGCTTACCGAACCTGTTGTGACAACCGAGTCGTACGCAGTGCGGTAGGTGCTCCCCGTCAGACACGCTGCGTCAGCACCAAGACCATCGGGCGTGCGGCGCATCTGGCTGGCAGCAACGCTCACCCGTTCGGCGAACGCTCCCATGAACGCCATTCCGTGCACACGATCGCCCACGGCGAGTGTCTCCACTCCTTCCCCCACGGATCGCACTGTGCCAGCAAGGTTGTTGCCGGGAATGAACGGCGGCGGAATCTTGATCTGGTACCGACCCGTCATGATCAGGGTGTCGACGAACTCGACTGATGCGGCTTCGATGTCGACCACTACTTGTCCCGGACCAGCCACCGGGTCGGGGACCTCGGTGAGCACGACTCCGCCAAGATCGTCGCTGCTTTCACAGAGCACTGCTCTCAATTGGAACCTCCGCTCGAATCACCTCGCAGAGACAGCGAAAGTGAATTGGTCAGAAGATAGTGCCGACGTCACGTCGAATGATCTCGTCGATGTTGCGTTCGGCGAGCGCAGCGATGGTCAGCGATGGATTGGCACATGCTGTTGACCCGGGGATGAGGGCACCGTCGTTTACATAGAGCCCACGCTGGTCGAACACTCGACCGAATCCGTCGCACACCTTGTCGATCACAGCCCCTCCCAGCGGATGGAACGTGCACGGGTCTGTTGCTGTCATGTCGATCTCGGCAATGGAACCAGCGGACTTGCCGAGAGCTGAGACCCGCCGACGGGCCTCGGCCATCGCGGGGCCATGCGCTGATGCGGGGAACACCAGACGAGCCTGATCAGACGCCGCGTCATATGTGAATTGTCCGTGGCCATCGGGGATGAAGATACCGATGGTTTCCATGACGTTGGCCTCGAAGGGCAATGGAATACCGGCGAAGATGATGGTGAGCGGCCCGCCGGGATTGTCCCAGTCGAGTGACGCCATGTTGGCAGGTCCGCCTTGGAACGAGCCCATTGGAGTCGACAGGATCTGGGTTGTGATGAGATCGCCGTTGGTGGACCACCAAGAACCGACGTCATCGGGCAGGTCAGGGATATCGCCCCGGCCCGCGGAGTTGACGAGCAGTTTCGTCGTATTGGGTGATCCTGCGCACAAGAACAGGGCATCGGATGTGAACTCGACTTGTTCGTGGACCACGCCGTCGGTGTCGAGGCGATCACACGACACGACCCAGTTCCCAGCCGCGTTGCGTTGAATTCGCTCGACGCGATGCAACGGCAGCAACTCGACCCGGCCAGTCCCCTCGGCGGTGGGCAGATAGTTGGTGTCTAGGGAGCGTTTACCAGGACCGTTCACCCCGTAGATGACATCCCCTGTAGATATGGAACGCGGGATCTCGCCGTTGATCTCGCGGCGAACTACATCCCAGTCGATGGGCATCGGGACGCCATGCGCGTCGGGCAGGCCTGCGGCGTGCACGAATTCGGCGAAACGTCGGCTCGACAGATACTCGGGCGATGCAAGGACATCATCGGGGATCGGAGATGCTCCGATCATCTGGCGCACGACTGGATACCAACGTTGGTCGAATTCCTCGTAGTCCAAGACGGTCGGCATCACCCGATCGAAAAGATCACCTCGGGGCTGCACCGACATGCCGTGATAGGGGAGCGACCCGCCACCGACAGCGGCAGCACAAACCACGTCCATGCCGGATCCGGAGATGCGTTCGAGTAGTCCCGTGTAGGGCTGCCACGGTAGCGATGGAATCAAGTTGCCTGCTGCTGTGTTCTGGGTGCTCAACCAGCTGACTCGCTGATCGGGTTCGAACATGGTGGGGAACGTGTTGGGCTCTCCACTGGCCCACCGCTTGCCCCGCTCGATGAGCGTGACGTCTACACCGTGTTGAGCCAACCGGAGTGCGGTGACCGAGCCTCCGAAACCGGTTCCGATCACCACCACTCGACGGCGTTCGGTCCGCCGAGTGGGCACCGGTGCTGATGGCGTGCAAGCGGTGATTAGTCCTGCTCCAGCGACGGCCAAGGTTCCGCCGAGCATGTGACGTCGTGAGATCGGTGTTGTGGACATCAGTTCCCCTTTGATGATTCCGGCAAGATAATGGCACATGTGCCAAAAGGCAACTGTGCCATTCAAAGAGAACTAGGCCATAGAGAAGTCGGCGTAGCATCGGCCGATGGCTGATGGACACCGAGAAGCCAAACGCGAACGAACACGGGACAACCTTCTGGAGGTGTCCACGAGGCTCTTCACAGAACGGGGTTTCGATGACGTGTCGGTCGCGGAAATCACTCGGGTGGCACAGGTGGCACCGCGAACCTTTTACCGGTACTTCGATTCCAAGGAATCGCTTGTATTGGGTCACGTGGACGAGACAGCTGTGATGCTGAGCAACGCACTCGCGGCCCGGCCTGTTGATGAGCCACTGATGACGTCTCTGAGAGAGGTGGTCCTGGGTATCGTCAGACAATTCGAGGGCGATGGTGAGATCAACCAGTTGCGTGCAGCGTTGATATCCACACATCCAGGTCTGGCGAGGCGGCACTTGGAGCGGCAGGCGCTCGCCGAGACGAAGTTGGCTCCAGTGCTGGCACAGCGTCTTGGCATCACCGACCCGGCGGACATCCGTCCGGCGTTGGTCGCGTCGTGTGCCACAGCGGCGGGCAGAGTAGCGATGTCGGCGTGGCTTGCGGGAGGAGCCCAAGGCTCCATCGGTGAAGCTGTCGATGACGCGTTCGCAATGCTGTCACGCGGGTTCGCGGCAGTGCTTGCCGACTAGAACTTGGGTGCCGGCTGGCGGTGCTATTGACGGAACTGTGCGTTACACCGTTGGGACGAGTATCTCGCATTTAGGGCCGGCAGCGGAAGCGAGGCGCTTGTCGAGGGTTACTAGTGGTGCACCTAGGGCTTCGGCTAAAGCGACATATAGAGCGTCGCAGCCTCTCACGTTATTGCGTAACTCCCATGCCCGTCTGAGCAGGAGATGATGCGGCCATCGTTCGCCCGGCCAGCTCCGTAGGTCCTCGATCGCCTGTGCCGCGGATGTCTGATCGAGTTCTCCACGACGATGATGCGTCTGCACGGCAGAGAGAACTTCGGCATCTACGAGATGTGGTGCTGCCTGGTCGGTATCTGCGGACAGGATCTGGCGGAGCATGTCCGCGTCGGGTGTATCGGCGACGATCTCAAATAGGACGCTCGCGTCAATGATCAGCAGCAGGCCAGTCCCCACGGAGGTCGTCAAGAGTTTCCAAGATGGCCGATCGACTGATTGTTGAAGGGCGGGTGCGGGTTTGCTCTAGCCAGTCATTCATGGCCGGTCGCCTGGCGAACTTCTCTGCCTCTCGGCGCAGGAGTTCGGAGACAGATAGTCCAGCGTCAGACGCAAGTTTCCGAAGGGCAGCGTAGGTGTCATCATCGATCTCTCGAATCTGTACCGTTCTGGACATGGGCACATCTTCACATGAATTTCTGCATGACTAGAGGCAGCATGATCCACCTGCGGGGTTTGGCGCACGGCCCTGTGATTCGGTGAATGAAAGTGCTCCTGATGCCTCGGGCGTTTGGGCGCCGAGGGAATATCGGGGATCAAGGGAACCTTGGGGACCGAACGGGCATATACATGTGATGTCTCGAAGTGCCGAGTTGCCCCAATGACCTCAGATGAGCAGCTGCTCGACTCGCTCGCCGATGGGAGCCATGGTGCGTTCGAGTCGATCTTTGATGCCCATGTCGATTTCGTGTTCGGAGTCGCATTCCGTCGTACCGGGTCAAGAGCTGAGGCTGAAGACATCGTCGCTGAGGTGTTCGGCGAGTTGTGGCGACAGCGAGAACACATCGAAGTGCGCCATGGGTCCTTGAAGCCGTGGCTCGCTGGGACCACGAGCAACCTTGCCCGCAAATACTGGCGATCGACCACGAGACGTGATCGGGCCGTGGTGAGGCTGGGTTCCCGCACCGAAGCGGTCTGTGAAGATTTCACCGATCAATCTGTAGCGAGGATCGATGGCGCATCCCGTCTACAACTCTAGCAGGCAGCCCTGGTCGAACTACCAGATGATCAGTATTTGGTTCTCACACTTTCAGTGTGGGAGGAACTGTCTCACCACGAGATTGCCGAAGCTCTTGGCATAGCTGTCGGCACGGTCAAATCACGGCTGTCGAGGGCGAGGCGAAGACTGGAAGCGATTGTTGGAACCGACGCGGTCCTAGGGGCATTACCCGGTGACCGTCGATTGAAGGCGGTTGGCGGCCGGCCAGCCGCTCAAACACAACGGGGATGCTCATGATCGATGATGACCTACGCAACCTGATGCTTGTTGAGCAGAAGCTGTCGCCACAGCGAAAGCAACAACTCAAGGAACACATCATGAGCGATATTGAAACTCCTGTCAGACCGATTGAGCAGAAGCGTGCGAAGCGACGTTTGGTCGGAGGGCTCGTCGCAGCATCCGTGCTGGTGGCAAGTACGGCGACGGTGGCAGCGTTCTGGCTTGGCGGACCCGATCCCCAACAATCGAAGCAAGTTGTTGACAAGGTTCCCAACCCCGTGGCGGAGCGTTATCTCGATGACTGGAGGCCGACGCTGCGCTCGGAATCCGTCGCCTGCATAGGCGCCAACTCCGACAAGCTCACCGACGATCGGGAAACGGGCACCACTTCGGCCTCGGAGTTCCCCCTGGCCGGCAGCCTCACAGCTGAGCTCCTGATAAAGGAGTGCACATCCGGCAATGACGAGGCGCGTTTGCGGGGAGGCTTCGATCCCGCCGAAGCGTCTGCGTGTGTGCGCGATGGGGACTACTTGCTTGCAGTGATCGCGCTTGACGGACTGACCTGTGCAGAGACCGGCGACAACGTTCGTCCAATACGCGATAGCGACCTGGTGAAACTCAACGAGATGCGGGCGTTCGAGGTTTCGGTGCTCGCAATCCCACAGCAGTGCCCGACCCTGGAAGAAGCCACGAAGTGGGCGCGCAAACAGGTTGCTCTACGAGACGAGGATCTGAGCGTCCGAGAAGTTGCCGGTGACCCTGCGGGCTGTTTCGGAGGGACCACCTATTGGGACCGTCGCCAAGTGATCGTTGAACAGACATCGTTCCCAGATGGCGGCGGGTCTGAGAATCCCGTAGCGGAGGACCCCGCAGTTGAAGCACCTGCGCCTGCTCCGACGACACCAAGAGCATCGGACTCCACAGGAACCAACGGCGACTGACCTGTAGCCGCAGTGGTGAACG
>JAGQSZ010000072.1 GCA_020439285.1 Microthrixaceae bacterium
TCAGGGCAGCTGTTCGGGCATGGCCGGAGCGAAGGATTTGAAGATTCAGCACAGGCTCCGAGTCAACAATTTCAATTGAGGCGCTCGATGATGGTCCCAGTGCCTAGTCCGCCGCCACAGCACATGCTTACAAGAGCGGTGTTGGTGTCGGTTCGTTGGAGCTCATGGATAGCTTTGGTCAACAGGAACGCACCCGTTGCGCCCAGCGGGTGACCCAGAGCGATTGCCCCGCCATTGGGATTGGTCCGGTCCAGGTCGGCGTTGAGTTCCCTTGACCACGCGAGGACCACCGACGCGAAAGCCTCGTTGATCTCGAACAGATCGATGTTGTCTATCGACAGTCCTGTTCGGTCCAACAGGCGACGTGTCGCGTCGATTGGACCAGTGAGCATCAGTACAGGGTCCACACCTACCAGACATGTGTCGACGATCCTGGCGATGGGTTTCAGACCGAGTGCGGCTGCCTTATCTGCTGACATGATCAGTACAGCTGCAGCTCCGTCTGAGATCTGTGATGACGTTCCTGCGGTGTGAACCCCGTTTTCACGCGCGACGGGTTTGAGAGTCGAAAGCTTCTCGATCGTCGTCTCACGCAGACCCTCATCAGTTCGAAACACTGACGATTCAGATGTGGGGTTGCCGTCAGAATCGCGAATGGGTGCGTCGACTGGAATTATCTGTGTTTCGAATCGCCCCTCGCTCCAAGCAACTGCTGCACGCTTCTGTGAGTTGAAGCCGAACTCGTCGCAATCTGACCGGGTAACTCCCCATTTGTCGGCGATTCTCTCTGCCCCCTCGAACTGTGAGGTGAACTCAACCTGGGAGAAGTACGACTTTGGTATTGGTACGCCGAGGCTGAGTTTCTTGGAGGAATTCGACCCGATCGGGATACGGCTCATTGACTCGACGCCACAGGCAACCGCTACATCTACGACACCAGCTGAGATGAGTGCAGTTGCGAAATTGGTTGCTTGTTGAGAGGACCCACACTGTGTGTCAACGGTCGTCGCCGCCGTTGACTGCGGTAGGCCGGCTGACAGCCAAGCTGTTCGGGTGATGTTGAAAGACTGTTCGCCGACCTGACTGACACAACCACCGACTACTTGTTCAACAAGAACTGGATCTATTTGGCTGCGTGAGATCAGACCCTTGAGCGCAACTCCGAGGAGATCCGCAGGGTGGACCGTTGACAGGGAACCGTTGCGCTTTCCGATAGGTGTGCGGACAGCGTCAACTATTACTACTTCAGCCATTCAGGCATCCTAAGAGGCATCCAGCACTGTTGTGGCTGAGAAGTCAGGCCGCTGCGTGGCCATCAGGACCGTGTGGAACTTCGGGCCCAGAGTTGGTCTTGGTGTTTGCCTTGGCAGACCGGCTCTGTTCAGCCCGAGCGGCGTACTCTGCGAGTTCGTCTGTCTTGGCAGCGCGGCGCTGAGCGTCGCGGATGGCAGCCCGACGATTTGCTTCACGAAGCGCTGCTCTGGCCTTGGCGACCCCTGCGAGGCCGCGCTCGCAAGTCTTGTCATCGAGTTCCAGCCAACGTATTGGATGCACCGGAGCAGCTGGCTGAGCGGTGCTCTTGGTGCTGCGGCGCTTCGGACGTACCTGGGAGGAAGGTGTCTTTGGCGGAGCTGGTTCGGGTTCGACGAGGCGGAGCTGAGTAGTCATGGTTCCAGTATGAAGATGGGGTGTGACAGTCAGACAACGGGTAGCGCTCCCCGGTACTTGATGCTCGATTTCGTTCGGATATGCCCAAGCGGCTGGTTCGCCATATGGTCACCTAATGCACGCCGCTGAATTCCTCGGATTGGAACGCACTGATGAGCCGCTACGGTGGACGATGCCGATCACCGAAGGCATCGCCACTCGAGGCAATTTTCTCTTTGGTGGCTGTGGGCTCGGTGCAGCCGTATCAGCGTTGGAGGCTGAGTGTGAGCGCCCCGTGATCTGGGCCACTGCCCAGTACCTGTCATTCGCGATGACCGGTGAGCAGATGGATCTGTACGCAACCATCGCAGTGTCGGGCAAGATGACGACCCAGTCACGTGTCGTAGCCAGAGTCGGGGATCGAGAAATCCTCACAGTCAATGCCGCGTTGGGGGAGAAGCCGATCCCTTACGATGAGCAATGGGTGACGATGCCCGAAGTGGCTGACCCCGAGGACTGCCCACTGCGAAGCGATCTGGTGGCGGACGGAAAATCGATAATGAGCCGTTTCGATATGCGTTTGGCTATCGGAACACCTTGGGACGCGTTCGACGGGACCCGTGCACCGGGTGCCAGGTCCGCGCTCTGGGTCCACACACCTGATGTGGAGATGTCGGCCGCGGCGATCGCGATACTCGGTGATTACGTACCGTTCGGGATTTCGCAGGCTCTCGGAAATTGGATCCCATCCAACAGCTTGGATAACACGATCCGGGTTCACAGGCTCGAACCGACCGAATGGGTGCTCTGCGATGTGAGGATCGACTCGGTCTCTCGGGGATTCGGTCACGGAAGCGTCTACCTGTGGACCGAGTCAGGCGAACTGCTCGCAACGGCCAGTCAGTCCGCAGTCCTGCACAAACAACAGGACTGATTCTTCGGAGTGACGTGTCGAATGAGCGGTAGCAGTCGGATCGGCGACGGTTGGGTTGTTGAGCGCTTATTGTCGACCGGGTGCTGACCCTGGCAACAGGGCAGGCACCGAACACGGACGGAATCGGGGGCAAGATGACTGACACGAACGCGGCACACGTACGCCGCTATGGGATGACGATTCCATTTGATGCTGTTTCGTCTCCACGAACAGCGCGACTGGATAGCTGAACTGGCAGATATCGGTTACACCGATGTCTGGTCATCAGAAGCGAATGCTGCTGATGCGTTCACACCGCTCGCACTTGCATCTGCATGGGCACCGACTCTGCGCCTCCGAACAGATCTAGTGCCTGCACATACCCGTGGCCCGGCACTGCTGGCGCAGTCGGTCGCGACACTGTGTGAAGCGGCGCCAGGTCGTGTCGCGTTCGGGATTGGGACCTCGTCGAATGTGATCGTGGAGAACTGGAATGGGATCGGGTTCACCGAACCCTACAAACAGGTTCGTGACATGGTCTCGTTCCTGCGGAGTTCGTTCGCCGGTGAGAAAGTAAGCGGCACTTTTGGGAACTCGACGGTCAAGGGATTCAAGCTGGGTCTGCGTCCCAGCATCGAGCCCCCAATACTGATCGCTGCTCTCCGTGAAGGCATGCTCCGCCTCGCTGGCAGCCATGGCGACGGCGCAATCATCAACTGGCTCTCAGCTGATGATGCAGCGACGGTGTCGGATATCGTCCAGAGATCCGCAGGAGGATCGCTCGCGAACCCGGTCAAGGAAGTCGTCGCGAGGATTTTCGTAGCTCCATCCATCGATCGGGAAACCGTTCTCGCGATGGGAAGATTCGCAATCTCTGCCTACCTGAATGTCCCCGTTTACGCCGCCTTCCACGATTGGCTCGGGCGCTCTGAGGACCTTGCCGAGATGTGGAGTCTGTGGCGTGAGGGCGACCGAAAAGCCGCTCTTGAAGCAATCCCCGACAAAGTCGTGGACGAGTTGATCGTCTCGGGGTCACCTGAGCAATGTCGGGAACACATCGATCGTTACGCCGCCAACGGGGTTACCACCACAGCGCTCGCGATCCTCCCGTTCGGATATAACCAGGAGCAGTACCGTCAGGCGATCAGGGACCTGGCGCCTCGGTGACTGTCAGATACCGAACCGGGTCCTGAGGGCTGGCTTGTCTACCTTGCCCGAAGCATTCAGGGGTAACTCGTCGACCATGAAGACGCGCCTAGGTCGCTTGAACCCAGCTATTCGTCCACGAGTCCACTCGACCAGTTCTGACTCTTGCAGCGGACTATCTGAACCTGCCGTTGTGACCACAACCGCGCACACCAGTTCGCCCCACTGCGAATCCGGCAAACCGATGACTGCGACGGCATCGATCGCCGGATGAACGCTCAGCAGGTCCTCCACCTCGCGAGAAGCGACGTTCTCGCCACCGGTGATGATGATGTCCTTCTTTCGGTCGACCACGTGTAGGTACCCGTTCGCATCGATCAGACCGACATCACCGGTGTGGAGCCAGCCGTCCCTGATGGTCAGCGCCGTCTCCTCGGGAGCGTTCCAGTACCCCGAACAGACCTGATCGCCCCGCACCAGGATCTCACCAGCCGATCCCTGGCTGAGTGGCTTGTCGTCGTCGCCAACTATCCGGATTTCGACGAGAGGTCCGGGCTGACCCGCGGCTGCGAGCAGATCAGGATCTGATTCAACCGCGATGCGATGATCCTCGGGGGTCAGGAACACGGCATTGCCGCTCAGTTCGGTCATGCCGTACCCCTGGGCGAGTCCGCATCCGGGTAGTTCTCGGCTCACCCGCAAAAGCAGGTCGAGCGGCATGGAAGATGCGCCGTAGGAGATCTGGCGGAGCCCCGATAGATCACTCGATGGCCTGTCAGGGTGGTCCAAAAGCATGGCGAGCATTGTCGGTGCGAGTGAACACACCGTGACTGACTCTCTCACGATGAGGTCCAGGGCCTGACCCGCCTCGAAGCCCGACATCAGAACCACCGGCCGCCCCCGCAGGTGTGCGTGAAGGACGTTGTAGGCGGCGACGTGAAACAGTGGGAACGGCATCATGTAGACGTCATCGGGTTGCATCGGCCGACCAATTGCGGTGTTGATCGTCGCTGCGAGGAGGCTTCGGTGCGACAGCATCACCCCTTTGGGTCGTCCGGTCGTACCCGAGGTGTGGATCAGCCATGCACAGTCCGACTCGTTGATCCCGCTCGAGTCCAACACCGACCCGGGCCCGTCACCGGTGGGCTCTTGCGCCTCGCCTAGGGACTCGTCGGCGCCGGTCACGGCTTCGGGGGAGTCCAACGATGCCAACACCGGTTGTTGCTGGAGCAATGAAAGGGACGATCGGAGTTCGTTCCCGACTGACTTGTCCATGTGGTCGCTAATGAGCAGGAGTGATGGATCCGTGGCGCTGATCAGATCCATGACCTCAGCGACCGTGTGCCTGGTATTGGCGAACGTCGCTATCGCACCAGCGAGCGGCACGCCGTATATGGCAGCAACCATCTGTGGCGTGTTCTCCGAGATGATGACCACCCGGTCCCCGGGTGACGTTAGTTGGCGAACGCGTTGACCAAGCTTGATCACCTGGTCATTCAGGTCACTGAAGCTCCAGCGGACTCCGTCGGACACCAACGCCGTGCGGTTGCCGCCTGCAGATGCAGCGAATGAAATGATCTCGTGTAGAAGCAACCTCTGCCCGCTCCCTATTGATCAGCGCCGGATGCAGGATCGAGATGCGACTGGATTCGCCGCATTGTCGCCAACCACCGCTCGCGATCGGTAGCCCGGGCGACCTCGTAGTCATGGACCTCGGGGTGGGGCAGAATCAGAAACTGTTCGGACCTCAACGATTCGACCACTGTTTCTGCAACTTCGGTGGGTTCAAGGATTCGCTGGGCTCGCACAACGTTCAGAGCGAGGGCCTCGCGTTCGGACAAGTCGCCATCAGCTTCGCCCTCGGGAAACAACAGCGGAGTGCGAACCCCTTGAGGACACAAACACGAAACGCCGATCCCGCGATGCCCGTATGTGACCGACAGCCATTCTGCTAGTGCGACGGCGCCATGTTTGGTCACGCTGTACGGAGCGTCACCAAGGTTGGTCAACAACCCTGCAGCAGATGCCGTGATCAACATGTAGCCCTCACCCCGCTCCAGCCATGTGGGTACCAGCGCCCGTGCCGCGTAGACATGTGCCATCAGGTTCACGTCGATTACTGATCGCCAGATGTCGTTGGTGCCTTCCACACCTACACCCGAACCAATGCCGGCATTACCCACGAACAAGTCGATGACTCCGTCCCGTGCTTGGATCTGGTCTAGTGCTTTCAACAGCTCCGACTCGTTCGACACGTCCAGCGCCGCGGAATAAACGGCGAGGCTCGGGTGGGACTCCGATATCTGCGTTGCGGTGCGCTCCGCAGCAGATCCGTTCAAGTCCATGACGACCAGCGAGCGTGGGTTCTCGGCGGCAAACCGGTGGCACATCGCGGCACCAATACCGCTTCCGCCGCCGGTGACTGCGATGACCTTGTCGGTCAGATTCATGTAATGGTCTCCTGCGATGGTGCGGCAGTTGGTCGAGTGAGCGGGGCGACCGCAGCGAGGGTTTCCTCGATGGTCCGACGGCGGTCCTCGCCCCAGGGCAACGGCATCACGACAGCGTGTTCGACGCCAGCGTCGATATAGGCAGCGACGGAGTCACGTACGTGTTGAGCTGACCCGCAGATGTCTATGGCATCGATCATCGCGTCTGAAACGCCATCGATTGCTCCTTGTCGATCACGGTTCGCGTGAGCGGCCTGAATACGTTTGACTTCGTCTCCGAATCCGGCACGAGTGAAAGCTCGTCCATACGAGGGGACTACGGCGTACGAGAACAGGTCCTTCCTTGCTGCTGACCGGGCGGCATCGGCGTCGCAGACGCCTACGTGGACGTATGCATAGATACGGCACGATCCCGGAGTTCGACCAACAGCAGCCTCGCCGGCGCGAACCTGTTCGACGCACCACGGAACAGCGCTGGCGGGCAGGTAGTTCAACAGGACCCCATCAGCGAGTTCACCGGCAAGTTTGAGCATCCGGGAGTTCAGCGCTCCGAGAATGACCTTGGGTCGGTTCTCTGCGAGGCGTACACCCAGACGAAAGCCCTTAGTTTGGAAGAAGCGACCTTCGTGATTGACGACGTCGCCGCTCAAGCACGAATGGAGCAACTCGAGATACTCGCGGGTCATGGCTACTGGAGCATCTCCGTAGGTCATGCCGTGCCAACGTCCCACTACGACTGGTGATGAGATTCCGATGCCCAGCAACATCCGTGGTGTGGGACTCAGGTCAGCGATGGTCGCGGCGCCCATCGCAGCGACCATCGGAGTTCGTAGTTGCAGGGCGATCACACCGGTGCCCACTTCGATGGTCTCAGTGCTCGCTGCGACTGCGCCCAAGGTGGCGAACGCCTCATGCCCAATGGTCTCGGCTGTCCAATAGGAACCGAAGCCGAGTGATTCGGCGGATCTGGCTATGTCTATGCCGTAGCCGAGCCCCAGGGCCTGGAAGCTCGCGAAGGTCACGCCGATTGAAGGTGATTGCTGCGCCACCTCGGTCACGGTAGTGGGCCGACGCGACCCACAAGGTCCAGACTTGCATCTACGTCAGTCGAATTCGGGGAGTCGACGTGTGAGTCCCGCCGAAGCGAGCAGTTCGTCGTAGCAGCCGTTGAGCACATCCAATAGCTGCGGTGGATCTTCCACAGCTGCGGTGTCGACATATAGACCCAGGTACAACCACCCGCGATACGACATGGTCGTGAGATTGAACGCGGTGCCGGCAATCGGTCCGATCGGGTAATTGGCCTGCATCAGAGCGCCGCCGATGAACAAGTCGAATGGTGCAGCGCGGACGTTGGAACAAACGAAATCGACCGACCTGGTCAGATACTGCCCGCTACGGAGTATCACCGTCGTCGGAAGCGCTGCCGCGACCGCGTTGGCGGCGCGCCCCATGGACTCGATCGCCTTTTCTTGTCTCAGCTCCACGATGATGTCGTGAATGGCGGTCACCCGCTCCCGAGGTGTCATTTCACCGGTGGGCACGAGCATCTGCGTCGGGCTGAACGCGTTCCCTCCGGCAGATCGGTCGTGGCGTGTACTCACGGGCATGGATGCCCTGAGCTGATCAACCGGTTTGCCCGCCAGGTCATGAATCCGACCCGCCGCCGCAGC
Organism: Microthrixaceae bacterium; assembly: GCA_020439285.1. Taxonomy (GTDB): domain Bacteria; phylum Actinomycetota; class Acidimicrobiia; order Acidimicrobiales; family Microtrichaceae; genus JAGQSZ01. Next base: position 7,830 of record JAGQSZ010000072.1, read on the forward strand.
CGCACCGGCCATGAAGAAGTCGTTCACGCTTGCGTCCATGTCATGGGCAGCTTTGATGACGTCTTCCAAGTTGAGCGTCGTCGTTCCGTACCATCGATCCAGTGACCGTTGCGTCCACAGAGGAGAGCGACGATTGCCGACCATTGCCTGCTTACCCGCAGAACGTGCTGTTCCGTAGAGCTTCGACGTGCCGCCAAGGACGGACTCGACTGCCTCTCTGGCTTGAGTGAAAAGGGAAGGTCCGTCGGTCGTTGCTGGTGCTGACGGGTCCGATTCATCGCTAGAGGTTGACTGGGTGTCGAAGTTGGCCTTGGACCGTTTTGTCTTCTTGGAGCCTTCGCCGTCACCGCTGCGCCGTACAGGGTTGCGTTCGAAATCCAAGAACTCGACGGACAGTCGGATTCCGCCCTCTCCGTCGGTGATCGTGTGATGCAGGCGTTGGAGCATCGCTGCACGACCATCGTCGAGTCCTTCGATCACGATGAACTGCCACAGCGGACGCCCCCGGTCCAACGGGTCGCGACTGAGCACCGCTACAAGGTCATAGAGATCACGACGGCTTGCGGAGCCGCCCATATCGAGCCAACGCAAGTGATAGTCGAGATCTATCTCATCGTCGTCCACCCATCGCGGTAGCTGCCACGGAGCTGAACTCTCTTCGACTCGCTGACGTAGTCGGGGAACACGCTCCAGAGCGTTCGACATTCTTGCTCGGAAAGCAGCGCGATCCGGTGCCTGATCGAGAATTGTGATGTTCGAGAACGTCGAGGCCAGATGGGGATCGCGTTCCATATCCCACATCATCGACTCGAAGCCGCTCATCAACTCATCGTCGTGAGCCTCATACGCCATGACCGGAACCCTAATTCGTCGAGCCGTTGGCCAACGGGTCGACAAGTTGAGCATTGGCGTCGAGCAGGTTGCCGTAGGGGTTGTCCTCGGAGTTGATGGGCCAGAGCTTGGATGCAGCCAGAGCGAGAGTCCGACCCACAATCAGACCAGCCAGAATGTCGCTCATGTAGTGGACCCTGACATGGATCCGGCTCCATGAGACCGTCAGCGCAGCGGTCCACCAGATAGGCGCGCCGCCAAGGTCTTGAGCCAAGAGCGTGGCGGCACAAGCACCAGCAGAAGCGTGCCCACTCGGAAAGCTCGATGTTCTCGGTTTGCGGAGCCGGTGCGGTGAGACGACATCTGATGCGGGACGATTACGCCCGACTAGTGATTTCACCACACCGTTGACCAGTGCCTGTTCCGCCGCAAGGATCACGCTTCGGCGTAGCGCTGCCTTCCGATGCTGAGGTCCGCCAACAATCGCATCGACAGCGTTGATCCCATGCCACAAGACGCTGTGGTTGGCGACCTCTGACAGGGCGTACATCGCTGTATCCGCGGGTCTGTTTCCGCGTAGCCCATCGGCCAGTCGGTTGGCTGTGTGATCCAAGGACCGCACAGCTCGTGATGAGAGAATCCCTGAGATGCTCCCCATTAGTTGGACAACTCTGCTGTGGCCAGTGCTGGATCGCCCCCGAAAGCTGGGCAGAAATGCTTGTAGGAACACCAGTCGCACAGCCGTGACGGACGCGGCCGGAAGTCCTCATTGGCACATGCCGTGTCGATCGCATTCCACACCGCGCTGAGACGCCGACGGGTACCTCGGCTCGTCTGATCGCTCGGGTGAGCGATGATGACCTGGGGACTGCTACCCAGATAGATGAGTTGGACTGTCGAGGGCCGACGCCCGAGAGTTTGTTCACAGAGCAACGAATAGAAGTGGATCCCTTCCATTCGCGCCTGTTCTTGTTGGACCCCTGGCGTACGGCCGGTCTTGTAATCAGTCACAACGAGTTCACCGTCGGGAGTCTCTTCCAAACGATCGATAATCCCCCTGATGGTCACTCCGTCGAGGTCCGCCTCGATCATCATTTCTGTGCCGACCACACTGATGCTTTGGGGATCCTCGAGGGTGAAATAACGGTCGACCATTTTGGCCGTGTCACGCCTGAACTGATCTACCTCGGAAGACTCAAGTGCAAGGGCTTCGAACTCTGGGTCGGTCGAGATCTCTTCGAGAGCGACCTGCAAGAAGTCGCGCGCCGTCTCGATGGTCCGCTTGGGTGCTGGCTCGTTGAACAACAACTCGAGTGCGCGGTGGACCGTCGTTCCCTTGACTGCCGGGACCGAAGGCGGTTGTGGAATCTTGTCGATGACACTGAAACGGAAAGCGAGAGCGCATTCCTTGAAAGCTGACACCTTGGATGGCGACAACGTTGTAGGCACCTCGAACGACATGACCTAAGGCTAGGCCGACGCTGTGACAGCCAACTGAATGGAGCGGGCCATTCCATCGGGATCCTCGAGCGGGCCGAAGTGACCCAACTCGGGATGCTCCTCGAGGTTCCCGTGGGGTAATTCACTCACGATCAAAGGAGTGAGGGCTGACGGGGTCATTGGAACTTCGGCGCCACGCAGGACAGTGACGGCAGTGTTCATCGAGGCGAGTCCGCTGAATGCGTCGTGGCGAATACCCATCTCGTAGGTCGCTGATTCGGTCTCGGGAAGGCAACGAAGGGTCAAAGAACCGTCGGAGGCTTCATCGAAGCCATACCTGATGTACTCACGTAGTGCCTCGGGATGGAGCGTGTTGAACGGGGGCTTGGAAGAGAAGTTGAGAAATGCCGTGTCTGCATTGTCGAAACTGGTCCTGCGGCGAAGCGCACCCCGGGCGAGAGAATTGTCGCCATCGTGATCGCGCAGAGAAGGTGGAAAAATGATGGGCTCGTAGAGCCACATTCCGCTGAACGTGCCTGGTGCGGCCTGTTCAGCCAGAACGAGCGCAGCTCCGCCCATCGAATGACCTACTGCGAAGGGCCTTTCCAATCGGAGAGCTGACACCGCTGCAAGAGCATCTTGGCCCACGCCTGCCCAATCCATAGATGTGTTTGGACGTGATGAGCGACCGTGTCCGCGGTAGTCGAGGGCAACCATGCGCCCGACAGGTATACGCCGCATGATCGGTAGAAAAACGCCGGCGCAGAGCCCGGTAGCGTGAGAAAAGACGATGTCCATGCCGTCTCCACCCAGGTCATATATGGCTAGGCGGACGCCGTCAGTGGAGTCGACGAAGTCAGGATCCGGGAGGTTCTGACGATTAGAAACGTTCTCGCTCACAGTCCAACTGTGCCACTCAAATGCCGGTGGTGACGCCCTTTGGGGCGAGAGGTTCTGATGACCATACGGAGCGTTGCGCCATCGAGTGTGACCTGTTTGTCGGTAAGACCAGGAATGCAACGACCTCAGGTCAGGTTGGGAACCCTTTCGACGATGCTCGTCGACAGTTCGATTGCCAGCCGGGGAAGGTGGCGACGTACATCGCACAGCGTGGACGCGTCTAGTCGCCTGTGCCCGTCGAGCAGTACTGATTCGAGCATTGAGGATCGCACAATGCTGCAACCAAGGTCGCTGGTGCTGTGGGCGCCGACGAGTAGCACGTCCACGAAAGGAACCCAGGCCATAGCTAGTGACAACGACTCACGGAGCCGCTGAGACAACTGAACGGCACTGTGAGCGTCGGCGTAGACGTCGGTTCCGGCTCGTCCAATGACGAACAGGCCGGTCGGGCCGGCCACCAGCCAATGGTCATCGACTCGACGGACCATGAATTCGTCTGACAATTCTGCGATTCGGGTGACCGAGTCACTGACTGAGTATCGAGAAGTGAGCACACAATCTCATCGGCAGTGAACAGGTCATGGTTGAGCTTTCGGCCTGGTCAGTCCGTCGAAGCGGACCGAACTGACCAGGATTGGTGATCCTTGGGAGGTGACGACGATCGACATGTCAGCCGGTTGTCCGGTTGCGCCCTCTGAGTGTTGTGTTCTTGGTTGCGATACCCGTACCATCGCCTGCGATGACAAATCAGGGGGCGGCCGGTCCGGCTTTCACGTCTGTCGCACCGCGGCTTGGTTTTGTAGGCGGATTCGACGGGATCAGAGGTATTGGCATCCTCGGAGTTCTTGCTGTCCACGCCTACCCCGATATAGGGCCATCCATCGCTGGATATATAGATATTTTCTTTGTTCTAAGCGCATTCCTGATCGTGTCGCTCCTGATGCAGGAGCACCGAGCCCATGACCACATCGACATGCGCAAGTTCTATGCGCGGCGCGGCATAAGGCTTCTTCCATCTGCATATCTGTGCCTTGCGGCCTGGATCATCCTCACCGCACTGTTCTTTCGGGATCGACTCGTTTGGGTTCTCCAGGACGCTGCCGCTGCTGCGCTGTACGTCTACAACCTGATCTTTCCGGTCGGGTTGATCACCGTTGATCCAGTTGTCGGAAGTCAACGTTCGATCGATCAGTTCTGGTCGCTGGCCGTTGAGGAACAGTTCTATTTCGTCATCGCCGTGACGGTTCTGATCTGCATCCGAAAGAACTGGATGACCCAACTTGCGGTAATCATGGTTGGTCTGGCCACCTACATAGGACTAGCCCGATGGATGGGGCAGTCCGGTCCATGGCCCTTCACGACCCCAACCAACTCGAGCGTCGCAGCGCGAGGAATCAGCATGTTGTGGCTGTCCCGTTACGACTCACTCATGTGGGGGGTCGCCTTAGCAGTCCTGAACGCACGGCTTCCGGATCCGCTGTCTGACAAA
>JAGQSZ010000073.1 GCA_020439285.1 Microthrixaceae bacterium
AGGCGCGGTGTTCCGCACCTGATCCGATGGGGACTCGGAGCAATCAAATGTCAAGGGACGACCTAGCCGGCACCGGCTACAGCGAGGCCGACTTTCCAATGATCGTCAGCGTGGACGATCACGTGGTCGAACCTGCTCACGTTTGGGAGAAGTGGCTCCCACCGAGCCTGCGTTCAAAGGGTCCCAAGATCGAGCGTAGGGGAGTCGGGGACATGCGCCACATAGGTGGGGGCGCATACGAACAACAATTCACCCCCGATGGTCGACCGGCGGACTGCTGGGTATTCGAGGACCTCGTCTATGTGCATAAGCGTCACGTAGCAGCCGTTGGATACAGCCGTGACGAGATGACGATGACGCCGATGACATACGACGAGATGAGGCCTGGTTGCTACGACACCAAGGCGAGAGTCACCGACATGTTGGATAACCATGTCGACGTCTCACTGTCCTTCCCGACGTTCCCCAGATTCTGTGGGCAGACCTTCACCGAAGCCAAGGACCGGGCGCTGGGGGAGGCCTGCATCTACGCATACAACGACTGGATGGTCGAGGAATGGTGCGGTGAATCCGATGGCCACCTGGTACCGCTGATCATCATTCCTCTGTGGGACGCCGAACTGGCGGCCGCTGAAGTCCGCCGCAACGCAGCACGGGGATGTCACGCCGTTTGTTTCTCCGAGATCCCTCCCCACCTCGGCCTGCCCAGTATCCACTCGGGATTCTGGGACCCGTTCTTCGCTGCATGCGCCGAGACCAACACGGTCGTGTGTATGCACATCGGGTCATCTTCGCGGATGCCAGCGACTTCGCCGGACGCCCCGGTAGCGGTTGCCGCGACACTGAGTTTCAACAACTCGATGGCGAGTCTGTCGGACTTCTTGTTCTCTGGAGTGCTGGTGCGTTTCCCCGAACTTCGCCTCGCTTATTCAGAGGGCCAGATTGGGTGGCTGCCGTACGTGTTGGAGCGTGCAGATGACGTGTGGAGCGAGCACCGGGCATGGGGAGGAGTAGCCGAAACGATCCCTGAGCCGCCGTCGAGCTACTACTACCGTCAGGTCTACGGTTGCTTCTTCCGGGATCGTCACGGACTCGACAGTCTGGACAAGGTCGGTCTCGACAACGTGACCTTCGAGACCGATTATCCGCACACCGATTCCACGTGGCCTAACTCGAAGGCCGTGGCGATGGACATGATGTCTGGGCTGTCCAAGGAGGTTCAGTACAAGGTCCTGCGTGGAAACGCGATCAAGATGCTCTCGCTCGACATCGAGTGACCCAATCGATCTCTACGCCTGCGCATTGGTGGTGCAGTTGGTGAGACAATGACTGACATGTCCGAACAGCGAGACGAAGACGCCGACACCGAGGACTTCGTGTCGACAGCAGGGCAATTGCTCGTCTCTGTGCCTGACCTCGGTGATGACAACTTCGACCGTACGGTCGTGTTCATGGTCGAACACGATGGCAATGGCGCGCTGGGTCTTGTGCTGAACCGTCCCTCTGACACCGAGGTTGCGGATCACCTACCGCAGTTGGCCGATGGCACACTGTCGCCGCAGGTGTTCTTCATCGGTGGACCAGTCTCGGTCGGTGGGCTGATGGCTCTTGGGCGACGCAGCCTTGATGCAACTCTGAATCACGCAGTGACGATCGCCGGACCAGTCGTCATGATCGACCCCCAGGCGCTGGTCAACGGTGAGGTCGAAGGTGTCGAGGCGCTGCGCCTGTTCACCGGATACTCGGGTTGGGGCGCGGGTCAACTCGATTCAGAAGTCGCTTCAGGTGTTTGGTATGTGGTTGAGGCGATGGCCGATGACGTGCTGTGCGCCGACCCTGATGCGCTGTGGCGTGCGGTTATGCGTCGCCAAGGCGGAAAGCTCGCTTCGCAGGCGCTATATCCAGATGACCTCAGGAGCAACTGAACTAGCGACGGTTGGCTATCAGCCTCGAATGATGACTGTCCTGGCCTCAGTCATTTCCTGAACAGCGTGGAATGGACCCTCTCTGGTATTGCCAGAGTCCTTGACGCCCCCGTAGGGCTGCTGATCGGTGCGATACGACGAGGTGTCATTGATGATCACACCGCCGAAGTCGAGCCGCTTGGCCGCTTCAAGAGCAGTTGAGATATTGCTCGTGAATACTCCCGCCTGTAGCCCATATCGTGTGCTGTTGGCGGCGCTCAGCGCCTCATCGATGGATGAGTAGGAGCTGAAGCCGATCACTGGGCCGAACACTTCGTCGCATGAGACCTTCATGTCGGTGGATATCTTTCCTAGGACCGTCGGCTCGACAAAGTTATTGGGCGTGTCGCTGGGCGAATGGGCAATTCCGGACTCACCGGCAGGGCAGGGGTGACAGCGACCCGTCATAGATTCGGCGCCAGAGTCGAGAGCTTCATCGATCCATGAGCTGACACGCTCCGCTGCAGCCTGATCGATCAGGGAAGAAACGACGGTCGAGTCGTCTAGGGGATCTCCAACTGGTAGTGCTGCGGTCAACGCTGTCACCCTGCCGAGCAGTTCGTCATGGATTGACTGGTGCGCATAGACCCTCTGAACAGAGATGCAGGTCTGACCGGAATAGCCGAATCCGCCGGTCACGATGCATGACGCTGCGAGTTGGAGATCAGCATCCGGTTCGACGATTACGGGGGAACTATTGCCGAGTTCCAATCCGACACGTTTGTGGGGGACTGCTGAACGCAATGACCAACCGACCTCTCCTGAACCCGTAAAAGTGATCATCGAGACGTCGCGGTGTTCGACGAGGTGTTGCGCTGTGCTGCCCGGACAAGTGATCACGTTCAGCCATCCAGGAGGAAGACCGCTTTCCTCGAACAACTGCGCGATCATGAGCGCCGTTAGGGGAGTGGCAGAAGCCGGTTTGAGCACCATCGCTACTCCAGCAGCCACCCCGGGGGCGATCTTGTGACACACCAGGTTCAACGGGAAGTTGAAAGGCGAAATACATGCGACAACGCCGATCGGCACGCGGAGCGTGAAACCGAGCCGTTCATGGCCGCTCGAAGATGCATCCATCGGGATCATCTCGCCCGTTAGCGACCTTGCTGCAGCGGCGGAGAAGCGGATCGTGTCGACTGCCCGCTGAACCTCTGTTCGTGCAGAACTGATCGGTTTGGCCGCTTCGGCCGAGATGGACTGTGCGAACTCTTCTGACCGCTCAGCGAGAATGACGGCTGCTCGATCGAGTATCAGGGCTCGTTCATTGGTTGGCAGCGACGCCTGGGTCAATCGTTCCTTTGCGATGGCGACGGCTGCGTCAATGTCATCTTCTGTGCACTTGGGTACCGTCGCGAGAAGGCGCCCGTCATAGGGGGATCGTACGTCGGTCGCTGCATCGGCCCAGACTGCCTTGCCATTTATGAGAGCTGGCTGGTCTTGCCCAGATGGATGAGTTCGATTGCTGCTGGGTGAGTCGGCCATGTGGGGAACCTACCCGGAAAAACTCTTGATGAAGCGCCCACAAATCAGATCCTCAGGGTATGCTCAAAGGGTCCTTTACAAGTTCACACCAAGAGTGTCAAATACAGGACACGTAAACGGAACTCCCGTCTACGAGAAAATTGAGGAGGTGCCGATGTCAACACGCCATCGGGTCAAGCAGGCCGGTCCAACCTCAGCGCTCCAAGAGGAGCGAGATGAGCGAAAGGCGTCGCACCGAAAGGTCAGACGCTCCGTCAACCAGTCCCTCCATCTAGCGACCATGCAGGAAGAACTCGACGACCTGGTTCTCGATCTTCCAAGGCCTACTCACGGATACACCGATGAGCACGAGCCGACGCAGCCAAGGTCGGCTTCGGACCCGAAGCGTCGACTACGTCACTGGAAGCAGCCATTTTGGAAGCGCCGGAACCTCGAGCGGAGGCGCCGCAACCAGGAAGAAGCAGCTCTGAGCAACGCCTGATCGGTACAGCGATACCGACTAGGTACTAAAGAGCAATTATGTGAGTTTGTGTCCGTCCTACAAAGTGGGGCGGACACAAAACGTTTTGGACGGGTTCTGCCTATCAATCGACTGCACTTTACATAATGAGGATTTCCGGCGGTAGCTCAGCAGGCTCTCTCTGGTTGCTCGACGGCCGTACGGGTCGCTTTGATGGTCAATTGGCTGGCTTTGGCCGCCCAGGCGACCAACAACCAAATTCGCCATTTGGTGTCACCCATGGACCTTGCATTTGCATTACGATTGCGTGACAATCTGTGGTGATCGCTTGATCTTTGGGAAGGGTCAAAATGAGTCCAGTCTGTGGGCCGCCACCATATGGTGGTTCGCATTTGAATGACGTTCAGGTGATAAGTTGCGCCTAGTAGGTCCCTTTACACGACGGTTGATACCGGGTGCCGGTCGACGTGAGACCATCCCGATTCGTCGCGTCCGGAGCGTGTCAGCGTCTCTGGCAGGAGCACAGGTACTGCATCTTGGTGGCGGCGAACAGATCGCATGTCCCGGAGCTCAACTATTACCAATGAGTGACCAGGCCATTGAAGTGGGTCTCGGCTATCCATCGCTTGCACTCCCCCCAGCACAGATGTTCGTCCTGGAGAACGCTCGGGTGTGTCCTGGCTCACGCGTCGTCATGACGCGTGATGGCCGGGTGATCGCTGAATCCATCACTCGGGACATGGTCGGCGTGATCGACTTGAACGGCAACGAGGTCCATTCCGAGCCGGTCAGGATGGAGGGCTCGATAGCCCTCTATCAGTCCCCTCGTCCTGAGCCTTTCCACGGCCTGATCGACCACCTCCCAAGAGCTGCCCTGTTTGCCCAACCGCTGACGAGACGTCTGGGAAAGGTGACCCTGGTTCATGAAGGTCCGCTGACTGACATCGATGAACTGTGGTTGGATCGGTTGTCGGGTCCAGCCGTTGAAGTTCGCCGTGTCGAAGCTGGAATCCCATTCACCGCCGATCGAGTGTTCCTGCCCAGTTACGTGACTCGACCCCAATCGGGAGCAGTTCCGTCGTGGTATCGAAACTGGATCGACCGGTCCGCATCAGCGCTTCCAGCGGTACCACCCAACGCCTACGGTACGCGGCGCTACTTCGTGGACCGTTTGGGCGGTGGAAGAACGGTTGCCAACAGGGCTGAGCTGGATGAGGTCCTGGAACACCATGGAATAGCGGCGGTGTCGCCCTCGGCGTTGGATGCAGAGGAGAGAATTGCGACGTTCCGCGACGCCGAACTGGTGATTGGAGTAACGGGCAGCGGAATGTCCAACCTGTTGTTCAGCCAGTCGGCTCAGGTCATTGAGCTGCTTCCTGGAGCACGCTTGTTCCCACATTGCTACTACTTGACCCGAGCCAAGGGGCTTGGTTATCAGTATGTGAAGGCCCCTGGAGATGGTCGGGTGATCAGCGAAGTCGAGCGACTCAACGAACCGGTTCTTGTCGATGTCGAGGCACTGGACCAACTGATAGCAACAATGGTTCAGGACGGCGATCTGCCACCGGGAGAAACACCAATAGTTGCGTGATCAGCAAGTCTGATCAGACAGCCTGGTCAGACAGTGCTGGCAGCGATCATTCGGCCGAGGTCTCGCAACTGCAGAGTCTCGCCGCCAAGTTGGAGTTCGAGTTCCTTGGCAGCAAGGAAGTAGCGGTGCAGGGGATAATCCCGGTCCACTCCTACCCCACCGTGGATGTGCTGAGCAGCATGGACGACTCGCTGGCCACCATGAGATGCCCAGTACTTGGCGGTGGCCACCTCTGTGGAGGCATCCATCCCGACTGAAAGACGCCACAGCGCCTGACGGGAACTCAAGCGGACGCCTTCGGTGTCGACGTAGCTATCGGCCAACCGGTGTGCAACAGCCTGGAATGAGGCGATCGGCACTTCGAACTGTTTGCGTTCCTTGGAGTACTCGGCAGTCAGGCGCAGCGCCTCAGCGCAGACACCGATGGCTGTAGCGCACTGGGTAGCGACAGCGCGCTCATAGGACCAGCGCAACGAGTCGCGACCTTCGGCGATCAGTTCGGCCGGAGTGTCTGCGAGTAGGACTGCTCCTTGAGGGTCGCCGAGCGTGGTCACCAGTGGTTCGATGGCAAGTCCCTCAGCGTTCCTGCGAACGAAGAACAGGCCGACGGACCCATCAGCTATCGAAGCCGGAATCACGAAGCCATCGGCGATCGTCGCAGCCGGTACACAAACCTTGGTCCCTGTCAGGGTCCAACCGTCATCGGTTCGTTCCGCAACAGTTCCAGGTTCGTGAACATCTCCGCCACGTTCATGCCAGCCGGCAGTCAGGATCATCTGACCAGCGGCGACACCACCCAGGATCTCGCTAGCGAGGGCTTTCGGGGCGAACTTGGCGATAGCAGGAGCGGCGAGTCCCAGCGTCTCCCACAGCGGTACCGCTGCTGCGTGCCGTCCGGCCTCTTCGAGCACAGCTCCCAAGGCGACCAAGTCGAGTCCAGCTCCCCCGAATTCTTCCGGTATGCATGCACCGAGAACACCGGTGTCGGCCAAGGCGGCCCACAACTCGGTGTCGAAACGAGGTCCATCGGAGCGTTCGATCTCACGAAGCCGGTCGTGAGTCGAATGGTCCCCAATGACCTGAGCTGCAAGTTCAGCGATCGCGCTTTGTTCTTCTTCCAGACTGAAGTCCACGTCTGTCTCCTCGAGTTCTTAGATTCTTGATCTGGTCAGCCGCGCAGTGAGCGAGGTAGGCCCAGTCCGAACATGGCGATGAGATCACGTTGGATCTCGTTGGTTCCGCCGCCGTAGGTGAGGATCAACAAGCTCCGGTAGTTGCGTTCCAGGCGGCCTCTTATCGCCGATACCGGCGAGTCGGGCGACAGGTACGCCTCGGGGCCGATGATCTCCATCAACAACCGGAACGCCTCGAGGTAGAACTCGGTGCCGAAAATCTTGATCGTCGACGCATCCGAGATGTCCAACGGTGCATGGGTGGCGGTCCAAGCAACCTTCCAGTTGATGAGCCGTAGGAACTCGAGACCCGCATGCACCTTCGCCAGGTTCATCTGAACCCACTCTTCATCGATGACTCGGCTTCCCTTGGGTGCGAGGGTCGCTGCAGCCCAGTCCCTGACCTCTTCGTAGCTCTGCTCGAGCAGACCGGACGAACAGAGGGTGACTCGTTCGTGGTTCAACTGGTTCATGATCAAGGACCAGCCGTTGTTTTCGCCGCCGACGAGGTTGGCAGCCGGTACTCGAACGTCGTCGAAGAACGTCGCGTTGATGTCGTGTTCGGGAAGCAGATGAAGTGGGTCGATCGTGATCCCCGGCGACTTCATGTCCACGATCAGAATCGAGATGCCCTTGTGCTTGGGCGCGTCTGGATCGGTTCTGACAGCGAGCCAGCAGTAATCGGCATCCGAGGCGAGACTCGTCCACATCTTCTGGCCGTTGACGATGTACTCCTCACCGTCACGCACCGCCCGGGTCTTGAGGGCTGCTAAGTCGGTTCCGGCCTGGTTCTCGGAATAGCCGATACAGAAGTGGAGATGGCCAGCGAGAATCTTCGGAAGGAACTCGTCCTTTTGTTCCTGGCTTCCGTAATTCATGATCGTTGGGCCAACCGTGTTGATGGTCAGCATGGGAACCGGCGCACCCGAACGCATCGACTCGTCGAAGAAGATGAACTGCTCGATCTGGCTCCGTCCCTGACCGCCGTATTCGACTGGCCATCCGATGCCCAACCATCCATCGGCGGCCATCTGTTTGACGATCCTGCGGTGTACCTCGCCTACTCCCCGCTCTCGGTGGAGTGCCTTACGAACATCGTCAGTGAGGAGCTTGTCGTAATAGGCACGCAACTCGTTGCGAAGAGCCTCTTGTTCAGCTGTGTATGCGATCTGCAACTATCTACCCCCGTTGTCGGCCAAGAAACTGTAACGCGTTCCAAGTATGGGTCATCAACCCTGCTGTGCCATGCGGTAGGCCCCAAGGCAATACCCTTCGGTAATGGCACATTTCGACTTGCTCATAATCGGCGGCGGATCGGGCAACTCGATCCTGTCCCCCGACTTCGACGACTGGAATGTTGCGCTGGTCGAGCGGGGGCCGCTCGGCGGCACGTGTCTCAACGTTGGTTGCATACCGTCGAAAATGTTGATCCTGCCAGCTGACCGAGTCGTCGAGTCATCCGAAGCGGCGTCGATCGGAGTCGAGATCTCTGGTGTGAAGGCGGACTGGCCTGCCATCAGGGACCGGGTGTTCGGTCGGATCGACCCGATAGTCGAAGACGGCACCAGATACCGCCAGAGCCAACCCAATGTCACCTATTACGCCGGTGATGCACGATTCACCGGCGATCGCCGAGTCACGATCGACCTGAATTCCGGTGGTTCCGAGGAAGTATCGGCAGATCGAGTGGTGCTCGCTGCCGGTGCGAGGCCGTTCATTCCTGCAATTCCCGGGTTGATGTCCACGCCGTTCCACACGTCGGACACCATCATGCGGATCGACCGGGTGCCGGATCGGTTGGCGATCCTCGGCGGCGGCTTCATCGCTGCGGAACTCGGCCATGTGTTCGCTGCCATGGGTTCGAAGGTGACAGTCATCCAGCGAGGCGAACGGATGCTGCGCCCCGAAGATGACGAGATCTCCCAGCGATTCACCGATGTGTTTGCCAACAGGGTGGATTTGCGCCTCAACAGCCACCCGACACGGGTACGGCACTCCGACGGTGTCTTCACAATCGAGGTCGAGAACTCAGATGGTGATGCCGATGTCGTTGTCGCAGACGAATTTCTGATCACAACAGGTCGCCAACCCAATGGGGGGCAACTGAACGTCGGAGCAACGGGTGTAGAGCTGGACTCGGACGGATACGTGGTCACCGACGCAGAGTTGCGAACCTCGGCGTCGAATGTGTGGGCGCTCGGAGATATTCGTAATCCTTTGCAGCTCAAACACTTGGCAAATCTCGAGGCTCGCGTGGTGTCGCACAACTTGGCCCACCCAGAGGACCTGATCGCGATCGATGAGCGTGTGGTCCCCCATGGGATCTTCTCCCATCCTCAGATCGGATCCGCAGGTCTGCGAGAGCGTGAGCTGATCGCGTCCGGGCGTGAGTATTTGGTGGGCAGGTGTGAATACGGGGGCGTTGCGTACGGCTGGGCTTTGGAGGACACCACAGGCTTCGCCAAGATCCTCATCGATGCCAAGACAAAGGAGATCCTCGGGATCCATGTGATTGGCCCACAAGCTACGACGCTGATGCAACAGGTGGTCCAGGCGATGACATTCGGTATTCCTGCGGACCGGTTGGTGCACGAACAGATCTGGTGCCATCCAGCACTTCCAGAGCTGATCGAGAACGCCATCTTGGACGCGCTGTAGAGGTTGCAGATCGGCCCCGTTCGGCCCATGGGGAGAGCTGAGAAGGACTCGTTTATCGGAGTCGGCCCAAGATTCGGTAAGTTTGCACCCCTATGTCTCGCCGTATTGAGATCGAACTCACAAGCCAACGACCTGATGGAACCTGGACCTGGAGAGCTGCTGGCGCCAAGCAGCCCAAGGGTGAAATGCAGGGGACGCTTGTTCCCGAGGGTGTCAAGGTCGGTGATGTGGTCAAGGCCGATGCTGATTTCACCATTGATGGAATCGACATCCTCGCTCTGATCACGACCAAGCGTGAGCGCAAGGAGCCTGAACTCCTCGCCATCTTGGGATCAGGACGTGAAGAACCGCTGGTCACCACCAAGTTGGTCGGCAAGTCCGGCCGAGGCGACGGCGAGCGCCGCCCACGCCGGGATCGGGACCGTGACCGAGATCGCGACCGCGGCGGTCGTGGTGAACGTGACGGCGGCGATCGACGTCAGCGTTCCGAGCGGTCCCGTGACCGCGGCCCACGTCCCGAGCGTGCGCCAGAGCGTCCCCGTCCCAAGCGCTTGCGGGCAGGTCGTGCCCATCGCGCAGAGGTCCTGAACAGCCTTCCCCCGGAACAGCAGCCGATCGCGGAGCAGGTCCTCCGAGGAGGCATTCCGGCTGTTCGTGAGGCGATCGCCAAGCAGAACGCAGAAGCCAAGAAGGAGAACCGGCCAGAAATCCCTGCTGACCAACTCGTTGATCTTGCAGAGAAGATGCTGCCCAAGCTCCGCGCAGCTGAATGGCGCGACCGTGCAGATGCCGCTCTCGCAGGTATCGAAGAGATCGATCTTCGCGACCTGCGTTCGGTGATCGTGGCTGCCGACAGCGCTGGGCGTGACCCCGAGGCGCTGTCCATACGTGACCAGATCCAAGACGGTCTCGCTCGCCGAGTGGAGCAGGAACACACTCAGTGGATCGACGACATGAAGGCCAACTTGGACTCGGGACGCTTCATTCGTGTGCTGCGCCTGAGCTCGCGTCCACCGAAGGCCGGAACACCGATCCCAGTAGACATCTCAAGCAGATTGGTATCGGTTCTCACAGAGAAGCTGACAGCAGACCTCAGCCACGACCTGTGGGCTCAGACCTTGGACGCTCTCGCATTCTCGCCTGTGCGTAGCGCTGTGACAATCACCGTGCGGCCCGAGGATCCGAGCGCTGAACTGATCGAAGCCGTCAAGAGGGTCGGATCTCGTCTACCGGAGATCGCGGTCCTGTTCGGATTGGATCCGGCAAAGCTGGCAGCGGAAGCCAAGCAGTCACGACCGGCCCGCTCGAATCGCTCGAAGAGCAAGGCCAAGTCAGACACCAAGTCGGCTAAGGACGAATCCAAGCCCGAGTCGGAAGCGGATGAAGACACCACAGCTGGCGCGGCCGAGGCTGAGGCCGTTGCTTCCGAGGATGCTGAACCGACAGCAACAGCGGAGGTCACCGATGCGCCTGCTGCTGAAGCTACAAGTGATGACGCCCCTGAATCGTCCTCTGACGAATCGACCGATGAGGCTGTAGTCGATTCACCCGACTCACCCGAATCGGGTGAATCAGCGGAATCAGATGACGCCACCGATGGCGGGGAACCAGTCGAGTAGTTCGGCCGGCTCAGATGCGGTCAGGCCCGAGGGCTTGGCCGCACGGACTCTGGGGTTCCAACCAGCCCAGACCATCTGACAACCGATCTCCTGGGCGCAGCGCAGATCGCCTTCGCTGTCCCCCACCATCACCACTTGTTCGGCCTGGATCCCCATGGCTTCGATCACGGGGACCAGACTCTTGTGGTGCCAACTGAAGGCGTCCGCACACATGACCAGTTCTGGGTACCAGCCGAGCCGCTCTAGTTCGGCATCCGCTGAGCTGGGGTGCTTGTTCGAACAGATCGCCCATCTGCCCAGACCTCCTACGAGTTCCTCCATGCCGGGAAAGGGCTGTGAGACTTCTGTGTCATAGGCGTCCACGTAGTCGCCTAGGGCGATACCTAGACGTTCGCATTCGGCAGCTACGGCATGACCGAAGCTGATCTCTTCGGGTGGCACTCCGAGTGCCAGGAACGGATCTACAAGTGCTTGGTCAGAGTCGATCATGGTCCCGTCGAAATCGAATATCGCCACCGAGATCTCGTTGTGTGACATATCCGAAACGTAGTGCTGTCCGGGTGGGGTCCCTGAATCGGCTACATTCCGCGGGATGAGCGTAGATTTTGAAAAGCAGGGCAACGTCGGAGTCATCACGATCAACCGACCCGATGCACGCAACGCGGTGAACACCGAGGTTGCACAGGGCATCGAGGCGGCGATCGATCAGATCGAGAGCGATGATGAGATCTGGGTCGGCGTCCTGACCGGGGCAAAGACCGAGAAGGGCTACATCTTCTGTGCAGGCGCAGACCTGAAGCAGATGAGCGTGGACCCGGGTGGCATGTCCACTGAGAAGGGCGGTTTCGGAGGACTTGTCCACCGCAACCGCGACAAGCCGCTGATCGCCGCAGTTGACGGCCCGGCACTTGCCGGTGGCACCGAGCTCGTCTTGTCCTGCGACATGGTGGTCGCATCGAAGACAGCGGTCTTCGGTGTGCCCGAGGTGAAGCGCAACCTGGTGGCCGCTGCTGGTGGTCTCTTCCGTTTGCCCCGCAAGATTCCCCGCAATGTTGCGATGGAACTGGCTCTGACTGGCCGTTTGGACTTCCCCGCTGAGCGTGCATATCACTTCGGTTGGGTCAACCGTCTCTGTGAAGAGGGTGAGGCACTCTCCACAGCGCTCGAATTGGCCAACGAGATCACCGCTGCCGCACCTCTTGCGGTACGCGAGAGCCGTAGGATCATGCTCGAAGCCACAGATCAGCCCGATGAAATCGGTTGGAAGCTCTCAGGTGAGGGCATCATGAAGATGTTCACCACCGAGGACTTCAGCGAAGGGCTAACTGCGTTCATCGAAAAGCGTGACCCCGTGTGGAAGGGCCGCTGATCCAAATAGCTAGTTAGCACCAGAATCCGGTGCTAACACCTAAACCACAGTGTCGATGATGGACTGGTCGGAGAGGAATTCGG
>JAGQSZ010000074.1 GCA_020439285.1 Microthrixaceae bacterium
CGTTCCGGCTTCGAGGTCACCGGGCGCGACGGGCTCACGCTGACCGACGCTTGGGCCGACGGCATGGCGACCCTGCACGGCATGTTCGTCCACGGCTTCCCCAACATGTTCATCGTCGGGATCATCCAAGGGTCGTTCCTCGCGTCGAATATCACGAGCAACTACCCGCCTCAGGGTGTCACCCTCGCCGCACTGCTGAACCACATGTCCCAGACCGGGGCATCCAGAGTCGAGACGAGCCGGGAGGCCCAGGACTCGTGGGTCGAGTTGTTGTTGACCGCTCCGCCGACGATCGTGGGTGGCCCGGATTGCACTCCCGGCTATTACAACAGCGAAGGACAAGTCGAGGGACGCAAGGAGAGACTCAACTTGGGCCGCTACCCTGCGGGACCGATGGCGTTCTTCGACCACATCGACCGCTGGCGTTCATCAGGCAGCTTCGAAGGGCTCATCTTCGACGGACAGACAATCGGGGGATAACGCACATGGCAACAAACGTTGAGATCACAACGACCTATGGACCGGTCATCGGAAGCGTGGAAGGTGACGTCCGACGGTTCCTTGGGATCCCGTACGCTGCCGCTCCCTTCGGAGAGAACCGGATGCGCCGTCCGCGTCCCCACGACGGATGGACAACTCCACGGCCGGCTACGCAACCCGGTGCCACTGTCCCCAAGTCGCCATATCCGAAACCATTCGATGATCTCTTGCCCGAACCCGACATCGCCGGCGAGGAGTGCCTCAACCTGAACATCTGGGCGCCCCTGTCGGGCGCAGACCTGCCCGTGCTGGTCTGGATCCATGGCGGAGCGTTCGCCAACGGCTCGGGAATCGTTCCCCAATACGACGGAACGGCCTTCGCTCGCGACGGCGTGGTGTGCGTAACGATCAACTACCGGTTGGCCGCCGATGGATTCCTTTACACCGGCGATGGCGACACCGAAACCAACCTGGGATTGCGTGACCAGATTGCTGCGCTCGCCTGGATCCGCGACAACATCGGCGCCTTTGGGGGCGATCCAAACAGGGTGACGATCGCTGGCGAGTCGGCCGGAGCGATGAGCGTCGGATCATTGTTGTCGAGCCCACTGGCTACCGGTTTGTTCCAGCGTGCGATTCTTCAGAGCGGGGCTGGACACACAGCGATTCCGCGTCGTGATGCGCAGACTGTCGCTTCAGAACTCGCCATACGGCTCGGAGTCGAACCAACCCGGCAGGCTCTTGCGTCGGTGCCGATCGAGGATCTCAAAGCAGCGCAACGGTCAATTTCGGCCGAAGTTCAAAAGTCGCCTGATCCGGTCAAATGGGGAGCGATTGCCGCCAATCAGATGCCCTTTGAACCGGTGGTGGATGGTGATGTCTTACCGGTGCTGCCAATCGAGTCCATCGCGTCCGGTTCGGCTTCTGATGTTGACGTGCTCATCGGTTGGAACACTGACGAGATGCGTCTGTTCATGGTCCCGGGTGGGACCGTCGACCTGATCAACGACGATCTCTTGGCCCTCATGGTCGGAGGGTTCGGGCTGCCGGTGGACGACGCCGTCGCGGCCTACACCAACGCTGGTGACTCCCCCGGTGATGTGGCAGCGAGAGTTGCAACGGACTGGATGTTCCGCATTCCGGCTGTTCGGCTAGCCGAGGCTCAGCATGCCAACGGAGCGAACATCTTCATGTACGAGTTCGCTTGGCGCACACCTGTCCGGGGAGGGGTCCTGGGTGCCGCTCACGCGCTCGAGATTCCGTTCGTCTTCAAAACGGTCGACTCGGTCGATGGCGACTGGCTGGCCGGCGGTTCGCCGCCCCAGTCGCTTTCGGAGGCGATGCATCACGCTTGGGTTGCTTTCATATCCGATGGCGATCCGGGGTGGGATCAATACGACACAGAGTCGCGCACGACAATGCGCTTCGACGAGACCTCCGAGGTGGTGAGCGACCCATACGCGACCACTCGTGAACTGTGGGACGGGATCAGGTGACTGAGGAACCGTTCGTGCTCCGCGAGGACCGTGACAACGTCGCGACTCTGACCCTCAACCGGCCCCGGTCACGGAACCCGCTTTCGCTATCCATGCTCGAGGCATTGAGCGGCCACCTTGGGGCCATTGCTGGAGACAGAACGGTTCGGGTGGTGATCATCTCTGGGAGCGGACCAGCTTTCAGCGCCGGTCACGACCTGCGTGAACTGCACCATGCAGAAGATCCCGATCTGGTTTCACGAACTTTCGAGACGTGCTCGAGTGTCATGCAACAAGTCGCAGCACTCCCCCAACCGGTGATCGCAAAGGTCGCAGGAGTGGCAACCGCTGCGGGCTGCCAACTTGTAGCCACGTGTGACCTTGCGCTGGCAAGTGACACAGCCCGGTTCGCGACTCCCGGAGTCAACATCGGGTTGTTCTGTTCGACACCAGCGGTAGCCGTTTCGAGGGCGCTTGCCCCGAAACACACGATGCAACTTCTGTTGACCGGCGAGCTGATAAGCGCCGACGATGCGTTCCGGATGGGCTTGGTCAACAAGGTCGTCACCGGCGATGAACTCGATGACGCAACGGATGATCTGGCGTCGCTACTCGCTTCCAAACCAGCATCGGTCATCGCAGCGGGCAAAGCGGCATACCGTCGCCAACTAGGACTATCGCTCGCTGATGCTTACGGCGTCGCGACTCGGGCCATGATCGACGGGCTTGGTGAACCAGCAGCTGTCGAGGGCATCGGCGCGTTCCTCGACAAACGTGAACCCGACTGGTCTCAGTGAGCGAAAGTTGACGAGCCGATCTGGTCGCCGGGTCCGCTTCCGGGGGCGCGGGACGACCAGATCGGTACTCGCCGGACCGGCTTCGGACCACCGGTCGAACTTGGATCAATAGAGCCGGGGCTCAGGCCATGGTGTTCAGAATCGGGCGGAGCCGTCCTTGAGCACTACTCGGTCCTCGACCATCACATCGAAGCGAGTCGAGGAATCAGGCCCGGGAGCGACCCGAACAGTGAGTTCTTCGCCGGGCAGAACGGGAGCAGCGAACTTTGCGTTCAACTCCTTGAGATCAGCCGGGTGAACATCGTTGAGTCTTGCGACACTGTGGGCGGCAATCGCAAGCGTGCACAGTCCATGCAGGATCGGTCGTTCGAATCCGTTACTTGCCGCCGTCTCCGGATTGACGTGCACTGGGTGGCGGTCACCAGTCAGGCGGTAGAACAACGCAAGTCGCTCATCGGTTGGAACGTTGCTGGTCGCGGTCGGTTCAAGCTCTGGCGACTTGACCGAAGCCGGTCCGCTGTCGCCACCAAAGCCGCCCATTCCCGGCAGGAAGATCGTGTAGCCCAACTCGAAGAACTCGGACGTCACGCCTATTTCCACGATGGCCGCTCGACCCTTGTCCCAGACCGAGTTGATCTTGGCGCTCGTGTCGATCTGACCGGTTGGCGGCATTCGGTCGAGCACCTTCAACGTCTGACCGACATGCAACGACTTGGTCCGGTCATAGGCACCCAGGTCGCCAGCGGCCTCGACTGCCCAAAGTCCAAGCGCGGTCGACAACGAGGGCATGACCCTGAGTTGTTCCTCCCAGATCAGATCGAGTTCATCACCTGAAGCTCCCGCACACAGTGCGTAGAGGATCGAGGTTCGGTCGTCGTATTCAACCGTTCGGTTGCCGAGTTCAACCCCGGCGAGTTCAGCTAGTTCCATCGTGGCCTACCGGTAAGCGGCGTGGCCGGTGATGGCCTGACCGAGGATCAAAGTGTGGATCTCGTTGGTGCCCTCATAGGTGAACACCGACTCCAAGTTGTTCATGTGCCGAATCACCGGGTATTCCAAGGTGATCCCGTTGGCACCCAAGGTGGATCGAGCTTCACGCGCTACTTCAAGGGCGTTGCGGACGTTGTCGAACTTGCCGAAGCTGACCTGTGCTGGAGTGATCAGACCCTCGTCCTTGAGTCGACCCAGGTGCAGCGCCACCAGGAAGCTCTTGTTGACGATGACAGCCATCTCGACGAGCTTGCGCTGAGTGAGTTGGAACGCTGCGATCGGCTTGTCGAACTGGACTCGTTCCTTGGTATAGCTGAGCGACGCCTCGTAACACGCACGAGCAGCACCGACGACACCGCACAGGATGCCGAATCGAGCTTCGTTCAGACACGAGAGCGGTCCGCGCATTCCGGTCACGCCGGGAAGCACCGCGTCGGCTGGGAGTCGAACATCGTCGAACACCAACTCGGAGGTGACCGACGCGCGTAGCGAGCTCTTCAACGTGATGT
The DNA here is from genome assembly GCA_020439285.1 of Microthrixaceae bacterium. GTDB lineage: Bacteria > Actinomycetota > Acidimicrobiia > Acidimicrobiales > Microtrichaceae > JAGQSZ01. The sequence goes on from JAGQSZ010000074.1 coordinate 4,252, forward strand.
CGTTGGTGGTGAACCCAGGTGTGTCGGTGGGGACCACGAATCCCCGCACACCCTCATCGGTGCGGGCCCACACGACAGCGACATCAGCGATGCCACCGTTGGTGATCCACATCTTGGAACCGTTGAGAATCCAGTCACCGTTGTCACGTTTTGCGTTGGTACGCATGCTCGACGGGTCGCTACCCGAGTCAGCCTCGGTCAACCCGAAGCATCCAATTGCTTCGCCAGCCGCCATGCGCGGCAGCCACTGTTGTTTTTGCTCCTCAGAACCGAAGGCCCAGATCGGGAACATGGCAAGTGACCCTTGGACCGACACGAAGGACCGGAAGCCCGAATCACCGGCTTCCATCTCCATGCATGCCAAGCCGTAGGACACCGCAGATGTTCCGGAGCATCCGTAGCCCTCGAGGTGCATGCCGAGCAGACCTAGTCCACCCATCTCCTTGGCGAGTTCCTTGGGGAACACGCCGCGGTCATACCATTCGGCGATGTCGGGCAGCACCCGGTCCTCGACGAACCGGCGGGCGGTCTCTTGGACCAAGGTCTCTTCTGGGGTCAGGAGCCTGCCGATCTGCAACAGATCGTGTGGGTCCACCTCTCCCTTGATATTCGTATGTTCGGTCTTGGTTGAATTGGTCACGATACGCACCTCCACGGTCGCGATTCAGAGTGGGCTTGGCCGCTTGCGGCTATTGATGATCTCGAGCCGCTCGGTCGAGTCGAGAAAGTTGAGACGAACCTGTTGCCAGTAGGCCCGGTCGAAAGTTCCCTCATCCAGACTGCGGATGAGTCCTTTTGTAGCGCCGATGGCTCCCCCGACAGCGGCACCCAGTTTTTCGGTCACACGCTGCACCTCGACTTCGAGCTCGGTCGGGTCTACCACCTTGGAAACCAGACCTCCGGCCAAAGCCTCATCGGCTGACACGCTGATGCCCAGCATCAAGGTGCGCATCAAGGAACCCGTTATCCGGGAGTGCATCGCTACCAGCGAATCAGGGTTGTAGAGGATTCCGAGCCTCGCGGCCGGCACTTCGAATCGTGCTGACTGCGTAGCGATAACCACATCGGTGGACGTCACCACATCGACCGCCGCCCCCAGACACGGACCGTCCACGACGGCCACAACCGGGATCGACGACGACCGAAACGCTGTGGTCACCTTCGACACCGCATCATCGAAATGGGTATCCGCCGCTGTTCCGGTCAGATCATTGAAGTCTGCTCCAGCAGAAAAGACTGATCCTTGTGCAGACAACACGATGCACCGGGCATCGTCGTCCTGTGCAGAGTTCACCGAGTCGAGGATCGCCTCAAGGGTTCCCCAGCCAAGCGCGTTGCGTCGCGCTGGATCATCGAGGACGATCCTGGCAATTCCGTTCGACTGGGTGAACCTGACAGTCATGACTTGACCGGACTCGATGCAACGGCGACGCTGGCCTGGTCCCAGCGTAAAAAGGCTTGTTCCTTGGGGAAGTTCAGAAGCTCCTCGAGAGATTGTGCGATGTCCAACAACCTGGCCTCGGTGTGCATCGGCGTCACCAACTGGATCCCGACTGGTAGACCCTCGACGAGACCCGCCGGGACCGACGCGGCAGGCGTACCCGCGACATTGAACGGAACAGCGAATGGGAACGCTCCCCAGAGCCAGTCGACCTTCTGCCCGTCGATCGTCTTGGGGCGTTGCCCTAGTGGGAACGCCGGCACTGCGGTCGCCGGGGTCAGAATCACGTCATAGCCAAGGAATATGTCCGAAATCTGTTGACGGTACGCCGGCAGATCTCGCCGGGCACGCTCGACATCAGCAGGATCCAAGTGTTGCGCGGCTTCAAGAGATCGACGTTCGTAGTCGGTGAGCATCTCGGGTCGATCCAACAGGTGAGCTCGTTCACGGCTCTCGTCTTCCAACACCAACGGACCGAAGACCTCTACCCAGCCACCGAGTGGAAGATCCACTTGTTCAACCCGGTGACCAAGACCCTCGAGCAGGCGCGCAGCCTCATCAGTCACCTCCACAACACCCGGGTGAACGGCCCGGTTCTCTGGCCTGGGGCAGTACCCGATCGACAACGGTCGGAACAGTTGACGGGTGTAGCTACGGTCAGCAAGTACCTCGAGCATCGGTCGGGCATCGGCTGCGGAATGGGCAATCGGTCCGGGGCTGACGAACTCGGTCATGGCCTGGAAACCGCCCTCATCCGAGCACAGTCCCCGAGTCGGTTTGAGTCCGAACACGCCACAGAACGCTGCTGGAATCCGGATGGAACCGCCGCCATCGGAACCGACCGCCAAGGTCGACATTCCGGCTCCGACCGATGCTGCAGCACCGCCGCTCGATCCACCGGAAGTCCGGGCCGGATCCCATGGGTTTGCGGTGTCTGGGCCGAGCAAGTTGTCGGTTGTGGCCGACTGGCCGAACTCAGCTGTATTGGTCTTCCCTGTGAACACCGCTCCGGCTTCGCGCAGCCGTGCAACCACACCCGAGTCGGCCTCGCTGATCTGGTCCTTGTAGTGCAAAGAACCGAGTGAGGTTGCCAGACCACGCTGATGGAACGCGTCCTTCACCGAGATCGGCACCCCTTCGAGCACGCGTGCTTCGCCGTCGCGATAGCGCCGCTCGGACTCCTCGGCCTGGGCCAAGGTTCCGTGTTCGTCAAGGGTGATGAAGGCGTGGAGTTCACCGTCCACAGCCTTGATCCGCTCAAGCGCGTCACGCGCAACCTCGACCGGCGACAGCTCCGCCGAAGCGTAGGCTGACATGAGGTCCGCGACACTCCAAGTGAGCGGGGATCCCTCAGGCATGTGGATGCACCCCGCCACTGACGCCGTAGGTCTCACCGGTGATGTAGCCGGATTCGGGACCAACTAGGAACGACACCAACGATGAAACGTCTTCGGGCGCACCGACTCGTCCCACATACGAACGCTGCTCGACGTAACCGGTGAAGAACTCCTCCGGATAGATCTTCTTGAGGAAGTCGTTGTAGATGAGTCCAGGTGCAACAGCATTGACCCGGATTCCATGACGACCGTTCTCTGCGGCTGCGACTCTGGTCAGAGCCATCACACCGGCCTTGGCCGCCGAGTACGCGGCGCCGTGTTCTGTGGTCATCTCCCAACCTGCGATGGATGAGATGTTGACCACTGACCCACCACCGCTGTTGATCATGTGAGGCAGCGCATATCGCATGCAATAGAACGTGCCGTTCAGGTCAACGTCCAAGCAGCGACGCCAGGTCTCGAGTTCCATCTCTGCAACCGGCTCGATCTTGCTCCAACCTGCGTTGTTCACAAGTACGTGCAGACCGCCACGCTCCGACGCGACCCGGTCCATGACCGCTGAGACCATTTCTGGGTCGGTCACGTCAAGGGCGGCAGCCATGAAGCCGCGACCGTGTTCATCGGACAGTTCCTGGGCCAGTTCACCCGCACGACGTTCATGCGCATCGGTTATGACCACGTCGAATCCGTCAGACGCGAGCCGTCTGGCGATCGCCGATCCGATCCCTGCTCCGGCGGCGGCCGTTACAACTGCAACTTTTGAGTCAGACATTGTTTTTCCTTCGTTGCTGTGTCACTTGGACGTGACGGCCGGAATGATGCGGGTCGCGATCTGTTCCATGCGGTCGAGTCGACCACCTGAGAGAAGCGCGAACGTGATCCGGTCGATGTCGAGTTCGACGAGCTCACGTAGACGGGCGATACAGGTCTCTTCGTTGCCTGCGATCGCGACGCTCTGAACGAACTCGTCGCTGACGATCTGCTTGTGCTCGGCGTGCAGCGACAGGTGATCCACCAGGTGGTACTCACGCTCAGCGGTTTCGAACTCGGGACGGAACCTTTCCCATGCTGGTGGCATTGTCTTCCAGACCGCGAAGGTTGCGGCTTGGCTGGTCGCCCATGCACGCACGTCGTTGAGGGCTTCTTCCTCATCGTCACGACAGCTCATGGTGACGACCAGGTCGATGAGCACGTCTGAGCGCTCACGGCCAGACTTCTTGAGCCCTTCATAGATGTAGTCGAGTTGCCACTTGCAGAACTCCGGGTCGGCAGCACCCATGAGAATCGCACCATCGGCCTTTTCGCCACAGAGCCGCAACATGCCCGGCTGGGAGACCGCTATGTAGATCGGAATCTGCCGCTGAGCCGTCTTGAGCTGTGTGCGGTTTCCGTAGAGATCCTGCTCCTCGCCCGTGAAGAGTTGGTGGAACTCATCGATGCCACGGGAGATGTCACCCAGCTTGGATGGCTGACCACCGGCACCGTAGACAGCGGACCAACCAGCACCGAGTCCGAGCATCGCCCGACCCCCGGTGAGCTCATCGAGTGCGGTCATGGCGTTGGCGGTGACCGTTGGGTGACGAGTCACCAGGTTGGTTACCGACGGACCGATGTGCATGGCCTTGGTCGCTGTCGCCGCAAGGTTCATGGCGGCATAAACGTCCTTCATGCCGAGCTGGAAGTCGATGTACCAAAGCGCCTCGAAGCCATGGGATTCGGCGGCGGCTGCCAACGTCGACACGTTGGATAGTGGTTCACGAGGGCTGACGCCCATGGAGAGTGCCCAACGATTCATGACTGTTGCTCCTTGAGTAGTGACTCGATGAGGTTGGTGACGGCTTCGTGATCATCGACATTCATCAAATGTCCGAGACCGTCGAGTTCTAGGTATGTGGCATCAGGCAGACCTTCCATGAGCAGGTCGGCCGCTTTGCGAGGACAGAACGCATCATTGGTTGCACCGACAACATCGACGTGCACCTTGATGGTGGGCAGGACGTCGGTGAGCGGATGAGTGTTGACCCGTGCCATCGCCCGAGCACCATTGATGTACCCGGCACCCTCGCCCACTGCTTCGAGCCGACGACTGGTGACAGCGTCAACATCCACCGCCGGGTTGCTGATGGCACCCGCCGTGTCGTCACGGAGAGCAGCTCGGAATTCATCGGACATTCCCGAATCGAGCAGCGCGATCCGACCGCCGTAGAACTCGGCGGCGAACCGACCTACCACCGACGAGGTTCCCAGCACGATCGCCCGCTGGACGAGTTCAGGGTTGGTGGCCGCAGCTCCGAGCACCACGGTTCCCCCAAGTGAGAACCCGACACAGATCGCTGGCCCGGTGACAGTTTCGAGGAATCGAACCAGGTCCATCGAGAGTTGTTCAGCGGTGGCATCCGCTTCACCCAATGAGGTGTCCCCATGACCACGCAGGTCATAGGCGTATGTGGTGAAGTCTGTGATCGCATCCTGTTGGGCGGACCAGGTTCGGCGGTCTTCGGCCAACCCATGAATGAAGACCACTGGTGGCCCCTCACCTGACTGTGTCCAGGCGACCTCGATGTCTCCGACTTGTTGCGAATGGTTCACTTTCAGCTCCCGAATAGGTCGTCTCTGAGTTGGTTCTTGCGGATCTTCCCGGCTGCGGTGACGGGCATGTCATCCACGATCTGGATCGACTCGGGCCAGTAGCGCCGTGAGAGTCCGTGTTCGGATGCCCAGTTGACAAGGTCCTCGAGCGAGACCGATTGGCCGGGCTGTGGAATCACGACGGCACAGAGCCTCTCCCCGAGACGGTCATCTGGTTGACCCACGACGGCTACTCGTCGCACATCAGGGTGGCCGGCCAACGCATCCTCGATCAGCACCGGGGAGATGTTCACTCCACCACGGATGATCAGGTCCTTCAGACGGCCAGTCAGATGCAGATAATTATCGTCGTCCAGGAATGCCAGGTCACCGGTGCGGAAGAATCCGTCAGCAGTGAGCGAGTCGCGATAGAGATCGTCCTGACCCAAGTAGCCGGTGAACACCCCTGGCCCACGCATCACGAGTTCACCAACCTCACCCGTTGGCAGGTGGTTCAAAGCTGCGTCGACGATGCTCAACTCGAGTCCAGGTAGTCCGCAGCCAGCCGTGTTGCGCTGCTGGTCATCGGTGCTCGTCGGCGTACATGTTGTGACTCCCCCCTCGGTCATCCCCCACAACACAGTGACGAATGTGTTGGGGAATTGTTCCGCTGCCTGATCCATGAGCAGTGGCGGAACTGCTGCACCGCCGCAGAGGAGATTTCGAATAGTGGCGAGCTTTGCCGGGGACCCCTCTGGCAGCGCCGGAGCATCGATCAGGTCTTTGAGGAACGGGGTTGCCAGCGAGGTGAACTCGCAGTTGTATCGCTGAGCGAGCTCTATCGCATCGCTCGGCTCCCAGCGCTGTTGAAGGATCAGCGGGGCTCCCAGATACATGGCGAGTCGCGCCCCGTGGATCGCCCCGACGCTGTGACCCAATGGTGAGACCATCAGCAACGGCGTGGTGGAACTCAATCCGAATCGTTCAGCAAAGCCGTGGTTGAGCGCCTCGAGAGTGTTCTCGGAATGAGTGACAGCCTTGGGCATTCCAGTGGTGCTCGATGTGGTCATCACATGTGCCACGCCGTCGAGCGGAATCGACCTGGTGGTGTGAGCGCCGGCGTCGACGACCTCAATCGTGTCAACCGAGTTGATCGTCATCACCGCAGGCGAAACCTTCGCCTTCAGCACGGCATCCGTTGCGACCTTTTCGAGTTTGGTGTTGCCGAACTCGTTCACGGTCACGATCGCAGCAACCTCGGTGAGGTCACACAGGTAAGCCAGGGTCTTGGCATCGGTTGTGACCGGGACCGTCATTGGAACGGCACCCAAGCGCAATATCGCAGCGAAGACGACCTGCCATTCGATGCAGTTCGGCATGATCTCAAGAACTAGGTCGCCAGCCTTGACGCCAGCCTCGACGAGCTGACCGCTCACTCGGTTCGCCGCAGCTAGAAGACCTGCATGGGTCAGTTCTGCTCCGGTGTCATCTGCGACTGCTAGTTGGTCCGAGTTACGAGCTGCGTGACCGAGGTAACGGTCCCATAAACCCTGGTCGGTCCACCAACCATTCTCGCGGTAGTTGAAGGTGTTCACGCGTCCCCCGATGTGTGAAACCTCATTGTGGGGGTGTGGGTTCCAAAAGTCAAGAGAGTGACGTCGCTTTTTTTAAATGGTGATGTATAATTCTTTGCAATGGGTAGCAATGGCGACGAGACCGCACCGACTATTCCCACTACTCCAAAGGGACGTCGGACACGCCAACAACTCCTAGACGCCGCACGCGCCGTGTTCGGCAGGGATGGCTACGTCAATACCCGCATGTCCGACATTGCGCTCGAGGCGAACCTCTCGATGGGCGCCCTCTACCGCTACTTCGCCAACAAGGACAGCATTTTCGAAGATCTGGTGAGCGGGATCCACGAGGAACTCTTTTCTTCGAGCCGATCAGTCGGACACAACTTCGCGAAGGAACCCTTCGACGCGCTCAAGGAAGCCAACCTCGGTTTCCTGCAGCACTACTTCGATAACCGTGACGTGATGCGAACCCTGGTTGAGGCTGCAGCAGTCGACCAACGCTTCCGCGACATCTGGTGGGGAATGCGTGCACGCCACGTGGAACGATTCCTCCAAGCGCTCGAGGTCGAGTACGGCGTCACCGAACTCGACGGTGTAGACATCGCTTCCGCTGCCGATGCCGCAGCATGCATGGTCGAACAGATCGCATACGTATGGTTCGGCCACGAGGCGATCCAACCCCGTAAAGTCGACGTCGACGAAGCCGCCGAGATAGCGACACGAGCCTGGTTCCGCCTGTTCTTCACTCCCGAAAACTGGGATGACCGAACATGGGCCAAGACGCCCTGAGTTTCGTCAGCCCAAACGACTGTTGGGCTTGAGTCTGGCTGAGTTGCAACTGCCCGAACCGCCGCCTAATCGGACCAGCGGTGAGGAGAAGCGCACGCGCCAATCACCTGCGTATGTCCAGCTGGTGCGCCCTCGCTGGACCCGGCGTGCTGTGCATTCCCACATTTTCATCTCTTTCAGAAACTTTTCCCGGTGTTTCTGGTTGTTTTGTGTGTTTGGGGGTGTTTGGGGGGTTTGAGTGTCACACCCGGTTCGGATAATAGAACACATGTACGAACCAAACGATGACAAGAAACCCGAACCCGAACAGTCTGATGATGGCAGCCCGCCGGGGTCGCCGCCTGATGACGGTTCCCCACCCGGTGACGATGATGTTGTGGTGTCGCCGGTTGT
>JAGQSZ010000075.1 GCA_020439285.1 Microthrixaceae bacterium
TCACGGGTCCACAGACCCAGCCCGGTGTAGCGGAGAAGTTCGCTGCGGATCTGGCCGAAGCCGTCGAGTACGCGAAGTCCAAGGGTGACGAGCCTGCCGGTAGCGCTGCGATTTACGGCGGTGTGGCTGGGGGAATGACCAGCGACGCGGACGAGTTCATCCGGGCGATCATGGCCGACATCATGGACACCCAACAGAGCCTGCCTCCACTGACCCCCGAGGGCTGAACCCAGCCCGGGTTCCTGCAGCTGCCGGCACGTCGGCTAGCTGCCTTGGACGAACTCTTTCACGGTCTCGACCGCTTCTTCGGGATTGGCTGCGTTCAACCCGTCGACACCTAGGTCGAGCAGTTTGCGGTACCCCTGGGAGTTCTCCCAATCGCGTTCGTTGGGCCAGATCCACAACACGAGTCCGTCGCTGTGTGCACGCGCAATGAAGTCGGGCGTCAACAGTTCGATGTCCTCGTACTCGGGTGGGATCTGCACGATTCGACGCTCCGCTGGGAGCTTCTGATCGGCCAACACATATGAGGTCATGGCCTGCAGACCCGGAGTGATCGCGACCGTGGGCTCGATCTCGTGGAACGCTTCGGCGAGCTTGTCGTCGAAGGCCGTCACCACAGCGGCATCCAACTTGTTGTGTTTCTTGAGGATCCTGGCGAGTTCTTGAGCGACAGGCACCGAGGACGGGAAAGATCCCTTTATCTCGATGTTGAGAACGAAATCGGGGAACCGCTCGACAACGTCCTCGAAACGGGTCGGCGCGAAATCCGAGGACTTGTAGCCCTTCGGAGGATTCTTCGCACCGGTGCGGATTCCCCTGTAGATGTAGGCGTCATCTGGTTGATCCTTGCACGCGCTGCATTCCTGGGTGAACCAGTACGAGGCATCGAGCGCATGAAGTTCGTCCCACGTCATGTCATCCACTCGACCAGTCGAGTTAGTTGTGCGGTCAACGGTGTCGTCGTGGAAGATCACGAGCACACCGTCCTTGGTCAACCGAACATCGAAGTCCAAAATGTCGACACCAGCCTTGACCGATTCGGCGTACGCGAACATCGTCGAATGCGGATGGGTGTTCTCCCCTCCTGCATGGGCGAGCACCACCGGGTTGTCGTAGTTGATCGCTTCATCAACAGTGGAGAACGGAGCTTTGATGGTCTGCTCGGCCGGTTTCGCAGTGCTGGTGGTCGTTGTCGCATCGCTGGACTTCTCGCCGCTACACCCGACGAGAACAGCGCTGGCCAACAACACAGCAACCACTGAAGACACAAGCGATTTCATTGCCGCATCCTACGTTGGGAGTCCTCGAGTGGATGCCGAAGTCAGCGCCGCCGGTTGACCGTCGCGATGATTGCCTTGAGGTACTCCCCTTGTGCGAACCCGACAGGATGATCAACCGGTTGGCCCATCTCACGAAGATCCGACAGTTCATACCCTGCGGCGTAGGCGCTTTCGATGACGCTTTGACGGAACGAGATCGGGTCGACCCTGGCTGAACACGACGCTTGGAACAGGGTCCCTCCGGGTCGCAACAGACCACACGCGAGTCGTGTCAGCTCGCCGTAGGTACGCAGCGCTCCCTGCACCTGATTCTTGTTCGAAGCGAACGACGGAGGATCGACGACCACGACACCGAAGCTGCGCTTGTCTTCGGTGAGCTTCCTCATGGCGGAACGGGCGTCACCGGTGATCGCTTCGTGTGCACAATGCCGAACGTTGTTGATCCGACGATTGAGATGCAGGTTTCGCTCGGTCGCCTCGATCGCCCACGGGTTGATGTCAACGCTCAACACCGATCGCGCTCCGCCAGCGGCAGCACTCACGGTGAAGCCTCCTGAGAACGAGTACATGTCGAGCACGTCGTGGCCCTTGGCCACTGAACGAATCAACCGTCTGTTGTCGCGTTGGTCCAAGAAGAACCCCGTCTTGTGCCCGCTGACCACGTCGGCCTCGAAACGCAGGCCGTTCTCCTTGAACACAACCGGGCCCTCTGGCTGTTCGCCAAGCAGCGCCAACCCGTCGTGTACCGAGTAACCCTCGGCATCTATCGATCTGGCGGCACGCAGAACCACAGTCGAGATACCGGTGGAGAACTTCGACGCCAAGCTTTCAATGGCACGGATGATCCAAGGCAGGTAGCGGAGCCAAGCATTGCTGTAGACCTTGATGACCACGACATCGGCGAAACGGTCGATGACGAGTCCGGGCAGGCCGTCGTTCTCGCCGTGAACCAAACGGAACCCGTTGGTGTTCGAATCGTCGAACGAATCGAGACGGACCTGTGCTGCCGCCGCGATCTGTTCGGCGATGAACTCCGAGTCAATCGCCCGTGGTGACCCCCGGTGCAGAATCCTGATCCTGATGACCGAGTCCGGGTCATAGAGACCAACGGCAACGAACTTTCGTTTGTCGTCGAAGACGACGGCCAGATCTCCAGGTTGGGCTTCGGCGCCGGTAGTTCCACCGGGACCCTTGATCTTGGTGATCGACCCGTCGAAGACCCACGGGTGCCCACCACGGATCTGACGCAGTGCGTCCTTTGTCACATTCACCGCGAAACGTGTGGGTTCCGGTGAAACGTTCGCGTCACCACGCGAGTCGAATGATTCAACAGTTGACACTGGAGGCTCCCGGTTCTGCGTCAGACAAGTATGTCGGCCCGACGCAAAGGACGATCCCCAACGAGCGAACCAGACCAATCGAAACGGAACAAATGAGCCACTCGACTCCGACCGCCGATACCGGCGCGGCAACTACCTCAACCGCCGACGTCATCGATCTGACCACCCCGGTTTTGGATCCTGCATCTGGTCCATCCGGCCCTGGTGGACCGATTCCGACCGATCAACTCAAGCGTCGAATCCGAGCGGAGCTTCCCGAAGACACCTTCGAACGTCAACCGCTGAGAGCGCTGTGGTTCATCCCGATCGTCGCCACCGTCGTCGCATGCGCGGGAGCAGTCATCGTCACCCGACCGCCGTGGTACCTGGCGATCCTGGCCGGGCTGGTCATGGGTCAATGCTTCGCAGCAGGCGGCTTCTTGGGCCACGAAGTTCTCCACGGAGCGGTGGTCAAGAACAAGAAGTTGCAGTACTTCCTCGGCTACCTGGCGTTCGCTCCGATGCTCGTCTCGCCGAGCCTGTGGAAGGTGTGGCACAACCAGGTCCACCACGCCAAGACCAACATGGGCAACGCCGATCCCGACAGTTTCGGGACACTCGCCCGATACGAGAAGGCCCCTTCCACTCGTTTCGTCACCAAACTCGCTCCCGGGTCTGGCCACCCGGCGTCGTACTTCTTCTTCGCATACTGGTTCTTGTTCCACGGACAGATCGTGTTGTGGATCCAGACCAAGTACATGCGCGGGTTCGCACGATTCAACCGTCGTCGCGCCGTGATCGACTCGGCGATCGCTCTTGCGATCTGGATCACCGTCGCGGTGCTCGCCGGTCCGTTCTATGCACTGTTCATCGTTGCGTTGCCGATCGTTGTGACGAACATGATCGTGATGGGTTACATCGCCACCAATCACTTCATGCGGCCCATGACCGAAAAGAACGATCCGGTTGAGAACTCGATGAGTGTCAACACGCTCGCCATCGTCGACAAGATGCATTTCAATTTCAGCCACCACGTGGAACACCACCTGTTCCCGACGATGAGCGGCAAGCATCTTCCCCGTGTCAGGACATGGATGCTCGACAACCACGCAGACCGCTACGTGTCGCCGTCGCACCTGCGGGCGATCGCGTATCTGTACAAGACACCCCGTGTGTTTCTCGATGCCGACACGCTCGTCGACCCAGCCGACCCCGAGCGGCGTGTTGACATCCACGACCTGACGGTCGAACTACTCAGCTGAGTCGTCGCCTCGCTGAGCCGTCAGACTTGCGCCTCAGCCGTGGGTTGAGATCCCACCGTCGACCGGGATTATCGCTCCGGTCAGGTAACTCCCGGCGCGAGACGACAGGAACAGCGTTGCGCCGACCACGTCATCGGGGCGACCGATGCGTCCGAGCGGCACGCCTGACGCGATCATGTCCTCGCCGCCTTCGACGTCCAAAACGAACGCCAGCATCTTCGACGGGAACGGTCCCGGGGCTATCGCATTGACCGTGACGTGGCTCTTGGTCAATCGGTGCGCTAGCTGGCGGGTGACCATGTGAACAGCAGCTTTGCTCGCCGCGTACGCATAGTTCTCGGTGTCGGGGACCCTGATGCCGTCAACAGAACCGATGTTGATCACACGCGCCGGGTCCTCCGGTGACGCTGCTGCTTCGAGGTGTGGGAGCAACGCTGTGGTAAGTCCAAACACGGCCTTTACGTTCGTTGCCATGACCTTGTCCCAAGCGCTGTCGGGGAATTCCCGCAGCGGGGCGCCCCAAGTCGCTCCGGCGTTGTTGACCAGGACATCAAGCCGGTCTTCGCGTTCAGATACCGCCCGGGCGAGTGATGCGACACCCTCGGCGTTAGACAGGTCCGCCGGAAGCGAAACGCAGGTACCGAACTCGCTCAGTCTGGCGGCCTGTTCTTCACATACCTCCGCTTTGCGTGAGGAGATATAGACCTTGGCGCCAGATCGCACCATGCCCTCAGCGATCATCAACCCGATCCCCCGTGACCCACCGGTGACCACAACAGTCTTTCCCTCGACAGAAAACAGTGAATCCAGATCCATCGCCCGACACTATCGAAGGTAGGTTCATCATCGTGGCAGATCCCACTGACCCGACTGACCCGGTTGAACAGGGTCCGGACCCAACAAACCCGGACTCGGACTCCGAATTGCCGCGCGCTCAGTCGGCCGAGGCTGAGATGACTGAGGTGGAGTTGTGGAATCAGGTGAAGCTGCGCTTGCTGCTCGCCGGTGTCGACCCGGCCGAGGTGAGACAACTCGATGCCCAACGTGATGCGTTACGTGCCACCAAACCCACAGAGCCCTCGCAACCACCCGCATTCGGATCGCAGGAGGACCGTCAGCCCAACGAAGCGGTGAGTCTGATGCGCTCTCGGATCCTGTGGTCCGACCAGCCACGCATCACGATCGAGGAACTGGCCGACAAAGCGGGGCTCGATGTGGAGATCACACGGCGGGCACGAATGCTTCTCGGTCTGCCGGATCCCGGCGACGCAGCAGTGTGTCGTGTCGAGGAGATCGAAGCGTTCCAAGGATTCGCGGCCGGCATGGAGCTGTACGGAACCCAGACCATCCTGCAGTACACGCGTGTGATCGGTTCTGCGCTGGCAACGATCGCCGAAGCTGCCCTGACTGTGTTCGCCCGAACCTTGTCGGACATGTCAGCGGCTGATGAATCCATTCCCGAGGGCGACGAATACACCCTGATGACCTTCGACGCTCTCGAGGCATTCAGCACTGTGCCCGAGGTGCTACGGATCGCTGGAAAGATGTTGTTTGAACAAGCAACGGAGCAACTCGGTGGCGATCCGGGGCTTGCTCACCTGGCGGCAGTCGGTTTCGTCGACCTGATCGGATCGACGTTGAGCACCGAGGAACTCGGCGACGAGGCAATGACCTCTGCTCTGGCTCGTTTCGAGGAGTGGTCCGCGGAACTGGCGGTCGCGAACGGCGGCAGGGTCATCAAGTACATCGGCGACGAGGTCATGTTTGTGACCCCCGATCTGTCGAGCGCCGCCGCAGTCGCCTGCGAACTGTTGGAACGGATAGGTGCCGATCCCGTTCTGCGTCAGGCCCGTGGCGGGATCGCCTACGGCGAGATACTCAGCCGCGACGGCGACTGGTTCGGAACGACTGTGAACAAGGCGGCGCGACTCGTCGACAAGGCCCGCAGGGGAACGGTGCTGTTGACCGGCGATGGTGCCGACAGCGTCGAGAACGCCGCGGACAAGGGCCGGCGGCGGCTCAAGGGAATCAGCGAGCGCGTCGGTGTCTGGCGAATAGACGTGAACCAGTGAGATCGCTTCGCTGAAGCGACCATTGAACTGGCGGCGCACGCCTAGATCGGCCTGGTCCTTCGGAACGGTCTGGACTTCGCGTCCGAATAATGGACTCCCTCGCCATAGGCGGCGCCGGTATCAGGGCGTCCGGTCTTGGAGGTCCAACGCCACGTGAGCGAAATCCGCTCACGGCTGACGTCGCACGCCGGGACTCCGTGCATCCAATCCCGCTGACACCTGCCTCCCAGGACGATCAGGTCACCGTGGCCGGGCATCAACTCGACATCCTCAGCGGCGGCCTCTCCGGTGCGTTCGAGTTGTTCGACCTGGGCCTTCGACAGCGGACGACGAGGACGCAGACGGAACGGTCGCCGCTCCCCCAGTACCAAGATTGCGATCAGTGTTTGGTCCAACCAGCGCATTGAACGATCGGCGTGCAGACCCTGGAAGTCCTGACCGTTTCTGTAGAGGATCGCAGCGACTCCGAGCAGCGGCGCAGCGTAAGCGGAACGCAGATGGAGCTCGGTCTGACGCACAGCCAAGGGCTGATCGTCGCGGCGCATGATCGCACCCAGTCGCTGTTCGGGGACATAGCGCTCGTAGCGCCAGGTTTCACCTTGAGCCCAACGGGTCTCATTGAGTACGACCTGCAACACACCTTCGGGGTCGTTGAGGAAACCGCTTCGGACATCAACCCAGGAATCACTCGGCTTCAGCGTGTCACGATCAGCGCTCCCAGCGATCCCCCGGACGCCATGTGCAACTGGATCACCGGTCCCATTGTCGCCGCGGCCTCGGACTTCGATCTGGGACTGCCCGTCATAGTGCAGGTGGATCCGATCTACTTGGCCACGTCGATCAACCTGGAGTTGGTCTGGGCCCGGTGATGGGTCCGCGGTGTTCACTGCTCGCAGCCCTCGACCCAGACCTCACCGTCGACACGGATTTCCTTCTTCCAGATCCATGCCTCGGCCTTGACCCGGTTGATCAGTTCCTCGGCCCCAGCGAATGCCGATCCGCGATGCACCCCGACTGCAACGACGACCACCGCAGACTCACCCACGTGCACTCTGCCGGTGCGATGAACAGCAAGCGCCGCGCCCAAGGCGTGCTTGTCAATCACCTCGGCAACGATCGAACGTATCTGCTCTGGCGCTTTGTCGTCCCACGCCTCGTATTCGAGCGCTTCAACCAGGTGTCCATGGTTGGGTGAACGGACGGTTCCTTCGAACACGACTACGGCACCGCAGTCGTCGCGGCGGACCGATTCAGCCAGGGCAGCGGCATCGAGCGGGCTGGCGCTCAATCCGGACGTGACGGTTGGAGTCGTCTGACTTGATGCACCGTGTCCGTCAGCGTGGTGCATCAGGACCCGACCTTTGCTGAAGACTCGGTTGAAGGCTCCACCGAAGTCACTTGCGCCGCCAAAGAACAAGCGTGGGGCAATACGTCCGCTATCGCTTCCACCGACTCAATCGCTGCTTTCACCGAACCGGGTACGCACACCACGATCGTTGCCTTCCGACGACCTGCGGTCTGTCGCGACAGCGATGCGAGTGGAGTCTTGGCGAGACCCGCCGCTCTCATCACTTCGCCGAGGCCGGGGGCTTCGACATCCAGGACCGTTCTGATCGCCTCGGGGGTCACGTCCCGGTCAGAGAGGCCCGTTCCACCGTTGGTGATCACCAACTGTGCTGGTCCCCCATTGTCTCCCAGGTCGTCATCGCACCATCCACTGACGGTTGCGGCTATCGAATCCAGCACGTCTGCGACGACGGCTGTTGTGATGACTTTCGCGTCGATACGGCTCTCGATGAGTTCAGCCAACGCGGGCCGGGTTAGATCTTGATATTCACCAGCGCTCGCACGGTCCGAGACCGTGAGGATGGCTACACGCAGCGGACCTGTCGAGGGACCGTGGTCGCTGTGATGATGGTGATCTCCAACTGGTCCGTCACCTCCTGAAACCGGCGGAAGGATCGCGAGTTCGCCCCCCACGGAATGTTCGTCATAGCGATCCGAGGTGACGATTGAATCGTCCACCATGATCGTCGAGCGCTCCACCAAGGTCGCGAACTCCGGCCCGAACCGAAGCGACAGCTCGGCGAGCACCTCGGCGACGGTCAATCCGTCGAACTCGTCGGTGTCCTCGGTCTTGGTTCCGGCGAGTTCACGCGCCCGGGCGAAATACAGGACCTTCATCCGCCGATCCTCGACATGACACGAACGGGTTGTTCGAACTCGATCAGACCGATGGCGTGCCCAGGTCCCTTACGGGCCACTTCCGCGATGATCAGCTCCGCCAAGTCATTGTCACTGCAACCATCTCGGAGAGGAGTCAACAGGTCGAGTTCCTCGTGGGCGAACAAGCACGTCCGCAGGAACCCGTCAGAGGTGAGGCGCAATCTGTCGCAGCTCGCACAGAACGGCTCGGTCACACTCGAGATGATTCCGACCGATCCGGGTGAGCCGTCCGCGAAATCGTAGGTGGACGCTGGTTGGGCGCCGCGGGTTCGGGGCGTCAGCGGGAACACCGTTGAGATCCGGTCGAGCACCTCTGATCCGGGAACGACTATCGCCCTCGTCCACGAGCCATCGGCGCCAAGTGGCATGTCCTCGATGAACCTGACCTCACACCCTGTTGCGCGGGCAAATTCTACGAAGTCAATAACCTCGTCATCGTTGCGGTTCCGCAACAGGACGCAGTTGATCTTCACCGGATCGAGTCCAACCCGTTTGGCCTCAGCGATGCCTGCGAGCACCTTGTCGAGCACATCACGTCGGGAGATTTCCTGGACACGCGAGGCGACCAGAGAGTCGAGGCTCACGTTCACCCGGTTCAACCCGGCGGCCGCCAGAGAAGCCGCGTGGCGCTGCAAAGCTGTGCCGTTGGTCGTCATGGAGATGTCGTCCAAGTCGAGCATCGCCAGACTCGATACGAGGTCCTCCAGATGGGCTCGCATCAGGGGTTCACCCCCGGTGAGCCGCACCGTACGTATACCCAGGTCGATCATGACTCTCACGATGCGAGTGATCTCATCGAAGGACATCTGTTGATCAGCGTCGAGCCAATCGAGCCCCTCAGCGGGCATGCAATAGGTGCAGCGGAGGTCACAACGATCGGTGACCGACACCCTCAAATCAGTTGCGATCCGCCCGAAATCATCGATGAGGCGAAGCCTTGCATCCGCTGCGGACGCGGGATCGAGATAGGCGGAGTCCGTGTCCTTCACTGTGTCAACCCTAGTCAGCGTCAACCGCATTCAAACCAGCGGCGAGATGCCCAAATTGGAATCCTCACACGAAACTGAGTTGGTCGCCGACGCGCACTGTACCCGGCTCCAGCACGTTGACGTAGACACCCAGATGGTTGGGCATCTCGGGTCGAAGATCGACCATCGCTTGATACAACTCGGGTTGACGGTCCAGTTCCGGGTTGTCCGCATCGAGCGCGGGTTGGCGCCGAAGCGGCATCGCGCATCGCACCGTTCCTTGGGCAACCTCGATCACCAGATCATCACCGATCCGTATCGGCCTGCCCTGCCACTGGCTCTCCAGGAACATCTCACCGTCGACGTCAACGAGAATGTTCGGACGGAACCGTCGCACGTCCCAGTTCAGATCGGGTCGCGCCGACCGGCACCCGTGCAGAGTCGCAGTGGTCAACATGTGCAGCGGAGCGAGGTCGACGAAACTGCCCTCGGGCATGGGGATGTCGTAGTACTCCGAATCGTCGTTGGGTGGGTCAAAGGTCATCTGGTAGGTGAGATGCCCGTCACCCAACTCGGCAATGTCATCGACTGAACAGACACGGATGGGTCGACCGAGCCATTCGCTGATGGGATCGCACACACCGCCGTTGACGCACTCGGTCATTGGCAGTCGAGTCCCGTCGGGCAGAACGATCGAGTCATCGTCGAAGAATCCATCGAAGATACGGCCAAGGCGTTTTGCCGAAAGTACTTTGCCGGCGTCCAGGTCGAACAGCGCCCAGTTACGGTCGCCCTTGACACCGTGAAGTCGAACGTCGAGAGATTCAACGCGGGTGCCCTGCAGCGATTTCACGGGATAGATCCACGTCTGAGCGACCCGCGCATCGAGTTCTGTCATATCGCCACTTCCGTCGAGCGACTCGTTCTAGTGCTCAATGATCCTACGACCGGTGGTTTCTTCCACCAGGATCCTGACCCAGTTGTGTCGCAGGTCAGGCCGTGTCCAAGGCTGAACGGGTAGTCCTTCGAGCCTTTCTATCTCTTCGTCGTCGAGTATCAGGTCCGCTATTCCCTTGGCCAGCACGCTCCACCCGGTATGTCCCATCAGATCCCAAGCGTCGATCTCCAAACAGATGGGCTTTTGGACCATCGCCACCGAGAGCTTCGACCCGTGGGCGGTCTTGAACACCGGCGAGCGACCATCCATCGCGAAGTTGACCGGCACGATGACCGGGCCGCCCTGATCCACGAAACCGACCCTGCCGATCGCGGCGTGGTTGAGCAGCTTGAAGCACTCATCGGGCTCGAGGATCTCCAAGCCCGACCAATCCGTGTGCAATTCCTTGTGTGGTTCCGAAGCCATATCTGATAGTGGCCCGGGGTCGGCCCAATAACAAGGGATCTGGTTGATTGCCACATCAGTTGTCATCTCTGCGAGGATCATCACATGGCCTTGAGTGTCGTTTCGATCAACGTGAATGGCATCAGAGCGGCAGCCCGCAAGGGTCTGCTCGAATGGATCGAGACCAACAACCCGGACGTCATCGCAATGCAGGAAGTTCGTGCACCTGACGACGTGCTACGCGACATCCTCAGCGACGGCTGGAACATCGTCCACAACGAATGCTCCACCAAGGGTCGGGCGGGTGTTGCGATCGCGTCGAGGCCCGGCATCGATGCCGATGTCGAGGCGATGCCCGGTCTGCCCGACCACTGTGATGGCTCGGGCCGGTGGGTCGAAGCACGTATCGCCACCGGCGGACCCGTTCCGCTCACCGTCGTGTCTGCGTACGTCCATACCGGTGACAGCGCAGATGACCGTCGCATGAAGGAGAAGCTCACCTTCATGGACCTGATGGTCGAGCGGGTCACCGAGCTTCGCGACTCGGGATCGATGGTGTTGCTCACTGGCGATCTGAACGTCGCCCATCGCGAGCTCGATATCCGCAATTGGCGCGGCAACATCGGCAAGGCCGGGTTCCGAGAAGATGAACGAGCCCGTCTGGATCATCTGTTCAACACCGCTGGGTTCGTGGACCTGGGACGTCATTTCGCCGGCGAGGTGGACGGACCGTACACATGGTGGACATACCGTGGCCGGGCATACGAGAACGATGCCGGCTGGCGTATCGACTACCAGATCGCCGACGCCGAGTTGGCCTCGTCCGCAAAACAGGTCTCGGTCGACCGGTCAATGCCATACGAGGGCAGGTGGTCAGACCACTCTCCTCTGACGGTCGATTTCGACCTCTGAGTCTGGGTCAGCGAACGGACTGACTGCGAGCAACAGCCCAGGTCAACGACTCCAACGTGGCGACCACGTCGGCTGACTCCTCCAAGGAGAGTTCGTGTTCCCAGTCGTGCAGCGCCTGATTGACAGCGATGGCCAGTTCGGTGCCTGCGTCGGTCAACTCGACCACGGTTCGTCTGCCGTCGCTCGGGTCCTTCGACTTTCGAACCCACCCGGCGTTGACCAACCGGTCGAGGGTCAAGGTCATTCCACCTGATGTGCGGCCAAGGGTCTCGGCGATGGCACCCGGTGACGTCTTGGATCCGGGGGCACCTCTGATGACGCCGAGGACGAGATAGTCCGCCAAGTTGGTTCCGTGCGCGCCGGTGATCCCGCTGAGCACGTCAGACACGGCGAGATTCAGGCGAACGACGGTGCCCAACAGGCCGACCCCATAGGAGCCGGCCTGGGGCACTGTTGAACTATTTGTCGAGGCCAAACCGCTCAAGGCCATAGCACTTGATCGCGTTGCCACGCAGGAGCGCATAGCACTCATCGGCGTTCATGTTGGCGGTCTCGCAAAGCTTGTGAACGACGTTGCGGGACTCGGGGAAAGTTCCATCGGTGTGGGGGTAGTCGGTCTCGAACAGGATGTGTTCCATACCGATGTCGTCGCGATACTTGAGTCCGGTCTGGTCATCGAATATCGCGGTGAAGATATGACCCTTGACGATCTCGCTGGGCTTTTCGTCCATGACGACTCCAGCGGAGACGCCCTCTTCTGCGACTACGTCCATCCGCTCCCAGTGATAGGGCATCCACCCGGCCTGGCTCTCGGCGTAGACGAACTTGAGTCCGGGGAAGCGTGAGAGGGTTCCGGAGAAGACCAGGTCGGTTACGGACGCCTGGGCGTTCTGGGAACTGAGTGCCATCGTGACGGCCAACGGTGCGTCAGGGCTG
>JAGQSZ010000076.1:0-10709 GCA_020439285.1 Microthrixaceae bacterium
CAATGCCAAGAACACATCGTCGCCACGACGCGACAAGTCCACTTCGGAACCAGTCGCGAACGGCAACGCTATCGACAACACGAAGTCTTCGCCGTCGCGGGCAACCGACATCGGTTTGACCTGGGACAACCGCTCGGAGGGATCCTCGCTCTCCCAGAGGTCGCTCGCGAACTCGGCGAGCCTGTCAGGTCCAAGAATTTCTGCACCGCCGTGTGTTGCGCAGAACTGCGGGATCCCACCGAAGGAGGTCGAGATCTCTTCGAGGTTCCGCTCCTGGCTCTCGCGCCATTCATCTAGCCAGGAGCTCTGGTCACCGGCAGGTAGGACTCGATTGATGACGACCGCATCCACCTGATAGCCGAACAGCGAAAGGTAGGTGTGGGTGCGACGTGCCTCGGCAATGACCATGGACTCTGGATTGATGACCATCCTCACTGAGGTAACGGTCGGATCGCACAGGATCTCCCGCACGGAATCCAAGCGGTCATAGAGACGCTTGCCTGCCATGAACACTGCGTCGTCGGCCACCGGAATCGAACTCAACTTCGACACGATCGGCCCGACCACCTTGTTCAAACGACGCGAGGTCGGGAACAACCGATCCATGTACCACCCGAGGATCTCGGGTAGGGACAAGAGCCTGATGGTCTCTGCCGTGGGGGCGCAGTCAACGATGATGACGTCGTACTCCCCGGTCGCTGCAAGGGTGTCGATCTCGGTCAGGGCGAACATCTCGTCGAGACCCGGCAGAACTGCAAGCTCCTCGGCAGCGATTTCCTCGACGCCTGCCCAGTCAAACAGTTCGATCATCCAGTCACGGATTTCGGCCCAGTTCTCTTCGAGGCGCTCACGACCATCGAGTTGTTGAGCCCAACAGTTGGCCTCGACCTGGCGTGGAACCGAATCGAGGTCCATTCCGAGTGCGTCACCCAACGAGTGGGCCGAATCAGCCGAGGTCACCACAACCCGTTTACCCGAACGTGCCAGATGGAGAGCGGTGGCCGCGGCAGTGGTGGTCTTACCCACTCCTCCCTTGCCTGTGAACAACAGGACCCTCATCGACTGACCCCATTCGGGTGAGCTTCGAAGTGTCCATAGCGGACCGCCCACAGTCCAACTACCGCCAATCCGAACAGGGGAACCAGGGTCCCCACTGCTAAGGGTGTAAAGGGTCTGGCTGCTGCTCCCGCTACCGCAATGACAACCTGTGCTGCGAGTAGTCCCAACAGAGTGCGGCGCGTACGCACTGGAGCGCTGTCAGACAAGAAGAACACCCCGGCGATGCTCAATAGATCGTCGCGACTCCGCAGAGCCATACCGACTAGCACCCACGCGAAGATCAAGAATCCTGCCGTGAACAACCCGACGGTGACCACGAAATACGGGACGATGAACTCGTCTGGATCGATCACACCCAACAAGGTCACCAACGCGAAAGCGACCGTCACGATGATCGACGCTGTGCTCACCCATTTCCCGGGATCCCCGTCTGGAAATGCCTCGGCGATCCGACGTTCTCGTGCAGCCGCGTTGGCGACCCGGTTGGCTTCGTATTCGGCGCGCGCCTCAGCAGCGGACTGCCCCGTTGCGGTCTTGCTCCGATCACTCATCGCCGGGCGCCTCTACCATCTTGTTGGCATCATCGTTGATGCCAGGGTGGGCGCGAAACAGCGCCATCTCATCGGCAACTACGGCGTCATCCACGCGTCTGTTGTCTAGCAACATCTCGTTGTGTCCCAGATTGAGCGCTGCCCAAGTCGCGTGGCGCCGGAGCATCTCATCATCACAGTCCAGGTACGGCCCCAGCACCAACTCGATTGCTTCGGCGTCCTGTGAGTGAGCGGTGTTGCCATAGACGACCAGTGCGTTACGACGCAGGTAACGAGGGTCGCGTTGTGGGACATACCACCTGCCCAACTTGGTGAGCAGTTCCTCATCAGATGCATCAAGCATCCAAGCAACATCGACCCATGACCCCGAGCCGCCGAGATCATCGCCGCCCCTAGGGTCCGGAGCACCGATCCCGCGTCGGTCGGCCCGACGGCTCGGCGGGCAATACTCCTGGCAGTCATCACATCCGTAGATCCGATTCCCGAGAGCACGACGGAACTCGATTGGAAAGTCACCCGGAGCTTGTAGACGCCAGGAAAGACAGCGGCCGGCATCGACAACACCCGGCGCGACTATCGCCCCAGTGGGACAGTGATCGATGCACTGAGTACAGGTCCCGCAACCGTCATCGACCAATTCAGCGGTGAAGCCCAACTCGGCGTTGGTCACCACCGAGCCCAACACGAACCAGCTGCCCATTCCGGGGAGCAACACGTTCGCGCTCTTCCCGTACCAGCCGATACCTGCCTTGACTGCCACGGCTCGGTCCACCAGCGCGTTGTCATCGGCAAGTACAACCGCCTTGTGACCAAGGGATTTCAACAGGTCTCGGATCCCACCAAGGGCTCGACGCAGATCATCGTAATGATCAGACGTCGCGTACCGGGCGACGCGGGCGTGAGGTCCCCCGACAGGCGCTTCTGGTGCTTCTGTGTCGTATCGGAGCGCACCAACGACTATCGACTGCGCACTCGGGAGGGTAGCCCTCGGGTCGGTCGAACGGGTCGGGTTCCGGTAGGTGAATGCCATCTCTGCGTTGAGTCCCTGATCACGTCGCGACTCGAGGACCTCTCTGGTCTCTTCCAAGGGCTCGGCGTCACAGAACCCGACGGCGGACAGTCCGAGCCCCATGCCCAACTCGACGATGTCGATACCGAGTTGGCTATTGGGCCGGTTCATGGTGGTGGTTCGGGGAATTCGTGGGCCGCTTCGGCGGCCAGGTATTCGAACTCGGGCGACGGGGCAGGCCTGAACACAGTTCTGAGCATCGAGAGCCCGAGCACGCTCAACACTGCTGCTGTGACGAATGCGATTCGGAACCCGCCTAGGGCCACCGCAATACCAAGTACTGCAGCGCCGATCCCTTGGGAAAGGTCGAAGAAGCTGCTTATCGTGCCAACCGCGGAACCTCGTTCCGAGTCCGGTACGCCGATGAGCGCCATCGTGAGCATCGCTGGATACAGCAGCGACATTCCTACCGAGAACACGAAGGTACCCACATACAGTCCGGCGACATTGCCTGTGGCAGCGATGATGACGAGTCCAACTGCGCTTGCGGACATGGCGAATGTTCCGGCTTTGAGAGTCCCGATCCGGTCGGGGATCTTTGCCCCGAAGATTCGCAACGCAAGGATCGTGCAGCCGTACAACAAGAAGACGAGACCTGAGTCCTCCATGCCGATGTCAGCCACGTACAGCGGAACGAACGCCGCAAATCCGGCGAGGGCAATCATGCCAAGGAACAGAACGGTTCCCGGGCCAATAGCCGTGCGGTTGATCAGGGGCGCTGGCTCCCCGGACCCTGTTGACGCCGCGGTCTCATGTGTCATGAAACCGACCGCAGCAGCGATCAGGGCCAACGCAGCTCCGACCAACCAGACCCGT
Organism: Microthrixaceae bacterium; assembly: GCA_020439285.1. Taxonomy (GTDB): domain Bacteria; phylum Actinomycetota; class Acidimicrobiia; order Acidimicrobiales; family Microtrichaceae; genus JAGQSZ01. Next base: position 3,496 of record JAGQSZ010000076.1, read on the forward strand.
TGAAAGTGATCACCGCCGAGAACGAACTCACCTAGAGCCGGACCAAGGGCCAACCCGCCGTAAACGGCAACCGACCAATAACTGATTGCTTCGCCTCGTCGTGACGCTGGGGCCAGATCGGTGACCATCGTGCCGGCGCCGACAAAGAAGGCAGCCTCCCCTACCCCGCCGAGCAACCGTGCACCCAGAAGCGCGGCTTGGGAATTGATGAGCGCGTATAGCGCGACTGATGCCGCGACCATCAGGGCACCGACGACGATCAGTGGACGTCGACCCACGCGGTCGCCCAGACGTCCTGCGAATGGTCGCACCGCGACCGCTCCGATCGAGAACGATCCGACAATGATTCCGACGGCGAGTTCGCTACCACCGAGTTGGCCCTCGACGAACTTGGGAACCGTGGGGAGCTGCATGCCCAATGACATGAAGTAGAACAGGCCTGCAGTCACCACTGTTACGAATCGTGCACTGAGTAGCGGCTCTTGGGTTCCGGGGTGGGGTTGTTCGTCCAACATCTTCTTCAAGAGATTCGACTCTTTGCGAACTCGATCAATTCGTTCGATCCGATGGACATCGCGCCACGGGCTCTGGCACCGGACCTCACCCGGTTATCTGAACTGACAACGATCGCTGGTCGGACTGGCTCTGTGTCCAGCATCTCCAAGATGACGTCGTCGGCTTCGACTTCCAGCGAGCTGAAGTGGAGCCTCACGGCAAGCGGAGTCGTAACCGAAGGTCGTGCTCCGTCACCTACACCGTCGAACACCAGGTGGTAGTCCGCCGGAATTCGTGCGGCAAGGTTCGACGTGACTCTGATCAGGGAATCACGCTGTTCGGTCTTGTTCAGCTGTGGCCACGCCTGCATCGCCACGTTGTACCCATCGATGAACACGATCACATCAGGGGTACGAAATGCTTGGAGAGTGCCTTCAATCGAGCCCTCGGTCGCTCCCCTAGTCAGCCGGATCCGCCGCCTCCTACCCGGGCGAAAATCGGCACCGTTTCGACCTGCGCCGTTCGGGTCCTCGCCGGATAGCGAATCCGACCCACTTGGCGGCGTTATCGAGGCAGTGAGTCCCTCATGCGAGTCCCCGGCATACGGCGGCGACACGGCACGACTAGCTCGATCAAAAGCCTCGACCAATGCCTGAAGTGCGCCACTGGCTTGCCCCAGAGACAGCGCTAGTTGATCGACATCGATGCGATGCACATCGTCGTCACACGGGGCAACGACTGGGCCATCAGGCAAGTCTGAGTCGCACTGCTCATCGATGTCCGCAACCGCATCTGCAGCTGCCGCCAACGATCGGGCGGCCTCTAGCTCGGACTCCAGATCTCTGATTACGTCGAGTCGCGAGTTTGCCAACTCCTCAGCAGTCTTCAGGTTCTTGACGACCCTCGTCCGCTCCGCCGCAAGCTCCTCGACCCGGGCGCGCAGCGCGGTGAGTTCCTCGGCCTGGGGGTCGACCATACCCCGCGCTGACGACAGTTCTGCCAACAGCGAAGTCTCACGTTCCGCGGCAGCTGCCAGCTCTGAACGGGCCTCTTCCAGCGACGCTCTCGTTGATTCAAGGTGACGCTCGACGGTTCGCAATTTGGTTGATGCGGTTGCTGTTTCGGCCTCCTCGGACATTGCTTCACCGAGCATTTCGAGTTCGTCTTGCCAACCGTCGGGTCTGACCAGGAACAGCCAGGTCGGCCGATCCGGCTGATCCTCTTCGAGCCCGTCAGCGACGAACGCTCTGAACTCGTCATCTGTGTCGAGCACCTCGAGCACAGAACCAACCGCCCGCGCCGGGAGTTTGGAGAACTTGAGCAGCGGCTTCAGCGCACTTGGAATCCGTGTGTGCCCACCGGCGGTCGGGTCGAGTCGTACGCGCACGAGCGCGTATTCAGCTGCGGCCCGAAGGTGATCGATCTGGTTCGGCGGAGATGGCTGTGTCGCGATTTAGCCGACTCCCCCGCTAGCACGCGAGGAGTTGTCTAGGTCGTCAGATTCCTCGATCTCGTCCGCGTCTATCTCGACGACGTTGGAACCGGTTCCACACCACCGGCAGATCACCGAATCAAGCTGCTCGGAGACAACCTCGAGGTCCTCCACGCTGAGTTCCCCACCAACGGTGTAGTGGTGGAAAGCGCGTGTTGTCCGGGTTGCAGTCACCTCGAACCGTGTCAGGTTTCCGCATGCCTCGCAGCGGTATCGCGTACCGGAAGAACTCGTCGCCATGGTCTGACTCTACCCCCTGGCGTCACGACATCCCTAGGCGTGGCGCTGCTCAGGCCGAGCGGCTGACTTCGATGATCGAATCGAGAACTGTGGCCGCCCTACCAGAGTCGATCGACGCTGCAGCAGCCTCGATTCCGCTGTCCAGGTCGACAGCTACGTCTGCTACCACCAGACCAGCAGCGGCATTCAGCACGACCATGTCGCGCAGAGGTCCGGGCTCACCAGCAAGGATGCCTCGGGCGACACGAGCGTTCTCACCGGGGTCCCCGACTCCGAGTTCATCGTTGGTTGTCCGGGCCATCCCGTGGGTGGAGGCATCGATTTCGAATCGGGTCAATTGCCCGGCTCGCACCTCGACGACGCTGTTCACACCAGTTGTAGTCAGTTCATCGAGCAGTTCGTCGCCGTTGACGATCCAAGCTCGTTCCACTCCGCGTTCGAGGAGAGATTCGGCCACCAGGTTCACCAGAGACGGGTCCGCCACGCCCACGACCTGACGCCCTACCTGACCCGGATGTGCTAGCGGGCCCAACAGGTTGAACACCGTGGGTACGCCCAACTCGGCCCGAACCGGTGCAGCGAACCGCATCGACGGGTGAAACACCCTGGCGAACGCAAAGCCGACTCCGGCTTCGCGGACACAACGTGCGACGCCGGGGCCATCCAAGTCGACTTCAACTCCGAGCGCTTCGAGTAGATCGGTCGAACCGGAGGTGGACGAAGCCTTGCGGTTGCCGTGTTTGCAGACCTTTGCTCCGGCCCCACCGGCCACAATTGCCGCCATGGTCGACACGTTGAACGCACGGCCACCGAGGGCTCTCGATCCGCCGGTGCCGACGATATCGAGTGTTGCTCGGGGGTCATCGAGCTCCAAGGGAGCTGCGGCGGCGAGCATCGCTTGGACCAGACCGGCTATCTCGGCAGGTGCCTCGCCTTTGACCTTGAGGCCGAAAATGAACGCCGCCGTCTGAGCATCGGTCGCGCTTCCCTCAAGCACCTGGCCCAAGGCGGCACGTGCATATGCAGGGTCCAGATCCCTACCCGCAGCCAACTCGCGCAGGAGCCCCGGCCATCCGCCCAGGGTTTCGAACTCCCCGCCCGACGAATCGGACATCAGCGGGTGGCGACCCTGCCGCTCAGGACCTTCGCCGAGCCCGATTCGCGATCTTCCAGGGTGCCCTTGGTGTTGGACTTGGCGCTGACCGTGGCCGAGGTCTTGTTCAATGCACGCTGGCGACGACGACGTCGGATGATGCGTTGCCGTTCGCGCTCGGTATGTCCGCCCCAGACGCCCTCGTGTTCACGTGCGGCGATTGCATACTCAAGACAATCGGTCTGCACCGGACAGACCGCGCAGACCTCTTTGGCCCTCGCTGCCTCTTCTTCGGTCGCAGGATAGAAAATGACTGGATCGATGCCCTTGCAGGCTGACCGGTGTTCCCAAGAACGGTCCATGCGAGGTGATTCTGCCTTCGAAACAAGGCACCTGTCCAAGTCAGAAATGACATTTCTGTAATTCAACGTCGAATCGGTCGCTCTGGACACCACTGGCGATGCTCTGAGTGCAGCACTGAAAGGTGGTCCTAAACTCAGCGTGTGACTCCACAGCCTTTCGTCAGATCCACGTCGCTCCAATCGCTCAAGGATCTCGAATTCGACGTGACCGTGATCGGCGGGGGTATCACCGGTGTAGGCGTGGCACTCGATGCCGCGTCGCGTGGGCTTCGCACCGCGTTGATCGAACGCGATGACTTCTCCTCGGGAACGTCCTCGAAATCCTCAAAGTTGATCCACGGTGGACTCCGTTACCTCCAACAAGGAGAGATCGGACTCGTCTATCAGGCGCTCGCCGAAAGACAGCGACTGCTGCGCAACGCGCCACATCTGGTGAAGCCGCTGCCGTTCCTGATACCCATGTTCGGCAAGGACGGGATCCTCCCAGCGAAGATCGCCAGGATTCTCGGTGCCGCGATGTGGGGATATGACCTGACTGGTGGTCTCCGGATCGGCAAGCGCCACAAACGTCTCGGCAAGGATCAGGCGCTCGCATACATGCCGACGCTTCGTTCCGATCGGCTGGTCTCGGGCTATCTCTACTACGACGCTGCAGCGGACGACTCGAGGTTGGTCGTGGCGATTGCTCGCACCGCTGCTCTCGACCACGGAGCCGTCGTTGCGAACCGGGTCGCCGCCAAGGGTTTCGTCAAAGACGCTGCTGGCCGCATAACCGGAGTTACGGCTAGTGCCGACGGCGATGAGTTCACCATCAAGACCCGCTCAGTGGTGAACGCCGCCGGAGTGTGGGCCGATGACATCAAGGCGCAGGACCAGGGTGTCCACCCCGACACGATCCGACCGGCGAAGGGAATCCACATCTCGGTCCCTTGGCGCCTGTTGAAGAACGAGATCGCGGCAGTCATCCCAGTGCCCGGTGACAAGCGATCGGTCTTCGTCGTACCCCAAGGTGACCTGACCTACATCGGCACCACCGACACCGACTACACCGGCCCGCTCGACAATCCACAGTGCACCGCTGAGGACGTCGACTATCTATTGAAAGCAATCAACAGCGCTATCGATGGAACGCTCACAACGGCTGACGTGGTCGGCACTTGGGCAGGACTCCGTCCGCTGGTCAAGTCAGCCACGAGTGGCCGTACCGCTGACCTGTCCCGCAAGCACCGTATCGATCGCTCCAACTCGGGGCTTGTGTCGATAACCGGCGGCAAGCTCACCACCTATCGAGAAATGGCCGCTGACACGATCGACGAAGTGGTCGAATCGATCCTCACCCGTCAGATGGACACCGCTCATCTGACAAAGACCAAGACGGCGAAACTCCCCATCCGTGGAGCGAGCGGCTACGAGTCACTCGACAGTGCACGTCGCGTTTACCCGAACGTCGCCTCCGCAACTGTGGACCACCTCAAAGATCGCTACGGAGGTGAGGCGCGGGTGCTGATGGCAGCAATCGAGGCCGACGCCGACTTGGGTGAACCGCTCGTCGAGGGACTCCCCTATGTCCGCGCCGAAGCGATATTCGCTGTGCGAAACGAAATGGCCACCTCAGTCGACGACGTCTTGTCACGACGCACCCGGGCCCGGATCTTCTCTCGTGACGACTCGGCGAACGCGGCCGAATCGGTAGCCGAACTGATCGCGGGCGAACTCGGCTGGACCACAGAACAGACCCAAGCGAGTGTCGCCGAGTACCGAGCCCTTGTCGAAACCGAACGGAGTGCTGCGGACCTCCCTGAAACACACCTTCGCGAACAACCGGAGGCATCGCTGTAAAGGCGAGCCCGAATCACTCGATTAGATCCCTGCTCCATGAGCGCCAATGGGAGGCCGTTGTGACAGACCCACAAAACACCGCTGATCCGACCTCACAAAGCAGAGGAGTGCCGGTTCCACCGATCGTGATCAGTGGCGATCCCGCATCTGCAGCGTCGGCGTTGAATGCGAAAACCGTCGCTGTCCCCGAGCAGGTTGTCGAGGCACTACGCGGTGCGTGCGCCGAAGTGGTCGACGATCCGTCGACACTTGCCGAAGAAGGCCGCGACTGGTGGCCACTGGCCATGATCTGGGCGACCGAGGGCCGGATCCCGTCCCGCGCTTCGGTGCTGGTGCGCCCCGCTTCGCAACAAGAGGTCATCGATGTCCTGAGAATCTGCAACGAGCACCGCGTCCCGGTCACCCCGAGTGCCGGGCGATCCGGAGTACTCGGCGCATCCGTGCCCGTGTTCGGCGGGGTGCAACTCGATATGTGCCAGATGAACGGGATCCGTGAGATCGACAGATCTTCCATGGTTGCCGACGTACTTCCCGGTACATTCGGGGACGTCTACGAGGACGAACTCCGCTCTCAAGGACTCACAGGCGGGCACTGGCCACAGTCCATGACGCTGTCCACTGTCGGCGGTTGGCTGGCGTGCCGCGGAGCAGGACAGTTCTCCACTCGCTACGGCAAGATCGAGGACATGGTCGTGGGACTAGATGTAGTCCTAGCCGATGGGACCGTTGTCCGAACCGGTGGATTCCCACGGGCAGCCGTCGGCCCCGATCTGAATCAGTTGTTCGTCGGTTCCGAAGGCACCTTGGGTGTAATCACCGGCGCCCGACTCAAGATCCATGAGCTTCCCGGCCATCAACGCAAAGCCGCGTATTCGTTCGATTCATTCAATTCGGGACTGGATTGGTTGAGGTCCGTCATTCAACGCGGCGCTAAACCTGCCGTCCTGCGGCTCTATGACCCGGTCGAATCTCTGCGGCACTTCCCCGGAGCAGACGGACGTTCCGTGGCCATCGTGTTGGACGAGGGAGAACCGGCGATAGTCGACGCCTACATGTCCGTGGTCGACTCGGCTGCCCGAGATTCCTCTGCCAACATCGAGGACAGTTCTGTCGTCGACACCTGGCTCGGCGAACGTAACGAGGTGTCGGCCTTGGAAGCTCTGATCTCGCGTGGCTTCATCGTGGACACGATGGAGGTCTCGGGGCGATGGTCTGACCTGCCAGCAATAGCTGACGCCACACTCGAAGCTCTCAGGACAGCACCAGGGTCCTTGGCAGCCGGTGTGCACTGCAGCCACAGCTACGAGGCCGGGGCATGTCTGTACTTCACGTTTGCTGCCGAGTCACCACCAGAGGATCGCGAATCTCGCCATCAGGCACTGTGGACCGCTGCGACCGGCGCTGCTCTCGGCGCCGGAGCGTCACTGTCGCACCATCACGGCGTTGGCCTGAACCGGGGACGTTTCGTCCGCGACGCTCTCGGCAGCGGCCTCGACGTACTCGACTCCATCAAATCAGCGCTCGATCCCAACGGGATCCTCAATCCGGGCAAGCTCGGACTCAAGTCGAGTTTCGGTACCTTCTCATTCGACCAATGACTCCTCAACCAAGCGCACCTGTGTGCCACCGGACAAACAGACGAGCAACCGCCACATGACCCCACCAGCTACGGGACCCTCAACCCAAGGGGCGC
>JAGQSZ010000076.1:10719-12172 GCA_020439285.1 Microthrixaceae bacterium
GTTTTGGCGTGGCGTGGCCACAACGCTCACCCTCGCCGTGCCGGCAGCGTTACTAAACCTCTGGCTCGTCGAGGGCGACAAGGGCGATTCCCGGACACCACTCGCGATGCTGCTATGGATCGTGATCCTGTTGGGTGCCGGTGCCGGTGGGTGGGCAACTATCCGGTTGTCCGAACAAGCACCGTTGTCATACTCAGCCGGTTCGGCAGCGCTCGCATACGTTGTCGTGCAAGGGTTCGGTGTAATCAGGCGGATACTTGCCGGCGATCACATCAGTTGGCTCGGGTACCCGTTCCTCATGTTGTTGATGGCAACGTGTGGAATGCTCGGCGGAATGTTTGCCCGTCGATGGACCCAACAGAACACATCGTCGACCACCGGATCATCCAGTGGTGGGTCAGCACCAAAATGAGAACCGTCGCGCTTCGGGAGGAACCGTGAGCATCCTGGTCATCGACCTTGGAACGAGCAGCATTCGCGCAGCGATCGTCAGACCTGACGGGAGCCTCGACCACGAGGTCCGCCGGGCAACGCTCCCCGACACTCCCTTCGCCGGACTCGTCGAGTTCGACGCCCGTGCATACGCCGACACGGCCATGGAGTGTGCACGAGAGGCGCTCAGCCACGTGGGGTCGGTCGAAGCCGTCGGGATCAGCAACCAACGTGCCAGCACGATCATCTGGGACCGTTCAACGGGTGAACCAGTCGCACCAGCCCAGGGTTGGCAGGATCTGCGCACGCTCGGCGACTGCTTGGTGCTCAACGCCGAGGGGTTCCGCCTGGCCCCAAACCTGTCAGCCACCAAGATCGCGAACATCCTCGATGCCGTCGACCCAGGGCGTGAACGGGACCTGTGTTTCGGGACCCCGGACTCCTGGCTGGTGTGGAACCTGTCGCAGGGCGAGAGCCACATCTCAGACCTGTCAAACGCAGGGATCTGGGGACTGCTGAACGTGGGTGCCGAGACCTACAACAGCGCGCTATTGGAACGGCTGCGGATCCCAGAGTCAGTACTTCCCACGATCGTGGATTCCACCGGTGACCTTGCGAGCGCTTCGGCTCTGGATGGCGCCCCACCGATTCGAGGGATAGCCGGCGACCAACAGGCGTCACTCATCGGACAGGCATGTGTTCGACCTGGCGCCGCCAAGATCACTTTCGGAACGGGCGGGATGCTTGATGTCTGCCTTGACGATCAACGTCCCAGTTTCGAGACCCGTGGCGAGGGTGGAACATTTCCACTGATCGCCTGGCGCCAAGCGGGTCGAGTCACCTGGGGTGTCGAGGCAATCATGTTGGCAGCTGGAACCAATATCGAATGGCTGCGAGATGACCTCGGCTTGATCTCAGACGCTGCCGATTCCGAACGCGTCGCTGCAAGTGTCGAGGACGCTGGCGGCGCCGTGTATGTACCGGCCCTGCTCGGGCTCGGCACCCCTCACTGGGATTACGG
>JAGQSZ010000077.1 GCA_020439285.1 Microthrixaceae bacterium
GCGGACCTGAGGCGGGTGGGTGTAAAGGGGCCGAGGGACGGGGGGGGGGAGCCAGTCTTTAAGCTTCTGAGTCGTGGGTTGGGGGGGGGGGTGAGCGATGACTCTGCTCGAGGGGGACGGGGGGGGTGTCCTCGCCCTCGGCGTGATTTGATATATGCAAAGATAGCCTCCAGCAAGCAATCACACAAGCTAATTCGACAGATACTTGGTATCGTTTATTCCGATGGATCGAAAGCAGCTAAAAGCACTCATCGCAGTCGCCGAGCACAGTTCGTTCTCCTCAGCCGCACGGGCACTCGGAACAGTGCAATCCAACGTATCGGCTCACGTTGCACGACTCGAGCGCGACATGGGAGTCACCCTCATCGACCGGGCTACCAACAAACCCACCGATGAAGGACAAGTCGTGCTTCAACGCGCACGCCGAATTGAGGCGGAGTTCGACGCTCTCGACTCGGACATCTCGGAACTCCGCGACGTAATCTCCGGATCGGTCCATCTGGGAGTCATCGGCACAACGGCTCTGTGGCTCGTCCCGCCGTTGTTACGAGCCCTCAAGGCTGAGCATCCAGAGGTCTCGGTGGTCGTACTCGATGCCACCACTACATCCATGGTCGTAAACCTGCTCACCGGAACAGTTGACATGGCCGTCATCAACCTTCCGATAGATGAACCCGAACTCTCCGTGGAAGCGCTCTTCGACGAGGACCGGGTGTTGATAGTCCCTGAAGGTCATGAGTTGTTCGACCGATCATCAGTCACCTTGGCCGAACTGGCCGACCACGAGCTCCTGCTCGAAGCGAAAGGAACCTCATTTCGCGACGAACTGGACCGCGCTGCTGAGGAGAGGGGGACTCGACTACGGACCCAGGCCGAGTTCGACGGAATGCGCCTACTCGCGTCCTTGGTCTATTCGGGCTACGGAGCTGGCATCGTTCCAGCCACCGCTGCTGCAACCGATGGAGAGGGCCGCTGGCGCAGCATTCCGATCCATGAAGTGCCCGGCAGAACGGTGGGACTGGCGATGCGCCGTCGAGGGATTCCATCCGCCGCCCAACGGGTTGTGTCCACGACCGTGAAGAGGGTTATCACCGAGAACGCGAATGGCGTGGCAGGAATGCATCTCCGCTCTCGCTGATCCGCAGATCGACTCGCCGCGCAAAAGACTTCGGTCAAGGTCGTAGGATGGGAACGGTATAGAGAGAAATCGGGAGTAATTGTGGCTGACACGATAACCATCACCGACAACCGGAGCGGTGAGTCGATCGAAATTCCGATCATCGACGGAGGCGTCGATTCAAAGCAGTGGGCAAAGCTTCTTCCTGGCACCTGGTTCCACGACCCTGCATTCGGAACAACCTCAGGAGCAGCATCGGCCATCACCGAACTCGATGGCGAAAATGGCATTCTGAGGTATCGCGGATACCCAATCGAGCAACTTGCCGAGCATTCCAGCTATCTAGAGGTCGCTTATCTACTCGTATTCGGAGACCTGCCGACCCTGTCGCAGTTCGAGGATTGGCGCTACCAGGTAACCCATCACACGTTCATCCACGAGAACCTCCGCAAGCATGTGATGGAGGGCTTCCACTACGACGCTCATCCGATGGGGATGCTGGTGTCCACTGTTGCTGCGCTATCGACCTTCTACAAGGAGGCGAAGCAGATCCATGATCGCGACGTCCTGATGAAACAAGTCGTCCGGCTGATCGCAAAGATGCCGACTTTGGCCGCTGGGGCCTATCGACATTCGGCCGGAATGCCGTTCGTGTACCCGGACAACTCACTCGATTTCGCCGCCAACTTCTTGTCCATGATGTGGAAGACGGCCGAACCTCGCTATGACGCCAACCCGGTCTTGGCCAGGGCGCTCGACGTGTTGTTCATCCTCCACGCGGACCATGAGCAGAACTGTTCCACGACAGCGATGCGAACGGTTGGTTCAGCTCACGCCGACCCATATATCGCTACTGCGGCGGCCGCAGCGGCCCTGTACGGACCACGCCATGGAGGCGCCAACGAAGCAGTCATCCGCATGCTCGGAACAATTGGTTCCTTGGACAACGTCCCCGCCTATGTAGAAGCAGTGAAGCGCGGCGAAGTACTGCTGCAGGGCTTCGGCCACCGTGTCTACAAGAACTACGACCCTCGTGCCCGAATCATCAAGAAGACCGCTGACGAGGTTTTCCAGGTCACCGGCAAAAACCCACTGCTCGACATCGCCCTCAAGTTGGAAGAGACCGCCCTCAACGACGACTACTTCGTCAGCCGACGGCTCTACCCCAACGTGGACTTCTACTCGGGGCTGATCTATCAGGCGATGGGCTTCCCAATGGACATGTTCACCGTGTTGTTCGCAATTCCACGCACTGCAGGCTGGCTGTCCCACTATGTCGAGTTGCTCGATCAGGACTCCCGTATCTACCGGCCACGCCAGCTCTATGTCGGCCAGCCAGTGCGTGACTACACACCGTTCTCGGAGCGTTGAATCGCAGCGCTATTGAAATCCGAGTGCGTCAGACGCGAGCGTGGAGTCAATGGCTGAGATGACTCCCGACGTAACCGACGTCACGATCGACACCGAAAACATGGAACTGGCCCTCAGTTTCGACGACGGCTTGGACGGGTCTATCTCGCTGGTGGAACTACGCCTCAACTGCCCGTGCGCAACATGTAGGGCCGAGCGACAACTCGGACACGAACCATGGCCCCCACGGGGCCGAACCGACGCAGTCCTCGGCATCAAGAACGCCGGTCTGGTCGGCGCCTGGGGCCTGAACGTCGTGTGGAGCGATGGCCACTCCACAGGCATCTACCCCTTCGAGGAACTCCATGCTTGGATCCGTCGTGGCTATCCCGAATTCCGACCCGATTCAGGACTCGGGAGCTGACGCGGATCCGCTGGCGTGAACTTCGAATTGGATCCTCATTTGGATCAGCTTGCTGGCCAGGCACGCTCGTTCGCACTGGAAGTCCTCGACGACGCCGACTTCGCCACTGATTCATGGTTGATCCATCCATCACGTGAGTTCTCACGCGCCCTCGGTGAACGAGGCTGGCTCGGGTTGACCTGGCCAACCGAATTCGGTGGCGGTGGTCGACCGCCGATCGAACGGCTCGTGATCTTCGAGACGCTCATCTCTATGGGCGCTCCACTCGCTACATCGTGGTTCGCTGACCGCCAGATCGGACCGACCCTTTTGCAATTCGGTAGCGATGCCCAGGCCCGTCGTTGGCTCCCCCAGATCATCAACGGCGAATCCGCGTGGTGCATCGGGATGAGTGAACCCGATGCCGGCAGCGACGTCGCATCGATTCGTACAACAGCACGTCAGACTTCGTCCCCCAGCGATGAGTGGGTCATCAACGGATCAAAGATCTGGACCTCGGGCGCGGCCTCAGCCGACTGGTGTTATCTGATCGCCCGGACCGAGTCCGACGCTGCCCGCCACCGTTCCTTGTCGGAGTTCGTGGTGGATATGGCGACGCCCGGGATCACTGTCGCTCCGATCGTCGATATGACCGGAAACTCGCACTTCTGCGAGGTCACTTTCGACGACGTCGTCGTGCCGGGCGAGAACCTCATCGGTGAGCGCGGCAACAGCTTCAGACAGGTCATGCGACAGATGGAACACGAGCGGGGAGGCATCGACCGTTTGGTGTCCAACCGTCGTCTCTACGACGCGGTCATGGCCCGGACGACCTTGACCGACCCGGTGTTGCGCCAACGGGCAGCTCGGATCGAGTCGGGATACAGGATCGGACGAAATCTGGTCATTCGAGAAACAGTCGGGCAGGCACCGGCTGGTTTCTCGGCAGTGACCAAGACGTTGTGCACCGAGTTGGAAGTAGAAATCGCTGAGTTCTGTGGATCGGTCGCCCAGATGGGTGCACTCGAGTGGAGTGATGTGGCCAGAGCAATCTGTTATGCGCCCGCCTACACGATCATGGGAGGAACGACCAGCATCCTACGCAACATCATCGCCGAGCGGATCTTGGGACTCCCCCGCTGATCCTCCAGTGAAATTGAGCGCCGGCCAGCGAATCCTCAGTCGATTCGACGGACGGTGAAATCGTCGAGGGCTGCGCCGACTCGAATATCGACATCTGCAACGAGAATCTGGGGTGACGCCGTGATGACCGGGTCGGCGTCAATCTCGAGCGCTACGTCGAGGCTTTCGGCAAGTGATGCCAGTGCGTGAACCAGGCCGACCACGGGAACTCGATCCAAGGGGTCCGTGAGCACCTTCGCCACCGGCGAAGCAGCAACGAGACTGCTCGCGTCAGCCAGGCTGAGCGGAATCACGCCCATCTCGGAATCCCCTGCAATGCGTGCCGGTCCACCCAGGCCGACTGAGATCGTCCCGACCCCCGTCGGCTCTCTGACGACGCTGACCGCGATGTCTATACCGTTGGGCAGGAACCGTTGGACCACGGCCGGAACCATCCGGTCACCGATCGCGCCGACCATGTGTCCCCACACCATGCGCAGGTGATCTGCGTCAGCGATGTCCAGCGTGACGCCACTCGCAGCCGAACGGGTTGTGCGATCCCGAACAGCGGCCTTCAACACGACAGGCCATCCGATCTCATCAGCAGCTCGAACAGCTTCCTCTACATCTGCAACCACTCGGCGTTCCGCCATAGCGATGCCCACTCGGTCGAGCAATTCGTTTTGCAGGTCCGCATCCAGGTCCACGAATTCTCCTGAGGACAGGCCAGTTTCGCCAACGCGCTCGTCCATGATCGAAACCAGCAACTCTCGGGCGCCGTCCATCGCTACGTGGTCCGCTTCGGCGGGCTGGTCGTGTTCAGCCGAAACCAGCCAGTTCTTGTAGGCAGCCAGTCGCCCCAGTACCTGCACCGCGTCCTCGGGGAACGCGAACACCGGAACTCCTGCGGATTCTCCATTCGGTGAGCGCAACAGAGAACTGGTCGCTGTGCCGAACATGGTTGCTACCACGGTCAGTTCTGGGTGTTCTGCCGAGACCTTCAGGATGGCCTCGTTTACGGTTGGATCAGCCTCGAGCGTCGGTGGGGTGTAGACGACGACCAAGCTGTCGACTTTGCCGCTTCGAGCGATCGCCTGCATGGATTCGGCCAGCTCCTGGACCGTTGCTTGATAGGTCAGGTTCAGCGGATTCTCCGAGTTGGCTGTCTTGCCAGAAGTCTCGATACCAGTTAGCGGAACCAGGTCGAGCCCAGCTCCACGACATGCTGCAGCGGCCAACATGAGCGCGCCATCGGAGTTGCCAACGACTGCTACCCGCGGCCCAGCAGGAACAGGTTGTTCGGCCAGGACTCGGCCAACGTCGAAGAGTTGGCTCAGCGATCCGACGCTGATCACTCCGGTCTGTCGGAACATTGCCTTGGCTCTACGTTCGACATCCCCGATCGACTTGCGGTGCCGACGCATCACGCTCGATGGATTCAGCGCAACGATGGGTTTCGCCAAAGATGCCGAGCGGGCAGCGCGCACGAACCGAGGCACCGAATCCTGGCCCGTGAGTGATAGGAGGACCGACCCTGTCCGGTCGTCTTCGATCCAGTAGCTCAACAGGTCTGACGCCGACACGTCCAACCTGTTGCCCGCGGCCACAAAGGTCGACACGCCCATTCCCAAACGGGCTGCGTGTTCAACCATTGCAGCTGCAAGTGTTCCTGTTTCTGACAACACGGCGACCGAACCTGCAGGGGGCATGACGGAGCTGAGCGACGCGTCCATCGAAACAGAAGGATCAGTGTTGAGGATCCCGAGACAGTTCGGACCGAGGATCCGCATACCGTGCGTTCGGGCCATCTCCAGCACTTCAGCTTCGCGTTGAGCCCCTTCGAGTCCCGACTCGGAGAAACCGGCGGAGACTATGACCAAAGCCTTGACGCCCTTGCGTCCGCATTTCTCGACATCCGAGAGAACCTCGGCCGCTGGTGTCGCGATGACAGCCAGGTCTGTGTCGTCTGGTAGTTCATCGGTTGAAACGAGCGCAGGTTCGCCACCGACAGTGAGGCCGCTCCGGTTGACGGGATAGACGGGTCCTTTGAAGTCGCCGTTGAGCAGGTTCAGATACACCTCGGCACCGATCGAACCACGGTTCCTTCCCGCTCCGATCACAGCAATAGAGCGGGGCATGAGGAGAGAGCGAACCGAAGCCGCTTGGGCGCGTCGCTCGCGGCGAGCCATGGCGGCAACCGACGCGTCGGTTGGCCTGATGTCGAAACCGACCTCGATGACACCCGAGTCGAAGTTGGACGTGATGTCGTACCCGGCACCCGAAAATACGCTGAGCATCTTCGTGTTGTTGGGCAGGGTCGTCGCGGTGAATCTGGTTATCCCTCGTTCCCGTGCCGCTGCCACTAGGTATTCGAGTAGCAAGGTCGCTATTCCGCGACCGTGATGCGCATCGTCTACGAAGAACGCAACCTCGGCGACGTTGGTCCCCGTGTACTTCTCGTAGCGGGCAACGGCGATGATCTCTTCTTCGGAAATGACTACGAACGCGACCCTGGAGTCGTGGTCGACGTTGGTGAAGTGCTCAATATCGCGTTCGGATAGAACTGGACGCGGTGAGAAATACCGGAAGTAGATGGATTCCGGTGACTGACGAGCATGGAATCGACGGAGGCCTTCGGCGTCATCGGCGGTGATGGGACGAACCTGGACTGTCTGACCATCAGAAAGCACGACATCAGTGCTCCACGATGGTGGGTACGCTCGTTGATCGTCCTGACCGTCGGCGGAGTCCACGGCCCCAAGCGTATACAAACCGGAGAATCCCGATGAGCGAGCAACTGAGCAATTTGGCGGCAAAGTATTGGGAGCGTGTCCTGTCGGCGAACCCGACGC
This sequence comes from Microthrixaceae bacterium, assembly GCA_020439285.1. GTDB lineage: Bacteria > Actinomycetota > Acidimicrobiia > Acidimicrobiales > Microtrichaceae > JAGQSZ01. The sequence continues at coordinate 6,845 of JAGQSZ010000077.1, forward strand.
TCGCGACGTTCTACGGGGTGCACGACTACGACGACCGACTCGAGGATCTGTCCATCGACGCCGAACAGGACTTTCGCTCTGACCTGGTGTCGATCCGCACTCAAGTCGAGGCCCTTGCATCAGAGTCGTTGTCGATGAACGCCAGGGTCACAAAGTCGTTGCTGTTGAACCAGATCGACACAAAGGTCGAGGCGATCGATCTACGTCTGATCGAACTCGCGTCGGACCATATGGACGGTCCACATGCCCAACTGTTGATGGCCGCACCGTTGTTGACGTATCCCGAAACCGAGCACGCTGAGGCTGCTCTCGATCGGTACGCGCAGATTCCGCGAATGCTCGGCCAAGCTCTCGATCGTTTTCGTGACGGGCTGAAGGTTGGGCGCACTCCGGTGGCTGCGGTGATCGCAAGGTCGCTCAATTCCCTTGATCGCTATCTGGAGACCGATCTCGACCAGGATCCGTTCCTCGCTGCATCGGTTCCAGTGGATTGGTCGGGCCGCGAGGGGTGGCTTGCGACCATGAGAGATCTGGTCAGTGATCAGATCCGCCCTGCGATTGCGGTGTATCGAAACGTCCTTGCCGAGGAGTTGCTACCCCTCGGGCGGGACGAGGACCACGCCGGAATCTGTTGGCTTCCGGACGGTGACCAGATCTACGAGGCACAGATCCATGCGTACACCAGCACCAGGATTTCTGCTGGGGAGTTGCACGAGCGTGGCCGTTGGATCATCGAGAACAAGCTTCCCGGTGAGTACACGGCAACGGCTTCGAGTTGGTTCGCATCACTCGGCTCAACTGCACCGACCTTCGATCCTGCTGACAGTGCTGTCTTGCACGAGTACATCCGCAATGCTCCCGGGCTTCGACACAGTGACGCTCAACAGATCATCGATGTGGCCGAATCGAGCATCGAGAGAGCCGAGCGAGCGATTCCCGAGTACTTCGGCAGGCTCCCCCTTGCACGATGTGTGGTGAGCCCGGTTCCGGACTTCCTCGCCGCTGATTCGCCCTATGCCTACTACTTCCCCGCTGCTCCCGACGGCACCAGGCCCGGCACCTATTTCATCAACACAGCATCTCCTGAAGAGGCCTCGCTGGCCGAAGCACAATCCATCGCATTCCACGAGGCGATTCCGGGTCACCATCTCCAGATCGCGATCGGCCAGGAACTCACCGGTGTACCCGAGTTCCAAAAGCACGAGGGCAACACTGCGTTCATCGAAGGATGGGCGTTGTACGCGGAACGGCTCGCCGATCAGATGAACCTGTACTCGGATGACGTTGCCCGCATCGGAATGCTTGCGGCCGACTCGTGGCGTTCAGCGAGGCTCGTAGTCGACACCGGGCTCCATGCTCTGGGTTGGTCACGTCAACAGGCGATCGAATACTTCGAGGTCAACACTCCCGTACCAGTGGATCAGATCGCGACCGAGGTCGACCGATACATCGCCATCCCGGGCCAAGCACTCGCCTACAAGGTCGGCCAATTGGAAATCGAACGGCTGAGGGATCAGGCCATGGAACGACTCGGCGAGGACTTCTCGATCAAGGATTTCCATGACACCGTGCTCGGCTCCGGCGCGGTGACACTTCCGGTGCTCGCGGAGTTGATCGAGGCGTACTCTGACGGAACCTGATCGACGGCGATTGACTAATGGGCACAGTTGGCCCGTCGTTCAGCCGTCGAGCAGCGCCAGTTCCCGTTCGATGATCCCCGCGAGCACCGCCGGCTGATCGCCCTGGATGCTGTGACCGGACGCTTGGACAACCTCGACACGGGCATCAGGTTTGCGTCGCAACAGTTCGGCGACGTCCTCATCGTCGACCACGGGGCTGTCAGCGGCTCGCAACAACAGATACGGCGCCGGGATCTCGCTCACGTCGTCCCATAGATCAGCCGGAAGCCGCTCTACCTCCGGAGGGGTGCCCGAGTCGCCCACGTGGCTGCGGTCATAGTTCCACTCCCAGGTGCCATCTGCGTTGCGATGAGCATTGTGGAGAATCCCACGTCTCAGTGACGAGGCAGACCTGGTGGGATTGAACATAACAGTGCGGTCAAAGATCTCGGTGAAAGATGCGAATGATTGCGGGCCTTCGATGAACGCGTGAATATCGGCCGCCTTGTCGCGGTTGACGCCCGGGGTCACGTCGATGACAACAAGTCGTTCCACCAGCCACGGGAACGTCGCGGCGAGCGAGTTTGCGGTGAGCCCACCAAGCGACATGGCCACGATCAAACGTGCATCTGGAGCGTGTTCGTCGATCGTCGCTGCGGCATCGACGGCGTTGGTCCGCGGGTTGTACGAGCCGTCGGCGCGCCACGAGGAATGCCCGTGGCCCGATAAATCGAGCGCCAACAACGAACGGGGCCTCAACATGAGTGCCACCGTGTCCCAGGTGTGAGCGTTCTGGGCTCCTCCGTGGAGGAACACGACCTCGGGTGAACCTGAGCCCCATTTGATGGCTGACGACTTCCGACCATCCGACAACACGGTCTCGACACGCTCGACGTGCGCCGTCCCGTCCCAAGGAAGGTCGAACTCAGCACAGTTGTCCCCCAACAGAGCGAACTCTTCGTATACGAACGATGGATCGTCGGGATCGGGGCCGACAAGTGGGGTCGTCATGGGTTCATCCTCGCGCGATTCGCGGCTCCTGCGATGCCCGTCCCGAGGTCGCGACTCCGTGAGTTCGTTCAGACCCCCCTCGGCCACAGCGCTCAACATCGTGCCGGACATGCCGATTCAATGACAATGACGTCGCATCAAGCTCATCTCGACGACGCGACGCAGAACTCGCGACTGTGGTTGTCTCACCATCGATGTGATCAATCGGAACGATGCGTAACCGTCGGGGGCCAGTTGGTCTGTCGACGTTGCCTGACGCTGTATCCGAGCGTCATCGCGGTCGCAGTTGTGGCGCACTCAATCGGTATTGGACCCGGACTCTCGACCGGACTGCTCGTCACGATGACGTTGATCCCATTTCTCATCGATTGGATGGGGGAACATGCGGGCCGTTTCGACTACTCGCCGTTTCGACAGGTCGCTGTCTCACTAATCGCCGGTGTCGGCGGTGGAATAGCGCTCGGCGTTCACGTCGATCACCCCTTTGACCCAACGGTGACGATCCCCATCGCGCTCTGTGCCGGTGTAGCCCTCCTGAGCGCCATGAATGCCCGCCGTGGTCGATCCGACGACGGGGCTGATTCGACACAATGGTCAACGAGATTCGATCAGGACGAGATTGACCGAGAACTCCGGCTCCGGTCGATGCTCGAAAGCTCGATTGGATCCGACGATCACGAGTCGCTCTGAGGCTAGATTCAGTTTTTCGACTCGAGTCTGGATTCAAATGACATCTCCCATTCGACCGCGTCGGCGGTTACTGACCGGCGCTATCGCTGTACTCGCAGCGCTCTGCCTGGTGTCTTCATGCAGTGGCTCCAAGGATGCTTCGACCACCACACAGAAATCCTCAGTTGCAGACGTCGATCGGCTCGCCTCTGATGCTGCGAAGGCGGACTTCACCGTCATGGGGAGCCTGAACCAGGTCGCGGTCACCCACGCAGAGCCGAAGTCCGAACTCGCACTCTTCGATTCCAACGGCGAGGCTGTCGACACAGCGACCGCTGACTCACAGGGCTCACATCTGTTCCGTTTGGTGGAACCCGGCGAATATCGAGTCGGAACCGTTGAGAAGCCCCAGAAAGCATCTGCTGCGGTCAAGGTGATCGACGTCGCCGCTTCGATTCCCGAGCAGTCCTTCTACTCGAACCAGAAACTCGTCAAGGGTTTCCAGTACATCACGACCCGCGACGGGACGACGCTATCCACGATGGTCACTCTCCCGGGTCCGATCGAGGACGGCCCCTACCCAACAGTTGTTGAATATTCGGGTTACAGCCCGTCCAAACCCGCATCGAATCTGATCAAGGACCGTTGGGATGACATCTCCAAGACACTCCCGGAGGGACTGTCCATGGATGCGGTATGCGCATTGGCCGCGTTCGCCTGTGAAGCCCCCGATCAACCGGCCTCGCTGATCGCGAGCGCTCTCGGGTACGCAGTGGTGAGCGTCAACATGCGAGGCACCGGTTGCTCCGGTGGAGCCTATGACTTCTTCGAACCGCTGCAGTTGACCGACGGCTATGACGTGATCGAAACAGCGGCCGCGCAACCTTGGGTGTTGAACAACAAGGTCGGCATGGTCGGGCTGTCGTATCCCGGCATCTCACAGTTGTTCGTCGGGTCCACCGAACCACCGAGTCTCGCGGCCATCACTCCCCTGTCGGTCTATGACGACACCGCCCGAGGAGTCCTCGCACCTGGTGGAATCTTCAACCAAGGCTTCGCTCTGACATGGGCCGAAGAGGTTCTCGATGGCGCCAAGCCATATGGTCAAGGTTGGGAGGAGGCCGTCGTAGACGATGGCGACGAGGTCTGTGCGGAGAACCAACTGCTACGCGGGCAAAACGTCGACGCCGTCGCGAAGGCAAAGGACAACCCGTACTACGTCCCTTCGGTTGCGGACCCGTTGAACCCTTCGCTGTTCGTGGACCGCATCAATGTTCCGGTGTTTCTCGCTGGAGCGTTCCAGGACGAACAAACTGGCGGACGTTTCCCATTGCTGTTCAATTCGTTCACCAACGCGCCGGTCACCAAGTTCAGCGCTTGGAACGGAGCTCACGCTGACGGGTTCCAACCTGCGAACGTTGTCGAGTGGAAGACGTTCCTCGATTTCTATGTTCGAGGTGAGCTGACCGAGCGACCCCTCGCAGCGGAACTCTTCTTGCCGTTGATCGCCGAAGAGGTCTTCGGCAAACAGATGAGCCTGCCGGCTCAGCGCATGTTCGAGCAGTACCCGAGTTTCGAGGCCAAGCGTGCTGCCTACGAGGCCGAGCCGTCGATCCGACTCCGATTGGAGTCAGGTGCAGGCGACCCCGCCAACCCTGGATTGCCCGATGCACGATGGGATTTCCGCACAGACGCCTGGCCTTTGGAAAACACCGAGGCAACACCGTTCTATTTCGCCGAGGGCGGCAAGCTGACATCCAAGAAACCATCCGGCGATGAAGACAGCTACAGCACCTTCAAGGTCACTCCGAAACTCG
>JAGQSZ010000007.1 GCA_020439285.1 Microthrixaceae bacterium
CGTGTCGGTGACACTCGAACGCATCGTGGCCGCTGGCGCCGGGGCGACCATGGGATGGTTGATCAACTCGGCGTTCCACCTCGATTTCATTCGACTCGCCGTCCCGCGAGTACCGCCAACAGGGCTTCTCCAGATGGCGACTGTTTCGCTGACCATCGGCGCTGCTTCAGGTCTGGTGGCGGGGCTTACCGGCATAGCGATCTACGCGGCTCGCGGCTGGAAGGTCTCACCGTCCAAGAAACTCCTGCTCGGAGGTTCAGCTCTCGGGGTCATAGCGATGGCTCTGATGGCGATCGGTGGTCCCTCGGCAGCCATCGGACCCGGTGGTGGGGCCGTCGCTTGGGCAGACACGGCCGCCGCCCGCGGGTGGACACTCCTTGCCATCGCGATCCTCCGCGGCGCTGCCACAACAGCAGCGGTCGCTGCAGGGGGATGCGGTGGAGTGTTCGTACCGTTCCTTGCAATCGGTGATCTGACCGGCAGGGCATTCGTTCCACTTGTAGGCGGGTCGACTGACCTTGCAGGCGCAGCCGGATCAGCCGGCGGAATCGCTGGCGGCTACCGACTCCCCCTGACAGCTGTAGCCATGTCGATCGGGGTCGGCGGACCGTTCATAGCAACGACCACATGCGTCGCAACCGCCGCCATTGCTGCTGTCACGGGCTTCGGAGTCACTTCGGGACTCGATCGACTGACCAACAAGAACTCAGCTTCACCGCCGCCGCACCCGGTGGAGCCCGCAGATCCCGGTGCACAATAGCGGCGTGGACAACGATCGCCCCGAGGACCCCGTCAGCGAACTGGTCGCCGAGGCGATGAGCGAGATCCTGTTGGGCACCCAGGTGGAGGTGCTCCACGAGCGAGCCGGCTCGCCTCAGACAGGAGACCTTGAGTCGCACCCCCAGGTCGCTGCTGTCACAAATGATGACGACTACGCCTGCGCGACGGGGACCGGACCACCTGGGTGGAATGTGCAGATGCGCATCCGCCTCAGCGGCCGCCCTATTCCGCCAACAGCACCTGGAGGGTCACTCCTGTTGGAGATGGTCCGCCACCTGCCCGAAGCAGGAATCCTCACCGCCGCCAAGTTCAGAAGCACCCCACCCAGCCCAGGAACTGCTGGCGTCGGTCTACCAGCGCTGCGCAGGGCGATCAGAGACACCCTCGCTGCGCAGATCCTCTCGGACCTCATCGATGCGAGGTTCGACGGACACACGAGGCCAGGTCTGATCGACGAGACCATCGACTATCTGATCGAACTCGGAGGCAGTCGGGTCGAAGCAACGGATCTGACCCACGGCATCATCATCACCGATGCGGTGATCGACGAACCCCGCCTGAATTTCGAGTACCCGGCTGATGTGCGATCCGCCAAGCGGGCCCCACTTCTCTTTGACGGCTACCGCTCGATTCTTGTTGTCGATCCTCACGGTCGAGCACGCACCGAACTACAACGCCATCGTCTCGACAACTTGGCTAGTCGACATCTCTTGGCTCAACCGAGGTCGGTCACTGGAACCGAACCGGATGACTCACAAGTGGGTCGCAGCGAGTGTTGGGATCCGCTGTGGGGAGCAGATGGGAGTTCTCTCGCTGCCGAGGTCACGGGTCGGCTCGGAGGGCTCGCGCTGATACTCGAGTCGGATCGGACGATCCGGGCATTCATTGACGGCGAACCGCTCCTGGTTCGAAGGGGTGAACACTGGACCGCGTTCCCGTTAGAACTCGGGGGTGTCATCGGAATGATGATCGAGGGTGGCACCGCCGCTGATCTGGTTGTCGATACGGCACTCGCTATTTCGAGTGGCCGACATGGCGCGATCCTTGCGGTTGTCGCCGATTCGGCAAACCTCGATGACATCGTTCCGCTCAAAGACAGGTTCGATCTTCGCAACGAGATCGACCCGCACGCAATGGTCGTGGAGACGCGACTCCATCATCTGATCGACGCCGGGCCTCTCGACGCGTTGACACTGACCCGGCTGGCAATGCTTGATGGTGCAACGATCATCAACAGGGATTCCGATCTGATCGCATATGGTGCGATCGTGGCTAGCAGCGACAGTCAGAACGAGGGCGCCAGAACCGCAGCCGCCCGCACGCTATCCACCCGGGCTGACGTGGTGCTCCGGGTCTCTGCCGACGGCGACATAACGATCTTCCGGTCTGGAGCAGCATTGACCACCCTGTTGGGTAACCCGAATCAACATGAGGACCGGCCCAGTGGCTTCGCCTGACAGCAGCGCCATCCGGACTGCGTTGTGGCGCGCACTTCATGTTGAACTCGACGACGAGCCCCACATTCTCGACGACACGATCGGTCTCGAGATCGCCGCACCGCCCGAGGGTTGGCGTGACCGTGGAGACATGCATCCCATGGGCACCCGGGACTACCGGGCCGCGGTTGTCGCCAGAACCCGCTTTGTTGAAGATCTGATCATTGCGGAGGGAATCAAGCAGTACATCTTGCTTGGAGCCGGACTCGACACGTTCGCCCAACGTCACTCCGATCTTGATGCAACTGTGTTCGAAGTCGACCAGCCCGGCCCCCAAGCGTGGAAACGCCAGCGGTTGGAAGACCTGGGGTACGGCGTGCCAGATCACCTGCGGTTGGTGCCCGTTGACTTCGAAGCCGGGGAGGACTGGTTTTCGGCGCTGCTAATGGCCGGCTTTGACGAATCGACTCCGGCCGTCGTGTATTCGAGCGGAGTATCGATGTACATCACCAAACCGGCCACCGAAGGCACCTTGCGCCAGCTCTCGGCTCTGGCACCGGGCTCGCTCATCGCCATGACGTTCATGTTGCCCATCGAGCTCGCGGACGAAGCGGACCGCGCAGGCCTAGAGGGCGCTGCCCGAGGAGCACGGGCTTCGGGAACACCGTGGATCAGTTTCTATACACCCGATGAGATCATCGCTCTTGCAGCGTCAGCCGGGTTCGATGACATACGAGTTGTCCCCACCGCTGAACTGTCCGCGCTCTACTTGTCCGGTCGGGAAGACGGCCTGCGCGCCGCCAGCGGCGAAAGCATCCTCCTAGCCAGAACCTGAGCGAGTCGAATTCATTGGAGAGGCTCCGCGTTCAGCTTCGGCTCGCTGGCGCCTGTCGCCAGAGACTGCAGGCCGTGTCAGACCTGGTCGAGGTGAGCGTCCATCCAGCCAATCGTGTCAGCCACCGAGATGTGAATCGGACGAGGGGCATAGCCCAACTCCATTGCGGCTCTGTAGTGACTCACCGACGGCGAGTACTGCAGGGCGTGGAGCGAATCTCGGGTGAAAAGCGGAGTGTCATCCTTGGGTGTGAAGAACTCGACCAAGGGCGCTAGCGGTTTGACGAGTCCGAGTGGGACGTTGAGTCGAGGTGGTTTGGAGTGGTCCACCGCTGCCACTATCTGGGCGAGTTCACGAATCGAGATCCGGGTGCCCGACAACAGATAGTTCTCACCGGTACGACCGTGTTCGAGCGCGCCGATCACGCCGCCCACAACATCTCGCACGTCAACGAAGTCGAAACCCCCACCAACCGTGACTGGGATCTTCCCGCTACGCAGCTGTTGGATCGTCTCCCCGATTCGCCCGCCGCCGAAGTCGCGGGGTCCGAACACCCCGGTCGGGTTGACGATGACAGCGTCGAGACCCTCGTCGATCAGCTTGCGCACCTCTTGTTCCCCGTCGAATTTGGTCCGGTCATACGCGGGAGCATGGGCACCCGTTGTGCGGGGTCCGCTTTCATCCAATGAAGGGCCACACGTGTGCAGGTCGAACGCGTGAACAGAACTCATGTGGACCATGCGTCTCACGCCCACATCGAGCGCGGCACGAGCAGCGTTACGGGGACCTTCGACGTTCACTCGTCGCACCATGCCGTCGGGGTCACCGACGATCGAGATCAGGGCGGCAAGATGGAACACGACTTCCACGCCATCAAACGCTTTTCGTAACGAGTCGCTATCGAGGACATCGACCTCTACGAAGTCCACATCGAGATCGTCGAGCGAATTGGAACGATGGCGGTCGGCGGCGACGACCTGATGACCTTCGGAAAGAAGTCTCAACGCCAAGTTGTTGCCGATCAGACCACTGGCTCCGGTTATGGCTACACGCACAACTCGAGCGTACCTATGGGGGTGCCGCGCCAGCTATAGGTCAGCCGTGTTCAGCCGATGGCGAGAGTCACACCGAGTAGGACGACGAACCCGGTCTCGACAGGCACGGCCACCCGGCTGTATCGATCGGACCACCCCTTGTCGACGGTGGCGCCGATCACTCGCGTGACCAGAATCGCTGACGCTATGGCCAACACTCCGGTAATCGCTTCACGCCCGAGTCCCCTAGTCCCTAGGTAGCCCACGAATACCGCTAGCCCCAACGCCAACGCGCCGTAGTAGCAGCGCACCTCTGTCGTGCCGGCGGGACTGTCAGCCCGAAGCCCGTAGTGGACCGCAGTCGATGGGCGGACCAGAAAGGTCAGCCCTGTGACAACGAAGTACCCAACGATCAAGACCACCGCAACGTCAATAAGTTCCACTCACACAGCTTTGCCGACAATCGAGTGGGCCCGGTTCCTGCATGTCAGCGACGCGAACTGTGAACAGCTCGGGGGCGGTATCGTCACGCGGTGGGCAAGATCAAGACGAGACCGACCGGCGAGGATGTCACTGCATTCCTCGATTCTGTCGCTTCGACCCGTCGACGCTCAGAAGGTCATCAGACCCGAGCGCTATTCGAACAACTCACTGGCACCCCGGCAGTCATGTGGGGCCCGTCAATGGTCGGGTTCGGGTCCAAGTCCTACACGAATACAACCGGAACCAACGACTGGTTCATCGTCGGGTTCTCACCTCGTGCAACAGCCTTGACCTTCTATGGGATCTACGACGGATACGGGCCGCCCGATCCGCTCTTCGATGAGCTTGGACCACACAGCACCGGCAAGGGTTGCGTCTATGTCAAGGACCTGTCCGCGATCGACTTGTCCATTCTGGAACGCTTGATCACCAACGCTTGGAAGCGGGCGCACGAGGATGCCGAGGGTTAGATCAACCAGTCCCGCACATTGATCCTGCGACTCGATAGCTGCACAGCAACTAGGCGCTGATCGGGATCAGAGTCGCTGGTCACATCACTTCCATCGCGTTGCGCGTTTTCCCTACAGTCATCGCGATGCGCAGACGGAAACTCGTGGTGGGTCTTGTAGTCGTAGCGATTGTGGTGGTTGCCGTCGGGTTGTTCTTCGCTCTTGGCGACAAGGCTCGGCCCGTGACCATCGATGAGGCGAAGCAGCGGGCCACCTCGTCAGTTCCGCCAGATGACTCGCCCGCTACTCGACGACCCAAGCCGGGCGTGTACAGCTATGTGGGCTCGGGCACGGAGTCGCTGTCGGTGCCACCATTGTCGCAGGAACAAGGGCCCGAGATGCCAGGCACGGTCGAGTGGGGACAGGACGGCTGTTGGACGTTCCGCATCGATTTCAGTTCCAACCATTGGCAGGCGTGGACTCATTGCCCCGAAGGTGACGATCTGGTGGAGGCAGGCGGTCAGTCTTGGCAGCGCTGGATGATCGGAGCAACGGCGATCACCAACTTGTCGGACTTCAAGTGCGACGCGGGCGCCATGCTGATCCCGGCGAATCCGAAGGCCGGCGATGAATGGAAGGCTCGTTGTGTCGGCACCAATGAGGCGGTGGACGGCGAAGCTGTCTCGGCTGGCACCTACCGGTTCATTGGCACCGAGGACTTGAAGGTCGGCGACAAGACGATTTCAACTCACCGGTTCCTGCGTGAACGCACGATGTCGGGCGCTCAGGTCGGCACCGAACGCAGCGAGGTCTGGTTCGCCGTGGACACGGGTCTGCCTGTTCGCAACGAACGCACCGTCGAGGCACGCACTTCGACGCCGATCGGTGAGTCCACCTACACCGAGACCGGCGAGTTCCATCTGGAATCAATCGAACCTGCCTGATTTTCAGGGTGTCGAGGCTCGTTTTGGGCCGTTTTCACCCTCCTTACGCACTTCTGTCGCCGCATCTGGCGCCGCATCCGCCGACGCATCCGCCGACTTTTGTGGAGTTCGCGTTGCCCAGCAACCACAACTCCACAAAGTTCGGACGAGGTCGGCGCGAAACGGGGCGAAAACCCCAAAAGGAACACTTGTTTGTTCCGATTCGAGATGTTTGACTGGCCTGATGCCCGCTTCGCCGCCCATAGAAATCCTGGTCGACGCAAAGCCGGTGGTAGCGCTCACGCCCTTGGACCGTCGGGTTCAGGTCGGACTGGTGATGCCCGGACTGGGTCGGATTATCGATATCAGCATCCAGCCCACAGCAGCATGTCGTGCGCTCAGCGAAGCCGCCCAGTCCTCACAAACCAACGCTGCCGAAGTCGAGGAGGTAACCCGAGAAGCGATCACGACCGCGACCGCGATCAGCGACGCTTGGACACCCTCACCAGATATTCCGCTATCGGCATGGTTCGGAGGGATCGCATTTCCGCTGCTCGGCGCGGCCTACGACGCTGGCGGCTCACCGGTCACCGAGGTCCCACGATGGGCCGAGCCGATACTCGCTGCGCCCAGCTTTGGACAGGGCGCAATTGCCGGCTTCGGCGATCGTGCGACTCGCCCGGTCAAGCGGGCCTTGGTGGAGGCCGTGCGACCACTGCCGACTGGTCAGATTCCAATCGGAATCCTGGCTCTGGCTCTGATGGGCAAAGACATTCTCCAACCCGACCGACTTGCCCGAGTCCTCAGTTGTGAACGAGCGGTTCATCCCGCCACGGACTTCCCCGACCCTTCGACGCTCAAAGCTTCCCGCAAAGCGCTGGTTCGTTGGGGCGAGCCGCGCACCGAGCGAGTCCTTATCGACGCTGCATCACGACCCGACGGGCTAGCCGTGTTGTTGAGAACCGTGAGCTACGCACTCCAACTCGGTGATCATGGCCCCACCGGTCGACTACCGAACCGCCTCACGGAACTCCATGACACCTACCGGGTGCTCATTCCGACGGCGACCGAGGCAGCGACCGATCCGCCGCCGCAGCGAACCAGGCGTTGCGCCGGCAGCACAGGCGGGCGCGCCAATGGCGCTCGGCGTCGACGATCCAACGAGCGAGACCCGAACAGCCCCAATGGCGAGGACGCCCCAGTTCCTCATCCGGTGCTACGTGCCCCAGTGATCAACGGGACGCCGCCAAAGAACTCGTCGACACAACAAAGGATAAAGATGCCGGCGAACATCCGCTCCCTAGATGGAGTGCTCATCGGCGACTTGAAATTCGTGCTGCCACGCACCATTGGTGACCTCGCAAGGTGGGGACGCCTGATGTCGAACTGTCTCCAGACTTTCGGGACGGCCGTTATTGCTGGCCAGAGTTTCATCATCGGCATCGAACGCGAGGGCTGGCTGGTTTACGCGATCGAGATCACCGCCGCCGGCAATATTCGGCAATTCAGCGGAAGGGCGAATCGCCAACCGAGTGACAAGGTTCGCAAGGCAGTGATCGCGGAACTCATCAACGCTGGAGCGATCAACCCGAGGAGTGCCAACAATCGACGGTGGATGTAGCGCGAGCCTGTTGGAGGTTGGTGGCCTAGACGTCAGCCTCGGTCGCTGCCACCCATTCCCGCTTCACCTTGCGCCACTGTTCGTCTGTGTAGTCACGCCGCCAATAGGGCGAGATCGAGGTCCCTTCTTTGGGAATTCCTCGATCACCAAGAAGATGACGCCGTACCGAGCGGACCTCGTTCGCCTCGCCGTGAACGAAAACTCCGATGCTACCCTCGGGCAACTCGAGTCCCTCAACCGCCCGGAGTAGTTGGTCACGATCGTCTGCAGCTCCGTCGCAGCGGTGTACCCAGGTCACGTTGAGGGTGCCCGGCGATGACAGTTCTACGTGGTTTGTTGCATCGTCGACGATCACCACGACGTACGCCTGCTGGCGCTCGGTCAGGCGCTCCAACGACGCAGCGACTGCAGGAAGAGCGCTCTCGTCGCCAACCATCAGGTGCGTCTCGACATCCGGACTGGGCGCATATGCGCCGCTCGGTCCGACGAACTGAAGGAGATCACCGGGCTGGGCATGGTTGGCCCACCGACCAGCGAATCCGATGTCGCCGTGCACGACGAAGTCCAGGGCAAGCGTGCGAGTCTTCTCATCCCACCAACGGATTGTGTAGCGCCTTCCCACGGGTCGATGCTCGGGCTCTAGCGAGCGGGCATGGTCGACATCGAAGGGAATCTCATACGGAGCACCTTCGGGAACGAATAGTGCGTTGACGTACTGATCACTGAACGGGGTAGGGGCGAAGTCGACCAGCCCCGGACCTCCGAGTACGACTCGCACCATCCGAGGTGTCAGTTGCTGAACTTCGAGAACTTCGCCGTAGTGGGCCATTTCAAACTCCTGAATTGTTGGCTAGCGCGCTGCCAGTTGTGGGCGGGACCCCGAGCACCCGTCGGTCCAGACCGAACGCGAAACTGGATGAGTAGATACCGGTCCCCATCATGTTTGTCTCGTGGTAGACACGGGAAGCCTTCTCGCCTTCGGCCGCACCGACAGCGACCATCAAGGGGATGAGGTGGTCCTCAGACGGGTGGCTCTGGCGAGCACCCGGAGCGGATTCCCAGTTGAGCAGTTGCCGGTCTCGGTCAGCGATGTCGCCATCGATCAGAACTTCGTGCAGCCATGCATCGAACGCCATGGATGGAGCAACGCCCTCACCGCCCATCGCACGGAGATTGTGATAGCTGAGCCCGCTGCCCACGATCAGGACGCCCTCATCCCGCAGCGGAGCGAGAGCTCGTCCGACTGCAAGATGTTGAGCCGGGTCGTATCCCCTGCGGATCGACAGTTGCAGAATCGGAACGTTCGCGTCGGGATACATCACATAGAGGGGCGCGAACACTCCATGATCAAACCCACGGTTCGGGTCGGTTGCGTTCGGGATACCTGCGGCGTCGAGTAGTTCCACGACCCGGGAGGCAACGCTTGGCGAACCAGGTGCCGGGTACTGGATCCGATATGTGAAGTCCGGGAATCCGCCGTAGTCGTAATACATGGGTGGATTGGGGTGGGTCTGGACGGTGAAGTCTCGTTCTTCCCAGTGGCCCGACACCACGAGAATGGCTTTGGGCGTCACACCGATCTGTTCGGGTATGGCCTGAAGCGATGACTCGAGGATGCTCCAGTCGCCCGGGAGCAGGTCCTTGATCCAGGGCCACGGTCCACCGCCGTGAGAAATGAAATAGCTGGGTAGTCGAGCGTCGTGTGCTTCGGTGCCCATCTGCACTCCAATGACTTGAATCTTCAACTGACACTACATCAACAACTTGAACGTTCAAGTCATTCCCAAACAGGTGAAGCTTCTACGCATGACGCTGCGCCACCACCACTCAACACACCCTTGCGCATCATGATGCTAAAATTGGCGCATGCGTACGACCATCACCTTGGACGATGATGTCGCTGCCGCCGTGGATGCCGTTCGTCGAAGAGACGGCATCGGTCCGAGCGAGGCTGTCAACAACCTCATTCGGCAAGGCTTGGTCAACCAGCCCCGAAATCAAACCTATGAGCATCGCTCCGTCGCCATGGGGGCACGTGTCGACGTGAGCAACATCGGGGCAGTACTCGATCTTCTCGACGAGGACTGACCATTGCTCCTCGATGCGAACATTCTGCTCTACTCAATCGACTCCGATTCACCCTTCCACGACGCGGCGTCAGACTGGCTCACCAGAGTGTTAAGGGGCGATCGTCGTGTAGCCCTGCCCTGGTCGACAATCAGCGCCTTTCTCCGCATCGCCACTCACCCTCGAATCTATGACCGACCTCTGACCGGCGAAGGTGCTGCCCGCTTCGTCTCCGATTGGCTGGACTGCGACCCGGTGTGGATTCCGCCGACCTCACCCAGGACGTTCCGTCATTACAGGAGTCTGTGTGAAGTGCATCAGATCACGGGCAACCTGGTCCCAGACGCGCTCTTGGCGGCAACCGCGCTGGAGAACGGTCTCATCGTGATGACCACAGACAGCGACTTCAGCCGTTTCGAAGAAGTTCAGTCCATGAATCCCCTCCGCTGACGAACTCTACAACTTGAACGTTCAAGTCATTCCCGGGGCGGATAGGATCTAAGTGTGCACCAAGGTGGCCAAGAGCCCGACTGGCTCGACGAGGACGAGATGCAAGCCTGGATGGCGTTGGTGCGACTGCTCGTGCGGCTTCCCTCAGCTCTCGATGCTCAACTCCGCAGAGACGCCTCGATAACCCACTTCGAGTACCAGGTGCTCGCCCAGCTCTCGATGGCTGAGGGTCACACGATGCGGATGAGTGATTTGGCGCAACTCGCGGACGGGTCGCTGTCTCGGCTTTCACACACCGCAACCCGGTTGGAAAAGCGTGGGTGGATCTCACGCGCGACGGACCCCGAGGACGGGCGTTACACGATCGCCACGCTCACCAAATCCGGGATGACAAAGATGGTCGCGACGGCTCCGGGTCATGTGGCTGCGGTACGCGAACACGTCTTCGAACCACTGACGACGCGTCAGGTCCAACAACTCGCAGCGATCGCGAATCGCATTGTCGGCTCAATCGATTCCGACACTGGCCCAGCCTGAGGGAACAGAGCGAACCGCCGACATAACGCCGTGGGCTACGGTCGTCCCTATGACAGGTAGCACGACCCCAAACCCCAAGCCGACACGGTTCATGGAGGCATGCGGTCTTGTAGTCAACGAGGTCAGTCCCACACACGTGACCGGTTGGATAGATCTCACCGCAGACTTCCATCAACCATTTGGAATTGTGCATGGCGGGGTCTACGCATCTGCTGTCGAGAGCGCTGCGAGCATGGGCGCGACGGCCGCTGTCAGTGACAAGGGACTGATCGCTGTTGGTGTCAATAACAACACCAACTTCCTACGTTCGATGACCGAGGGGCGAGTGATCATCGAGGCACGCGCGATCAGCCAGAGTCGCACCCAGCAGTTGTGGGAAGTAGAGATCACCGACGAGCAGGACCGACTCGTCGCTACCGGACAGCTCAGGCTTCAGAACGTCACACCGCGCTAGGCAGACGAACAGCTCAGCAGTTCTCTCCGAAATGATTGTCGTGGGGACCTTTCATATCCGCGACCATCGACAGGGCCACCCATACGATTCATTCGAGGTCAGCCCGGACTCATCCCCTCGGCTGGATCCGCCCTGGATCAGCATTTAATTCGGCCAATCGGGAAATCTTGTCAACCGCTCCGGGCTGCTCGTGCGTCGTGGAGGTGTGACAGTGTCATCGTTGATTTCACCGAACCAGCGTCTAGGAAGGGATGATCTCGTTTCGTTCGTCGAGACCGAGTACTCCCAGGTCGTGGCATCGGTGGCGCTGATGACCGGTGATTCCGATGGTGCTGAGGATGCGGTCCAAGATGCGCTCGCGTCGTTGCGGCAAAGACAGGACGGGTTCCGGCCCGACAACGTCGCAGCGTGGGTAACCGTCGTCGCGGCCAACGGATCCAGGTCGACACTCCGTCGCCGCGGTGCCGAGGCCCGTGCCTTCGAGCGACTCGGTCCGTCCGCTACCGCCAGCAATGACGACGCTGCATCACGGCTCAGTGACGCTGGCCTGATCTCGGCTGCGCTCGCAGAACTGCCTGACCGTCAACGCCACATTGCGGTCCTCTATTACTTGGGCGATCACTCGGTCCACGACATCGCTGTCGCGCTCAAAGTGAGCGACGGGACCGTCAAGACCCAACTGTCACGCGCCCGGACGACTTTGAGGGCCTCACTCGAGCGAGGAGACAACAAGTGACCGACGACGATGCATTCGAGGAACGCCTTCGGGAATCGTTCCGGGATCTCGGCGAGAAGAACTCGCCCGAGATCGGGGATCCAAGCTCGATCGCGGATGGGATCCTCTCACGACCAGTTGCCGCTGGAGGATCCGCGGCCTATGCGGCACCAGGCCGGGTCGCCCCGTGGAAAATGCTCGGTGTTCTGGCAGTAGTTGGGGCCGCCGGCATCGGCACCGGTATCTGGGCGGGGTCATCGGGTGGCGACAAGAGTGCACCGACCGACAGTGCCGGAGTGGTCGAACTCGCTTCGGCCGATATGTGGCGTTGCCCTGACAACGGTGTGGTCGGCCGGCTCACCAGCGGCGACCGGGTACTGCTCACGGGCCGAACCGAGGACGGCTCCTGGGCACAGCTGCGTTCTCCGGGGAATCCTTCGAGCAATGTCTGGATCACGAAAGAAGCAATCGACCCGGACGGCGGATTCGATGACCTTCCGGTCGTTGAGTGCGACGACCCGGACGCGAATCCCCGACTCCATTCGATAGCCCCACTGACCGATTCGGAATCAGTTCCCGAATCAACCACTACGACTCTGGTCCCCGAGGACACGATCCCAGGCTCGGACTCCACAACCACATCAACCGAGCCATCGCCGACGACAACTATCAAGGGGGGCGGCTCGACTACGACCACCACGCCGTCTTCGACGACGACTCGTCCGACCACCACCACAACGACCCCTGATAGGACCGGTCCCTCGATCACGAGCGTCTCGGCCAGCCCCAACCGCATCTGGACCTTGGAGATGCCTGGTGTCCCGTGTCCACCTGACAAGTCCGCACGAACAGTGATGATCAGCGCCGCTGTCAGCGATCCCGGCGGCGTCTCGTCGGTGCGCTTCGAGTGGTCCGTGGCCGGGCAGTCCGGAACGGTGACGATGACCAAGTCCGGTAACACCTGGACTGGCACCACCAAACCTTTTCCGGCCAACACCCTTCCCAATTCGGGCCCGAATATGAACCAGACGGTGACGGTCACGGTTCGCGCAGTCGACACAGCCGGCAACAGTTCCACCAGCGCCACGAGCTTCCAACTGCGCTCATCAGGCGAATGTTTCGGGTGAGGAGAATCCATGACCGATAACACGAACCAGCCATCGAACCTGACCGCTGACTCCCACAAGCAGGGATCCAACAAGCGACGTGTTCTCACTGGGGCACTCGCTGCAGTAGCGGTCTTCGCCGTCACCTCCGGGGCATCGTGGGCTATCACACGCGACCGCTCAACCGCTGACGATGACGTTGTCACCGAGGCCATCGCTGCAGCACCGCTCGTCGACGATAACGGGGAGCCGATCACGGTCGATGCCGACTATTCGTCATCTCGGGTCGTGCTACCTCACACCAGGACCATCACCCACGATGTCGCCTTCGACGCCATTGCCGCCACGGCTGTGCTCGGTGCAGACGACACGGGCACCGGAGAGGTGATTCTGGATACGCCGATCGAGGGAACGCTCTCGACCGACGGTCCAACCGATGACACGACCGATGCGACGGGGACGCCGCCAAGTACGGCCGGTACGGACTCAACTCCCGTCCCCTCTTCAAGCATCCCTGCAACAACCGACGACGCCGGGAGCGCGGGAGGCACCCCAACAACCGCGCCCGACATTCGGTCCTGGCGTTTCATCGATCCTTGTGCTGATCACACCGAGCGATGTGCAGCACTAGCCGGCGGGGTCACGATGGGGGCAACGGTTCTGCCACTTGCGGGCGATCCGGTCCTTCCCCCGGTCAAGATCCGTTCGATCTCGGCGAGCGGGGGCAAGTCCAAGGGCTGTTCCGCAGACGAGGTGCCCCAAGGCCGGCGGGCCATCGAGGTGACAGTCAACCGTCCAGCGAGTCTCGAACTCCAGTGGCAGCGGAATCTGTTGCCGGCTGCACAAGCAGTGCACGTGACTCCAGTGCCGGCGACTCTGAGCGAATACCGTGAGGACCCCAGCCGGGGTTGGACCACCTGTGTCGACATGGTGTTCCCAACTGGCCTCGACCGCACCGGCGCCTCGTTGGTGGTCAAGGCGACAGTCGCTGACCGCACCTCTGACACCAAGGTGCAGTTCGTGTACGACGACGATGTCCGACGCCTGTTGGTGTTCTCGGCGGGCAAGTCCGACGAAGTGATTGCCATGACACCCAAGATCGGTGACGTTCGTCTGGCGGCGGTGGCACTTGGAGTGGCCGAGGACGAACCCACCGGATGTGCCAGGGCTGCACAACGAGTGTTGCCTCGCAATCCCGCTCCCGGAACCGAAGCGTTGCGTGGCGAAGTGCTCAGCGATGATTTGGCGGCCACGCTCGCACCCAATGACAAGCAGTGGGTGGCCGCAAGGTTCACGAACCTCGGCGAGGCAGAGCGTTACGCCGTGTGCATGTTCTCGATCGGCACAGCACGAGGCAACCTCAACGGCGCTGTCGAGGCCACCGACGCTGTGTTGGTCCAGCCACCGAACCGTGAGCGCTATGAGATCCAACCGGTGTCTTTCGATCGCAAGAGGCTGACCGGTCGGAGGGGGTTCTCCATCAAGGTCGAGGACACTTCGGCGTTGTGCTCATGGACCAAGTTTCTGAGCGACGACGACCCCGCGCGCCAGGACCTTCATGGCGATTTTCAACCTTGTGAGATCGGTCGACTCGAGACTGCTGATCAAGTGATCGGCAAGATCTCGACCAACTACGACAAGACCTCGACTAGCTACCTGAACCTTCCTGCCCACTGCATCCGCACAAGCGACTGCAAGGGACTGGGCGTCGTTCAACTCCACACGCTTGATGTCCCCGGCCCGAGCTACGGGCCGAATGTGTGTGGAGCGACCGGCGCGAGTTGCGACGGCGTACGCCCACGCGGCGTTCTAGATGGGATCCTCACCGTTTCGGTGAAGCGCATCGAGAGCCCCGTCGGCCCTGAATCCTGGACGATCGGTCCGAGCAAGCGAGTCGATGTGAACATCCCACAGGAGTTCTACGAACTGATCGACTTCGCCCACAGCAGCATGTTGCTAGGGGTCGATGGACAGATCATCGCCAGGGTCCACACGCTCGTTCCAACCAATGTCACCCTGTACCCAATGACCTGCGATGGCGGTGTGCGACGCACACTCGATCCGATGGTGAGCGTGCTGCTGAGCACCGACCACTACTTCGAGCTACCCATGCGACTAGACGTCGGCCACTGCATGACCGCCGGAGTGATGGCTGTCGACCCGACGGGTGAACTTCATGACAACACAGATGGAATGTTCCCCCAGGTCTGGCGCACCGAATAGCACCGTCCAACGATGTCACGAAACAGGCGTGGCGTCGCTGACCAGAGCGGAGGCTTCCGCTGACTTGCGGGGACCTCGTAGCAACACAAACACGAACAGCACTGCTGTTATGGCTACGCCGATCCACATGGACTGAACCCATCCGTCGACGAACGCGAGCTGGGCATCGTGAATGAGTTGAGGAGCTTGGGCACCTGCTTGTGGAGCAATGCTGAACGCTGCACCGATTCCTTCTTTGGCAACATCTGCGATTGCTGCTGGGAACTGCGAAAGGCTCGGAGTGATCGAGTCCTTGTAGGTCGACGCGAGCACGGCGCCCAACAATGCGACACCGACCGCTCCGCCAACCTCTCGGGTCGTGTCGTTCAATGCCGAAGCAACCCCTTGTTTGTCGGCCGGCAACGACGCCGTGATGGCCTCTGTGGACGGGGTCATTGAACAACCCATACCCAGGCCCATGATCAACAACCCCGGCAGCACGGACCAGTAACCGCCGTCGACCGATGCCATCAGAGCGAGCGCTGCTAGTCCCACTCCTGCCACGACGATTCCGATCAGCATCGTGAGGTGAGAGCCGATCTTTCCGATCAGCTTGGGGACGAGTGCCGATGAGGGCATCATCACGAACGCCATCGGCAACAGTCCAGCGGCTGAGTGCAGCGCGCTCCATCCGAGGACGGCTTGGAAGAACGGGAACAGAACGAGGAAGATCCCCGAAATCACTGCGAACAAAGACAACAGGGTGACTGAACCGGCGGCGAGTCGCCGATCACCAAAGATCCGGATATCGAGCAGCGGAGCGCGCTGCTTGCGTTCCCACCAGATGAACAACCCGCCGGCGATCACAGCGACCACCAGGCCGGTGACCGCAATCGGGTGGCTCCACCCGCGTTCTGGTCCTTCGTGGATTCCGAGGACCAGTCCCCCGATCGCGAACAGCGAGAAGATCGATCCAGCCAGGTCGAAGGGGTGCTCGGTGTCCTCCCGGGAGTCGGGCACAAAGCGGAGCGAGAGAACGAAGGCGGCGATGATGAGTGCTATCGGGAAGACGAATAGCCATCGCCAGGTGACGAGGTCCACCATTGCTGCGGAGACGAACATGCCGATCATGCCGCCGCCCCCTGCGACACCGCTCCAGATTCCAATGGCCTGAGCACGAGCTTCCTCGGGGAAACTCGATGTGATCACTGACAGGGTGACAGGCATGATCATCGCTGCGCCGAGTCCGGCGAGAGCGCGGGCGGCGATCATCACAGCAGTTGACCCGGCAAGGGCAGCAGCCAGGCTCGCGACCGTGAACGTTGCTAGTCCAACAAGAAGCACCCACTTGCGACCCCAGCGATCGCCGATCGCGCCAATGGGCATCAGGCACGCTGCCAGAACGAGGGTGTACGCGTTGATGATCCACAAAATGTCGTTCTGGGACGCACCGAAATCGAAAGCCAACTCCTGCTGGGCGACGTTCAGGCCGGCCATCGATGCCACTACCGCCATGAGCGCCAGACACATTGCTATGAGGATCATCCGTCGCTGATGAAGATCCTCGACGACTGTCTCTTCTTCCATGTGTGGCAAGTGCGTCTGGTCGTCCACGTGAGTCCTGTCTGGTAATTCGGAACGGTTTCGGGCGCCGGTAGTGTTGGGTTGCACCGGACCGGGCCAAGAGCGAAACGAAACTGTATCGTAGCGTTACGATGAAAGACGAGACAGCTGAAGATGTCAATGAGTCACCGCCCGATTCTTCGTGGACCGGTGACGCCCGCATCCAGCGGAGTCGCGCACGCATCATCCAGGCTGCCATCGATCTGATCGCGCAGGATGGCGCACGGGCCCTGACCGTCGACGCGATCGCCGAGCGATCCGGAGTGGCCAAATCGACCCTGTACCGCCACTGGCCCTCGATCGATGCGCTCATACTCGATGTGTTCCGCGCTGCTGCTCCGGAGTTGGTCGAACCCGATCCGGAAGCATCGTTCGAGCAAGCACTGCGACAGCAAGTGGTGTCGGTCGCCGCGACACTTACCGATCCTCAGTGGATCAGACTTCTGCCAGATCTATTGGCGCTCCGGCAGCAGTATCCCGAGATCGGTGAGTTGGCCGACAGCGATCGTTTACAGAAGCAGGCCGCTCTGGCGAGCATTCTGGCTAGTGGTACAACTGAAGGACTTATCCCTGCAGGTCTAGACATCACGACAGTTGCAGCCGTCCTGCTTGGGCCGATGGTCCTGTGCGCGTTGTTCGGAGAACCAGAGCGGATCGAAGAAGTTGGTTCCTTTGCTGTCGACCGGTTCCTCGACAGCTACGACAAATAACGGCGGCCGACGATCATCGCCCGTTGTGCGTAGATCGCGCTGCCGATAACGTATTCAGATGGCGATGGAGCTCGCCATTAACCGCCCTCGGGCTGATGGCTCCTACCGAAACGTATTTGTGATGTTCCGGTAGTCGAGCTCCCCCAAGGATCTAGGGCGCAAGAGTTTCCGGAGGTCACTCGACTTCGAACGGATTACCTATGCGAAATCGCCTTTATGCCGACCAGCACCGCTGGGGTGCTCGCGGGGCCTCCGCCTACTCGACTCTCCGGTCCTTGGCACGCTTCGACCTGGAGGAACAGGCGCAGCTGATCTGGCACCTGGTGCGCAGCATCGCGCTCGGATCGATCGTGGGCGTGTTGGCCGGGCTGTCGTCAGCGGCGCTGCTCGAGTCTCTCTATTGGGCAACCGACACCCGCGAGGCGTACCCGTGGCTGCTCTTCGGACTGCCAATCGCCGGGTTCGTCGTCGGGCTCGCCTACCACTACGGCGGAGGTAGATCGTCCGAGGGCAACAACGTGATCATCGACGAGATCCACGATCCCAAGGCGTGGGTGCCACGGCGGATGGCGCCGCTGGTCTTCATCGGCACCATACTCACACACCTCTTCGGAGGAAGTGCCGGCCGTGAGGGCACGGCGTTGCAGATGTCGGGAAGTCTCACCGACTGGTTTTCACGCGTCGCCCGGATGGCACGCGTCGACCGTCGGCTGCTCCTGATCGCCGCATTGGCCGGTGGCTTCGGAGCTGTGTTCGGAGTCCCGCTCGCCGGATGCGTCTTCGCTCTCGAGGTCCAGTCAGTCGGACGCCTGCGCTACGACGCCATCGTCCCAGCGTTCACCGCTTCGCTGGTTGGCGATCTGGTGGTGCGCTCACTTGGTGTCCACCACAGCGCAGTTCCCACCATCGGCGCGGTCGATCTCACGGCGCCGCTCCTGTTAAAGGTGTTGGTGGCGGGTCTCCTGTTCGGACTCACGTCGCTGGTCTTCATCGAATTGACCCATGGCATCAAAGCCGTGTTCGCCACATTGTTTCGTTGGGCACCTGCCCGTCCGTTGGTCGGCGGCTTCATGGTGATCGGACTCACCTATGTCGTCGGTACTCGTGATTATCTGGGCCTGTCATTGCCGCTGATCTCACAGAGCCTCGCTGTGGGCGGAACCGTTGTGGCTGGCGCATTCGCACTCAAATTGATCTTCACCGCAGTGACACTCGGGTCAGGATTCTTGGGCGGTGAGGTCACACCACTGTTCGTTATCGGCGCAACGCTTGGAGCAACGCTTGGCCACCTGCTCAGTATCCCCGGGCCGTTGCTTGCTGCAATCGGGTTCGTCGCCGTGTTCGCCGGCGCCACCAACACACCGTTGGCATGCACGCTGATGGGCGTCGAGTTGTTCGGCGCTGGGCCAATCATCCCCATCGCCATTGCATGTATCGCCAGCTACATAGTCGTCGGTGAACGCGGGATCTACACGTCACAGCGCATTGATACCGCCAAGTCCCGGGCCCACGAGTATGAGCCTGATGTCTTCACCTTGCACGCTCTGGCCGAAAGACGCAGGCCGTGGCTTCCGGCACCAGTCAGTGGTTCAGAACTTGGTTCCGGTGAGCGTTTCGTAGAGGTTGACGAGCCCTTCCTGTGAACAGGTGGCGAGCCGGAAGGTAGAGAGGACCTCCCGCACTGTGCCCTCAGGCAGGTCGGCATCATCAGAGTCCCAGGAGAAGGTCACCGTTGCTGACTCGGGGCGCCGGTCTTTTCCAGCTGCTCCACCGGTGGGCACCTCACCGAAAACGATCCGCAGCTTGTACTCACTGGTAGACACAACGTCGCTCTGGGCCTGATCGAGAAAGTGGAGGTCGAAGGACTCACCATCTATCTCTATGGGATCGAGCTTGGTGTAGGTGATACGGGTTGTCCGTTCGCCCGAATCGGTGAACTCAACATGGTCTCGATCCCATGTGGTCCATGGTTTCCCTTCGGGGCTCATCGGTTCTGTGCCTGAATAGCTGTCTGTCTCGATTGTGACCTTGATGCGTGATCCTTCGGGCAGTTCATAGCTGTGGTCACCTGAACCGGTCACACCGCCAGATCCCCCATAGCCTGAGCCTCGACGGACCCAATCACCCGATATGTAGTAGTCGAAGAACGGTGGACCGGACTCCTCAGTGCTTACACAGTTGGCCGGATCAAGTACCCAGCCAGCGGGCGCATCTACCGCGCCGGTGAGCAGGAACTCCGGGGCTCTGACTGCGCCAGAGCCCGCCTGGTCATTATCGGAGCCCCCACCAGATCCGTCGGAGTCGCCCGAATCGGTGTCGTTTCCTGTTGATTGGCCCATCGTTGATCGAGTGTTGTCGTCACTCGCGCTGTTGTTGTCGCTGCACGCAACAAGGTTCCATGATCCGAGCAGAAGCGTGCCGACAACAGCAGCCGATCTAATTGAAGCCATGGTGCAA
This sequence comes from Microthrixaceae bacterium, assembly GCA_020439285.1. Lineage (GTDB taxonomy): Bacteria > Actinomycetota > Acidimicrobiia > Acidimicrobiales > Microtrichaceae > JAGQSZ01. The sequence continues at coordinate 19,883 of JAGQSZ010000007.1, forward strand.
GAGTCTCATGACCACGTGAACGTTTGTTGTGAGCGCGGATAGTCTCGCCCGGAACATGGACACGTCTTCGACTGATTCCTCGCATGTCCACCCTGCCGACAGCCCGGTACCACCATCGTTCGTCGGTCGGACCGGGGAGTTGGCCGAGCTACTCGGTGCCCTGCCCCGTGACCGTGCTCCTTTTCTAAGGCCTTGGCTCATCGTCGGCGAAGCCGGCATTGGCAAGACTCGTCTGGTCCGGGAGCTAGCTGTCGCGGCAGAACAGTCGGGACACCAGGTCGCATGGGGCCAGTGCTGGGACGAGTCAGGCACTCCGCCCTACTGGCCTTGGACACAGATCATCCGACAACTGCAGGGGCTCGACTCTGGCACGGATCTAGCCCGCCTGGTCCTAGGTGACGAGGCCGGCGAGCCTGATCCTTTCGCACTGTTCGATGCTGTCGCCGCCGAGCTCCGCCGCGCAGCGATGAAATCACCGACGCTCGTGGTACTCGACGATCTTCACCGCGCCGACTTAGGCACGCTCCAATTGGCCCGCTTCGTTGTCGGACATCTGGCCGACTTTCCTGTCCAGGTGGTAGCGACCCAACGCCACACTGCTTTGGTGGATCGGCCCGACATAGCTGACCATATCGAGTCTCTCATTTCCATCGGTCGTGCCATCGACCTGGATGGCCTCGATCTTCAGGCAGTCACCGACATGGTGGGGGGAATCGAAGAGGCACCGGGGATTCGGGCAGTGACCGGCGGAAATCCACTCCACATCCAGCACCTGATGCGTTCAAAGGCTCAGGTCGCAGCGGAAGCCAGTTCCTCGAGGGGTGAAGGGCATGCCGTTGGTGGATCGACCGGACCCGCTGCCTCGGCTCTCGGTGAAGTGCTCAGTTCTCGAATCGGAACCATTGATGCCCAATCGTTCGATCTGCTCGCAGCTCTGACGGTGCTCGGCGAGGCTGCCACGCACACATCAGCCTCCGCATTGTTGGGGTTGGGTGTCGATCAGGTCATCGATCTTGCGGCCTCGCTCCGAACCGCCGGGCTCATCGAGGCTGAAGGCATGCGATTGGCTCATGGTCTGGTCGCAGATGCCGTTGACGCTGTGGTTGCTCCGGATCGAACAGAGGACCTACATCTGGCCGCGGCGCTCTTGGCCGCTGCTACAGGCGCACCCATCGCGCAACAAGCCCATCATCTCTGTCGTGCCGGGCACCAGCACCGACTGGCGGCGGTCACAGCGTGCAGGGAAGCTGCCGCGGTGGCCACGAAGTCATTCGCTCACGAGGATGCCATCACGCATCTCAACCGTGCACTTGAACTGCTCGACGATGACATTGACCAGGCAGAGGCACGCTTCGAGGTCTCCTTTGCCCTCGCTGGCGCGTTGGAGAGAACCAAGGGAACGGTTGCTGCGGAACCCGTTTATCGACAGGCACTTGATGCAGCCCGGGAAACGGGCAACCAGTTGTCGGTGGCCCGCGCCGCTGCCCGACATGGGATCTCCTTTTATGCAGATCCGTTGGTGCAGATTGAAAGAGCCGAAGAGTGCCGCTCGGCTCTCGCTGGTCTGAGTGATGGCGATTCGCCGCTTCGAGCGCGTTTGCTCGCCAACTTGGTTGCAGCTGAGCCGCTCGCACAGGACCGGAAACAGATCGCCGCTCAGGCCCTGGAGATGGCTCGACGAACTTGCGACCCTGAGACGATCGGCATGGCGCTCGTCGCTGAACAACTCGTGGACCTGGGGCCAAGGACGCTTTCGCGACGTCTTCGATCGAGTCGCGAGATCATCGCTCTGGCCGAGAGTTCCGGGGAGCGCGATCTGGTCGTACGCGGAAGGTTCCTACTCAAGAGCGCTCTGCTTGAGGCCGGCGACGTCCGCGAGTTGGACGCCGAATTGGCCGCCCAAGATCGGAACATTTCGGCGATCGGTGAAATGCGGTTCGCTCGGCATGTTCTGTGGTTCCGATGCATGCGGGCGATGCTCGACGGACGCGCCCTCGATGCGGAGCACCTGGCGGAACAGTGCTTCGCCTTGTCCCAACAGTTACAAGATCCTGACGGGTTCGGGGTCTACACGGGTCAGTACGGGGTGGCGTTGTGGCTTCAGGGCCGTCTGGTTGAACTCGAACCGATATATGTCGACCTGATGCACGCCGAACCGGAGAACCCACTGTGGCCTGCGGTGGTCGCGTGGATTGCTCTTGACGACAATCGCCCCGAGACGGCCAGAGGGCTCCTGAGTTCTCTGCCCGACCCTGAAGCTATTCCAGGGGGCATGCACACGTTGTTGAACCTGTTCACGATGGCCGATATCGCTGTCGCTGTGGGTGACGACGAACTCGCCACCCGGGTACGTGACGCTCTCCTTCCCTACTCTGACCGTGCCGTACCAATTGGCATGGGCGCGGCGTGTTTCGGGATCGTTGCCCGTCCCCTCGGTCACTTGGCTATTCGATTGGGCCGTGTCGATGAAGGAATCGCCCACTTCGAGAGGGCCATGATGATTGCTGCCCGAATGGGTGCCCGGCCATGGCTTACGGATTCTCAACTTGCTCTGGCAGAGGTTCTCATCGCCACGGGGTCGAGCGACCGCGAGCGCATCAAAGCGCTTTACGCTGAAGCAGTTGCAACCGCGACTGGGCTTGGTCTCACGGTCTTCGATCAACGGATCAAGGCCCTGAGCGAGTTCAACCTCGATGGGCCAGACCCTGTCATATCGGTCACGCCAGCCCGGACCGACGATTCTTCACGTCCTAGCGACCGCCGGGCCCGTATATCCGTTCTCGGGACCTTCGACGTGCGCACCGTCGACGGGGAGCGAGCACGGTGGACCTCACGCAAGGCCCGATCACTACTCAAGATCCTCGTCGCTCGCCGCGGCGCACCCATGGCCCGGGAACAGGTGATGGCGATGCTTTGGCCTGACGAAGACCCAACTGAGTTGGGCAATCGTCTGGCGGTAGCGGTTTCGACCGTTCGGCGAGCACTGGATCCAAGCAGGTCACTGTCTCCTGAAGCACTCATACGGGCCGATGCGGGGGCGCTCTGTTTGGTGATCGACGCCATTGACCTTGATGTGGAGACGTTCCTCGACGAAGCCGCTGCAGCGCTCGAAGCCCACAGATCAGAACGCAACAACGCTACTGAGTTACTTCAAGCAGCCATCGGTGCATACCAAGGCGAAGCGATGCCCGATGAGCCCTATGAGGAGTGGGCCGAAGGGTTGCGCTCGACTACCACTGCTGCGTTCACGAATCTGCTGCGCGCATTGGCGTCGCGGGCCTCCGATGACGATAACCATTTGTTGGCCTCGGAGACTCTGCGCCGTCTTGTTGAGCTGGATCCTTTCGATGAGCCATCCCATCTGGCCCTGATCGAGTCGCTTCGAGCGCTTGGAGCACGTGGCCAGGCTCGCTCTGCTCGCGAGCACTACATCGCACGGATGGCTGAACTCGGTATTCCCGTACGTGACGATCAACCCGAGACCGACGACGCAGGTTGATCCGCCAACTCGAGGTGTACCGCGTCAGGTGCTTGTGGCGTTTGTGTGGACCAAGCCGTGGGTCAGAACCGGCTTACGGTTCGAGCGACTCCAGGCGATCTCGGACCTCGCCAAACATGCCGACCTTGATGGCAGCCAACGTCGCGGAGTCCTTGTTCTCCAGACCAGCGACCCGAGCGACAGCCGTGTCGAGGAGTTCGTCTTGTGTCGCTTGTCCATCTACGAGTCCTGCGGCTACTGCGTCAGGCGCGGTCCAACGTCGACCTGTCGTCATGGCATCGACCGCGGCTCGCGGGGTGAGCTTCGCTTGGATCAATGCGGCCATCCCCGAGGTGAACGGAATCCCGATATCAACCTCGGGGAAACAGAAGTAGCCACGGTCTGATCGCATCACTCGCCAATCGTGAGCCATTGCGAGCATCGCCCCTGCTCCGAACGCATGCCCGTTGACTGCAGCAACGGTCGGCACACCGAGAGTCAACACTCGAGCTAGCAGCGACTGGACCCGAGCTACATAGGGTTGCAGCCGAGACTCATCGGCTGCGACCCAATCGAGATCGAGTCCGTTCGAGTAGTACTTGCCCTCTCCGACTGTTACCAGCGGTGCTGGCGATTCCATGACGCTGTCCAAAGCGGTTTCGAACGAGTCGATCCATCCAGGGCTGAACCGGTTCTCGTCGTCACCGAGGACAAGAACGTGGATGCCATCACGAGATTCAAGTGCGACCATGTCAGTAGTTTCTAGCGGCACTGGCTCACTGGGTGGGAACTACTGCTGAGGAGCCAGCGAATGGCTTCCCAAAGCGATGGCGGACTTTTGTGGAGTTTCGGTTGCTGAGCAACGCGAACTCCACAAAAGTCGCAAAGGGCGGTGGCGAAGGCGCCGCGAACGAGGGTCCACGGCGCTCGTTCAGCCAGCGGCCCCTCACCCGCCGGGTCCGACCTCGACCGATAGGTCCAAGTCGTCCAAGTCGTCCAAGTCGTCGAGGTCATCGAAGTCTTCGACATCGTCGCGCAGCCCGTCCCACGGGCAGCCACACATCAAGAGTTGGCCCCCACAACGCGGGCATCCCTGCATGTCGCATCCGATGTGATGGAAACCGCCCGGCGCGACTCCACAGTCGCCGCACTCATCGCGACCGCGATGAGGAGCAACATCGAAGGGCACGCCGTCTAGGTGGAGGGTCTCCACTGTGCAGCTAGCGCCGGTTGTCATTTCGTGATTGCAAAAGGTGCATGTAGTCATGTTGGCCATGATGTCGGGCCACTGTGACAGTCAAAGCTGGCGACACGAAAACTCGAATTGGTGGCGAGCGCTAACCCAGATCAATCAGACTTCGGATGAGCCGCGAAGAACTGCCAGATCACATCGGTTGCGTTCAGCGCATCCGAGGGTTCGTCGATCCCGAGGAGTTTCGACAGGCCGGGGCGCTTCTTGACCGACCCGGGCCACTGGTGTCCAGCACCAGCGACTGTGATCAGCTCAACGGCTCGTTGATCGGCACATGTCGCTGTCTGGGACGTGACATCACCGGCGATCTTTGTGGTCGGATCACCGCAGTCATCGACTTGAAGCCATCTGTCGAAACTCGCCTGGATCGCCTCGTGGTCGGGAACGTGTCCTTTGCCGTCGCCGGGCGAGCCGTCCATCGGAACACTGGAATCGGTAGCACCGTGGATATGCAGGACCGAAATCGGAGCGGGGTCATCGCAGGGAACCACCTGTGCACCCGCCACTGACGCGGCCGCAGCGAACAGATCCGTTTCGCACGCCAGCCGTTCAGCCATCATCGCTCCGTTGGACATGCCGGTCACGAAGATGCGGTTGGGATCGATATGGGATCGGCCCTTTACCTGTTCAACCACTTTAGTGATGAAGCCGACGTCATCGACATCATCTTTGGCAGGACTCCCACAGCACGTTCCAGCGTTCCATGCCCCGCCTTGCCCGTTTGGATAGACGACAATGAAGTCTTCGCTGTCAGCTTTGGAATCCCAGCGGTAGTCACGTTCGGCCTGCTCGTCAGAACCGAAACCACCGTGCAACATCATCACCATCGGGACCGGCTCAGATGGACCAACCGAAGCCGGGACGTAAGTGCGATAGGACCGTGTCACGCCATGGAAGTCAAGCGTGTGAGAACTAGATCCTCTGGCGAGACGATCGCTTGATCCACTCGCTGATTCGGAGCTCCCACCACCACCAGCGCCGTGGTCAGCGGCGCAACCCGCAATCACCATGGCGATCAACACAACTACGACCGTCGCGACGTGACTACGACGCCGAACCGTCGAGCGCGTAAGCCCACTCGTTGGTCTCGTATGAATCACCAGCTCACGAAACTGCGACAGAGACATCGCCATCATCTGAACACATGTGGATTAGAAGAGAGTTAGAACTCAGTTAGGTCTCGCCTAAACACAGACTCCAGGGAGAGCCCGCCCCAACAACACGGGCGTGGCTGGCTAGTCGAACACTCCGACTGACCGCAGATAGTCGACGACTTTGAGAGCGGAGTCCTCGGGGGTGACCGCTCCGCTGGTGTCCAGGTGGATCTCTGGGTTCTCGGGCGGTTCATATGGCGAGTCGATGCCCGTGAAGTTCACCAGTTCTCCCCTACGGGCTTTGGCGTAGAGACCTTTGGGGTCACGTTCCTCAGCGGCGTCGAGTCCCGAGTCGACGAACACTTCGATGAACTCACCGTCGTCAAGCAGTTCGCGAGCCATGAGTCGTTCCGCTCGGAATGGCGAGATGAACGACGACAACACGATCAGTCCGGCGTCGACCATCAACGCTCCTACTTCGGCGACTCGGCGAATGTTCTCGACCCTGTCGGCGTCGGTGAACCCCAGGTCGCGGTTGAGTCCGTGACGCACGTTGTCACCGTCGAGCAGATAGGTGCGGAGCCCGAGTCCATGGAGACGTCGTTCGACCAGGTTCGCGACGGTTGACTTGCCTGCGCCGGACAGGCCTGTGAACCAGACCATGACCGGTCGTTGCATGTTCAACTTCGATCGCGATGCCTTGTCAACGGCGAGGGACTGCCAGTGGATGTTGTCCGCTCGACGCAGAGCGAAGTTGAGCATTCCGGCGCCGACGGTCGCGTTGGTGAACCTGTCGATGAGGATGAACCCGCCCATCTCGCGGTTCTCGCTGTAGGGGTCGAATGGGATCGCCCGATCCAGACTGATGTTGCACGCACCGATCTCGTTGAGTTCCAAGGCCGCGGCGGCTGTGTGTTCGAGCGTGTTGACGTTGATCGAGTACTTGGGTCGGGTGACGGTCGCTGTGACAGTCCGGGTGCCGATCTTCAACAGATACGGACGGCCCGGCAGGAGTTCGTCATCGGACATCCACACGAGTTGGCATTCGAACTGATCAGCTACCGCTGGAGGAGCGTCGCCGCTCGCGATCACGTCACCACGCGAGATGTCGATCTCGTCGTCGAGCGCGATCGTGACGGACTGGCCTGCAACGGCCTCTTCGAGGTCACCATCCGCGGTGACGATTCGTGACACGGTGCTGGTCTGTCCCGACGGAAGAACACGAACCGGGTCTCCGGGTTGGATCCGACCTCCAACGATCTGACCCGAGAATCCCCGGAAAGTGTGGTCCGGTCGGTTGACCCATTGGACTGGCATCCGGAATGGACCGTTGATCACATCGTCCGCTACTTCGACGGTCTCGAGGGTTTCCAGCAGCGTCGGCCCGCTGTACCAGTCCATCTCAACAGAAGGCCTTGTGATGTTGTCGCCGAGCAACGCGGACAGTGGGATGCAGGTCACGTTGTCGATACCGAGTTCTGCAGCGAACGTCGCGTAGTCGGTTTCGATCGAGCGGAAGGTTTCTTCGGACCAGTCGACGAGGTCCATCTTGTTGACCGCTACCACCACCTCACGAATCCCCAACAACGACACCAGGTAGCTGTGCCGTCTGGTCTGGGTCAACACTCCTTTGCGAGCGTCGATCAATATGACTGCTAGATCCGCGGTGGACGCGCCGGTGACCATGTTGCGCGTGTACTGCTCGTGACCCGGGGTATCGGCGACGATGAACTTGCGTCGCTCGGTCGAAAAGAACCGGTACGCGACATCGATCGTTATCCCCTGTTCGCGTTCGGCGACGAGCCCATCGACCAGCAACGCGAAATCGATCGCGTCACCCTGCGTTCCGACTTTGCGTGAGTCGCTCTCGAGGGCTACCAACTGGTCTTCGAAGATCAGGTGCGAGTCGTACAACAGTCGCCCGATCAGGGTCGACTTACCGTCATCGACGCTGCCACAGGTGATGAAACGCAACATCGATTTGTTCTCATGGCGGCCGAGATAGGCCTCGATGTCACGCTCGAGGAGTTCGTCATGCACGTGGGCCATCAGAAATACCCCTCCTGCTTCTTCTTCTCCATCGATCCTGTCGAGTCGTGATCGATCACACGCCCCTGCCGTTCAGAACTTGTGGCGAGAAGCATCTCTTGGATGATCTCCGTCAGTGTTGAAGCTTGGGACTCGATCGCTCCGGTCAGCGGATAACAGCCGAGCGTTCGGAAACGCACCGAGCGGTGCGTGACCTCATTTGGATCGACCGGCATCCGATCGTCATCCACCATGATCAGCGTGCCGTCACGTTCAACAACGGGACGTTGCGCAGCCAGATACAACGGCACGATCGGAATGTCTTCGCGGTAGATGTACTGCCAGATATCGAGCTCGGTCCAGTTGGACAGCGGGAACACACGCACCGACTCCCCGGGCGCTTTCCGAGCGTTGTACAGCGACCACAACTCGGGACGCTGAGCCTTTGGATCCCAACGATGCTGGTCGGAACGGATCGAAAACACCCGTTCCTTGGCCCGCGATTTCTCCTCGTCACGCCGAGCGCCGCCGAATGCCAGGTCGAAACGGTGCAGATCGAGCGCTTGTTTGAGTCCCTCGGTCTTCCAAAGATCGGTGTGCATCGCCGATCCGTGATCGAAGGGATTGATCCCACGGTCCCTCGCATCCGGGTTCTGATACACGATCAGATCCATGCCCGTCTCGGCGACCCTTTGATCACGAAACTCGTACATCGCACGAAACTTCCACGTGGTGTCCACGTGCATCAACGGAAACGGCGGCAGCGACGGATAGAACGCCTTGATCGCCAGATGCAACATGACCGAGGAGTCCTTGCCCACCGAGTACAACATCACGGGGCGTTCACTCTCGGACACGGCCTCCCGCATGATCTGAATGCTCTCGGCCTCGAGCCGTTGGAGATGCGACAGAGTCATGTCTGCCACCGGTCAGCGAACGCGAAACGTTCACGGATCAAGCCGGGATCGAGACCGAAGTCCCCGGGTGCGTAGTGGTGCGCGCCGTGTTCGTTGCGGGGTCTTGCCCGGTGGTAGGCGTCGACGAATGCCTCCGGGTCTGCGGGGGCTTCGATGCCGACCGCCTCGTAGATCCGGGCGATGGCAGTTGTCGGCGAAGCGACCAGATCGCTGTATGCCAAGTCGATGATCGTGGCTCCCTGGGAGTGCGGGTCGTCGGCGTATGCCGCGGCCCGACGGAGCCACAATTCGGTCTGATCGGTTTGGAACCGGCCCACGTCCACCGGATCGACTTCGTCACTGAAGGTGGAGCGGAACACGGCGAACAGTGACGCTCCGGACGCGATGGTCTCGACAATGTCGCGATGAAGGTGCACCACTACCGCACCGGGGAAGGTGTCGACCAAGGTTCGTAGTTCAGGCGTGTGAGCGGGGGCCTTGAGGACGAACCTGCGACCGTCGCCGTCGTCCAACAACTGCAGCAGCCGTCGGTACGCCCGGTAGGAGGGACCGAGGTCCTCGCCCGCCAACCAGGTCGAGTAGCTCTCGAGTCGAACTGTGGATGACGGGCCCCAGCTCCGCAGGTCCACACCCATGGCGAGGACGCACTCCTCGGGCAGCCGGTTTCCGTGATCGTGGACCGAGCGGAGTGTCGGATTGAGAAAATGCAACGGCGAGGGCGTCTCGTCCAGCTTGACCAGGAGTTCCTCGCGTTCTGTTGCGGTCAGTCCAGCGACACGCCAGGGCTGAGTGAGGTCGACTGGCAACAGGGCACGAAGGCGCGGGTCGGTGGCGAGCAGACGGAACAGGAAAGTCGTGCCCGTGCGCCAGCCACCGGTGATCACGATGGGCGGGAGCAACTCCTTTGTGGCAATGCTCGGATCCTCATCGATTCTGGCGGCACCTTTTGCACCTGCAATGAGTTTGGATACGGCCTGTTCACCGATCGCTCGGGCACCGAGCGCGTTGAGTCGACCGTCCTCGGCGGCGGATCCGCAGAAATGTTCGAGGCCAGTTCGCCAGTCACCCACGAACTCGTCGACCGAACCGCCTGCGGCTACGGCTCGTTCGATGACCTCAGCTGGATCCAAGGAGTAGGACTTCGGGTTCGTCGACCGGTCCGCCTCCGCCATGGCATAGAGGGTGTGGGCATCGTCGGAGCGTGATGGTGCAGTCCAGGTCATTGATCAACCCTTCAGTTCAGCAATCGAACAGCGACGAACCTCGGGCAGCGGCACATCACCCTGGGGCTGGAGCCAGCGCATCACCACCAGACCAAAGTCCCTGCCTTCGGTATCGAGCCAGTCGTGGGCTCCGCCGGGATCTCGCGCGGAGATGACGAAACTGAACCGGTCTCCGTTGATCCGTGAGTTGCCAGACGTTCGCGAAACCTGGCGGGAGCGGTAGTCGAGCGAGTTCAGGAACCGGCTGTACAACAGAATATTCCAGTACCTACATGGCACCACAGAACCCTCGATGACGAGCGCTTCGTCAGCTTCGAGTTGCCACGAGCCGCGCACGTAGTGAATGCCCGGTTCGGTGTAGACCGCTCCTCCTGCCATCTCGGCCCAGTGACGCAACTCGTTGGGACGCTCGATCTCCTCGTTCAGACTCGATGCCCATACGTCGGGAACGAAGTTCATCAGGAATCCCAGACGACCAATTCGTTCCTCCAGGTCGGCGGTGTCGAATTCTGCCGGCGTACTCGGAGGATCGAGAGGCTCGATCGAGGCGGTCCCGAGTTGGTCGTGGGCCACATCGTCATGGAAGTGACGAACCCAGACGACGTTCGCACCCTCCTCCATCTGCAGCCAGTCGCCGGACTCGGGCTGCTCTTGAGACACGATCACTTCGAAGCGGCCATCTGCATCGACGTTGATCGTGTCACTGTCGATCCGCCCGGCCGCTTTGGCAGCAAGCGGGATACCGGAATACGCAGTGATCGATTGGTAAACGGCGTCACCAACCGTCCCCGTAATTCGGTAGCGCCGGTCGTCGCGCACATCCGCGACCCAGTACCGGAAGTCCGGGTTGTCCATGAAGAACTTCTGGCGCCAACCGTTGAAGGGCACCAGTTCCGGACGTTCCAAGTCCACCTCGAAACGACCGAGTTGGTTGTTGAACGCTCGCAACAGCGCCCTGTAACCATCAGCCCGCTCGGCGTCATCCAGATCGGCGGTGTTCGCCGCGACCTTCTCACCAGCTTGTCGAAGACTCTCGACCAACGCTGTCCAAGTTTGTTCGATCGGCACGGCGTCTCCTTGTGATTGTCGGGTCGTGATTGTCAGGTCGTGCGTTTTGATCCACGTCGAGCCGGACGACCCATGAGCGGTTTGACCATCGCCCCGTACTGATCCAGCAGTCGTTCATGGGTGAAGATCGCGGGATCTGCCAGCCGCAGGCGGACCAGTTCATCAGCCACTGCCTGCATCAGGCGGGCGGCTAGGTCTGGGTCGCTCACACTGTCTGTTTCGCTGACTCCCCCGCCGAGAGTCTCGATCACATAGCGGCGGATTTCGGCACGGGCTCGTTCCAGTGCCTCGGCCAAAGCCGGCGGACCTGCCGGGGGTAGAACGAGGAACATTCGCCATGTGGCAGGGTCAGCATCGACCGCGTCGAGAACCCGTGCCATTGCTTCGACCGGCGAGACCGCTGACCAGTCAGCCGTTGCAGCTGTCAGTGCTTCACCGGCACGGTCAGTCGCTCGTTCGATCACCGCGTCGAAGAGACCGTCGAGTCCGCCGAAGTGTTGGTAGAGCACTGTTCGGGACACGCCGGCATCGTTCGCCACTCTGTCGAGGGTGGCGGCATGGAATCCCTCGACGTCCACGATCCGGGCGCACAGATCAAGCAGTTGCTCTCGCCGCTGCGGTGCCGACATGCGAGAAGACGATCCCATGAAGGGAACTTATGCCATGTAAGTTACAGGTTGCAAGTTATATCCACGTGCCGTGCCCTATCGCATCATCGTTCGGATTTCGATCAGGCCGGCAGTCCCTTGATCTCGTGGTGGAGTCGTTGCATGTGATTGTCGAGCTCCGCAGCCGTGATCGCCGCGTTGTGGAGTTCAGCCAAGAGGCCCTCAGGAACTGATCGGTCGTACTTGTAATAGATCTTGTGCTCCAAGGTCGCCCAGAAATCCATCGCTACCGTCCGCATCTGCAGTTCGACATCTATGATCTGCGGACCGGACGACAAGAAGTCCGGGATCTGGACGATCGCATGCAGACTCCTATAGCCGTTCGGCTTGGGTTCGCTGATGTAGTCCTCCACCTCGACAACCGTGACGTCGGTCTGACGAGAGAGGATGTCGAACACTGAGTACACATCAGCCTCGAAGCTGCACACGACCCGCACCCCAGCGACATCGCGGATCTGATGCTTGATTGCTTCCAAGTCCATTGGACAGCCGCGACGTCGCGCCTTTTCGACGATGCTTGTCGGACTCTTCACCCGAGACTCGACGTGTTCGATCGGGTTGTAGTCGTGAACGTATGCGAACTCGTCACGAAGGATTTCCAACTTGGTCGTGATCTCACGAATCGCGAACTGATACGGCATCACGAAACTCGCAAGGTCACGCGTCAGAGTTGCCAGGTTCTCAAAGTGGTCAGTTGGGCCAACCGTCGGATCACCCGCCTCCGGCACTTGCATCAACTGCGCACTCGGTACGGGAACTAGATCGGGACCGACCATCGAAACTCCTTGGAGATGTGAACTCAACGTCCCCATTCTCGGGGCCACAGCTTGGAGGAACCTGAGAACTCACCGAGACGTTCCCATGAGAGATACCTCCGATCCACGGAGACCTCGTGGAGGATCCTTATGGGTCGTAAGTTACAGTTTGCAAGTTATATTGTCTCCCCATGTCGTATCGCATCGTCATATGGGGTCCCGGTCAGGTCGGTCGAGCTGTCTTGCGGACGGCACTCGCTGGCTCTGACTTCTAGGTCGTCGCAGTGAAGGCCCGCAAGGACCGACCCGACGGCATCCGTGGCGTTCCAGTGGTGACCACGACCGAAGCGGTGCTAGAGTTGGCCCCCGATTGCGTGGTCCTGACCCCTGCTGCCGCGTCGATTTACAAGGGCCTCGATGACGATGTCATCACTCTGTTGGGGGCTGGAATCAATGTCGTGTCGACCGCCGCTTATCACAGCCCTTCCGCGGTCAACTTTCTCTCACCCAAACGTGCCACCGCAACGCAGTTGATCGAGGCCGCCGAACGGGGTGGAGCGACCTTGCACGGCACCGGTGTGCACCCGACGTTCATGGTTGAACGGGTCATCCTGACCCTGGCCCAAGCGCTCGACGAGGTCGACCACATTCGCTTCGTCGAGGCCGCGAACTTCTCCGGCGCACCGGACTCGATGTGGGGTGGCCTTGGTGCGCTCGGACTCGGCAAGCCGCTCGACGAGGTGACCTCTGATCATCCCGTCGCCATGGGCGGAGATATCTACTACGGGGACGTGATCGTCAATGTCGCCGAGGCGCTCTTCGATGCCGCTCCGGCTGACGTGCGAGTGGAGCGGTCGTTCCGTGGCGTTCCGAGCGATCGTGACGTCACGATCGGAAGCACCGAGATTGCCGCGGGTACCGCGGGTGCTGTCCATCTGGTCCACCGCGGCTATCTGGGTGACCGCCACTTCTTCACCAACGAGGAGTGCTGGTACCTCGGTGACGCCGTTACCTTCAGGGGCGAGGATCTTCCCTTCGGTGGATTCAAGGGCGATGCCAGCTACACCGCCGAAATCACCGGACGTCCGACTCCGATGCGCCTGCAGATCGAGTTCGACCCCGTCGACGGAGGTCCCGATCCAATCACCACCGGCTCGGTTCGAGCGGCTCTCGCAGCCATTCCTGCTGTCGTCGAGGCCGATCCGGGAATCCTGGTGGATGACGTCCGACCGAGATATCGGCACCACCAACCATCCTGATTCAATAGCGAGCGATCTTGGGATTCCGGTCACCATTTGGCCGTCAAGCGAACCGGCCTAGTGAACCAA